>NZ_JAGGQU010000035.1 GCF_018613155.1 Bacillus sp. ISL-55 | reverse complement strand
TGTATTTGGCAAGCAAAAAATGCATGAAACGGCAGTTAAAAATGTAGCCACCTGCCAACCGTATTCTAATTTTGTAATAATGACTCCTTATAGCGATGACTATCGCCATTAAATACCACCAGATGAGAGTGATGGATCAGTCGGTCAATGACTGCTTCCGTTAGTATGGGATCTCCAAAGACATGGTTCCACTGACCGAACTGAAGATTGGTCGTAATAATAATACTCTTGGACTCATAACACATCGAAATAACTTGGAATAATAGTTCTCCACCTTGCTTGTGCAGTGGAATATACCCCAGTTCATCAAGGATTAATAGATCCAGCTTTTCTATTTGCTTGAACAATTTCGGCAAAGTACCCTTTTCATTTGCCTCTAGAAGCCGGTTTACTAACCCTGCCACTGTGTAGAACTTAACTGATTTGCCAAACCTATGTATGGCATTCAAACCAATTAAGGTCGCTAGATAGGTCTTTCCAACGCCTACCCCTCCGTAAAATATCGCATTCTCTTGTCTTTCCATGAACTCTCCATTTAATAGGGATTCCTTTGTCAATCCTGCTGGAACCTGGACCTCACCCCAATCAAACGGTTTTCCTTTCACTTTTGGGAGGGTGGCCTGTGTTAAAAGGAGATTCATCCTTCGCTCTTCACGCTGCTGGATTTCAGCTTGAAAAAGCTTAAGTAGATATTCTTGATTACTCGTAGCTTCCACTTCATCAAAGTGCTCCTTGATCCAGCTCAACTTCAGTTTTTTTGCATAAGACTTAATTAGGTCATTCATTATGATTCCACTCCCTTATGGAGCTTGTCATAATGTCCTAGTCCTCGTGTCGCATCTGGGAGTTGAGGCAAAGACGACCTCGGCTTTATGTCACTTCGGATTCCACGTCCATTAATAAGTTGATAGAATACTTGTTTAATCGCATCCACGGAGGGATGCCCACGTTCAGAGGCCATGACCAGTGCTTTAGTAATCATGATGAAATCATGGTCCTTTAAGATCGTTGATAATAGTTTCAGTGCCTCCGGCTTTTCTGCCACTGTACATGCTTCAAAATAGTTCTTCCATTCTTCCGGAAGTTGGTCATAAAACCCTGTATATTTAAGTGCCGTAGGCCGTTTGGCCATCAGGTTCAGATACGGCTGCCATTTCATGGACTTTCTATACTGGCCATAAAGCCGGGAATGACTGACGACAAGCTGGTGATTATCATTCAAGATATCCACCTTGTCATATGAAATTTTCACCAGTACCTTGCTTTGCGCATATCGGGGAGAAGTGGAGTACAGATTAAGATCCAACTTGATATATCCATACTTATCAGCTTTCAGGGTTTCATACCTGACACACTCGTACTCTTTAGACGGTAATAAGAGGAAGGCAGACTTATCCTCTTCAAAGAGTTCTGAAATCATCTTCTCCTTCTGGTAATGCTTCCTATCACGGTCTTTCTCTGCCATAGCCCATAATTCCTTATTTAGCTCGTCCAGGTTGATGACATGAAGTCCTGGGAGGAGGAAATTATTTCTGATATACTTGACCATTGCTTCCACATGGCCCTTTTCATTACCACTATTAGGATTGCAGAATTCACACTCGAAACCGTAGTGAAGGACGAAGTTCTGGAACTCGTCCGTTAGTTGCCGTTCACCATTTGGCAAGACTTTCTTAACGGCAGGAGTGAGGTTATCAAACCTAATAGCCTTGGGTACTCCACCCATATGGTGAAATACTCTTTTCATCCCCTCAAGGAAACACTCCTTATTTTGGGATGGGAAAGCCTGAAAATAAAAGCCGTTACTGGAAGGGAAGGACATCACTAGGAACGGTAATACAATTTCTTCTCCTCCATAGATAAATGGAGCTTCACCAAAATCCACTTGGGCGGTTCCTGGAATGGATTTGAGTGGAAGAGCAGCCTCATCCGTCTCGTTGAGGAAGTCTTTTTTCCTTGTGGAAACATAGTCCCTGACCGTTCGGTCGGATCCTTTAAATCCATGATGATCTTTCAATAGTTCCCACATTCTCTTGGCTGTTCTACGAAACTTCTTTTTCTTTTTCAGATCCTCCCTAATCCATTCATCTAGTATGGCTTTCACTGGATCTAATACAGGTGCTGTTCTTGTCTGTTTCTTTTTAGGCTTTTCGTTGAAATCTTCCAAGTCCGCGTATTTCTTAATCGTCCTTGAATCTTTCCCCATTCTTTTAGCTACATCTGCATACCCGCAGCCTTTATTGTTAACTTCATGTCTGATATACTTAATCTCGGCCACAGCCAACATCTCCTTAATACCTCCTGCACGTTTTGTACCCAACAGGAAGTGTATGTGTGTTTTGGAATGTTGACAAGTGGCCTTTTTTAATTTGTGCAGGCCCCTCGGGGCCTGCACAAATTAAATGCCATAACCTACATTTTTATGTTGCCATAAACAGTCATCTACAGGACAATTAGAGGACAATATTGGGACAATGTTATTTTGTTAATAACTTTACCAAGACTATATTAGATATCTTCCACTTCTACACCAACAATTTCATTAAAGTTGATTCTAACAATCCCACGATTCTCTACTTCTAAGTAAACATTTCTGCTTTTTTCATCAAGTCTATGCAATAACCCCTTATAATCTGAGAAAATGCCTTCCCGCCAAACTTTTAATTTTAAAGGAACAACATACTCCATTGAGAAGAGCATATCTCTCTCAAATTCCTCAAATTGGTATTCATCCAGAATAGGCTTGCTTTCTCTTCGAGAGTCTTCCATGAAATCTCTTAGCATTGTAACTTGTTCAGGCATGAAAAATGCTGAATTCCATTTGAGTTTGCCACGATCACGTAACGCCACTATATCACCTCTTGTTTATTATAGAACAAATGTTCCTGTTTATACATATTGATGGTTGATTAAAAAGTTACGCCTACATCGAGTGTCTTCTCTGTTAAAATAGATATAAATTAATGGATATAATTTGAAAAAACAAGTTAGTAGCATGAAGAATAAGAGCTACGTTGGAATTACATCGTAGCCTGTCACTATCTTAATGACATTAGAGTAAAAATTATGGTGTAAATATTGGAGAATTATATATGAAAAATATAAGAGGTTTCATTGCAGATGAACGACCAGAACTTCTTGAAGAGTGGCATACAATAGAAAATAAGGAGAATACTCCACTTAATGTAAGCTCTGGCTCGGACAAGAGTATCGTTTGGTGTTGTAAAGAATGTGAGCATGTTTGGAAAACACAAGCAAAAAGTAGGGCCATTAAGAATACTGGATGTCCGAAATGTCATGAAAGATATAATGTTGGGTTTCCAGAACTGGCTATTTATTTTTATATAAAACAACTTTTTACCGATGCAAAGTTAAATGCCCAAATTGAGGGAATAGGAAACTACAAATCCGTAGATGTTTTCATCCCTTCTCTGAATCTCGTCATTGAATATGATGGTGGACATACCCATAGGGAAAGAATAGTGACCGATAGGGAAAAGAGTCGATTATTAGTAGAAAAAGGATATCGCTTAATGCGTATTAGAGATAATGGATTACCACCTCTTGATATTGAGGGAGTCCAGGAATACCTCTATGAACGTTCTTCGAATAAAACGATTGGTAACATGATAAAACACCTATTATCTATGATTGATAAACAAAATAATGGATTTACAAATGAAATTAATAGATTCATAAATAAGGTCAATGTTGATATTGACAATATCCCTATTCTTGCTCAAATCCCACCTATTATAGAAAAGGATAATTTATTGGAAAAGTGTCCAGAAATAGAAGACATATGGGATTATGAGAAAAACTATCCGTTAAGACCTGAACATTTCAAGCAATATTCAAATTTCAAGGCTTGGTTTATCTGTGAACAAAAGCACTCAACTTTAGCTCAGATAGGAAGCAAAGCACAAGGTCATGGATGTAAGGTGTGTCATGGTCAGGTTGCAACGGAAGAGCATAATTTAGAGTTATTGTTCCCTGAAATCGCAAAAGAATGGAATTATGAGAATAACGATTTTAATTCTCCCGATACATATTTACCTTTTTCTAATCAACTTGTTTATTGGGATTGTCCAACTTGTGGATCGACATACGATAAGATGATTAATGAGAGAACTGGTGGCGGTGAGGGATGTCCTTATTGTGCAGGTAAAAGGGTAAATGATACAAACTGTCTTTCTACTACACATCCGCATCTTGTACAGGAATGGGACTACAAACAGAATGGAGACCTAACACCCTCAGAAGTGACAAAAGGATCTCATGATAAAGTATTTTGGATATGTGAGAGAAGCCATAGTTATCCTGCCTTTGTTTATAGTCGGGTAGAGGGGCGGGGCTGTCCAACTTGCTATGAATTATATGGTCGTTACTTACCGAAAAAGGCAAAGCGAGAAAAGTCATTAGCGGTTAAAAAACCAGAAATAGCTAAACAATGGCATCCAACCAAAAATGGTAGTACAAGCCCTTATGAAGTAGGAGCATACGCAAGAGAAGAACACTGGTGGCAATGTGAGAATGGTCATGAATGGAAGAAAGCACCTAACAGTAGACGAAGTTCTAAGTGCAGATATTGTAAAAAGTAAGATTTTGATTTTTAAAAATACAATCATTTTGCGAGTACAATAAAAGAGGGAGATAAAATGGAGAAGAATATCACGATTAAAGAATTGCAGAATTACATTAAGGCAAAGGATTACAAACCAGAATTAAAGAATGCTTATTTTCAAAAGTTAATTGAAGAAGTTGGAGAACTTGCAGAGGTATTGCGTAAGGATAAAAGATTGGAACAACAAGGAACAATTAAAGGCACAATTGAAGAAGAACTATATGATGTGCTGTATTATGTCATTGGATTAGCAAATGTATATGATATAGATTTAGAAAAGTGTTTTTATCTAAAAGAAGAACTTAATAAAGAAAAATATAAATAAACTCTATAGGGAGGTTAAGGTGATGAAACTTAGACAAATGTCAGTTGCTTTTCTTAAAAATGAAGAACATGAAGTTTTATTTCTTCAAAAGAAGCCAGTGGATACATTTCTTGCGGGATTGATAGTGCCAATTGGCGGTCATATAGAAGGTAATGAAATAAATGATCCTAAAAGAGCTTGTTTAAGAGAGATAGAAGAAGAAACGGGTTTAAAGAGTGATTACATAAAAAATCTTGCAATTAAATACATTGTACTTAGGATAAAGGATAGTCAAGAAATTCGAATTCAATATGTTTTCAATGGAATGGTATCTAAAAATACTACTTTACTTGAAAGTGATGAAGGTTCACTATCATGGATTGGTTATGAAGATATTCTGAATCACAATGTTTCAGCAACAACCAAAGAAATAGTTAAACATTACGAAGAAATAGGAAAGTACAATGAAAAAGTTTATGTGGGTTCAATGAAATCATTAAATGGAAAGCCTGAAATTACTTGGGGACTTTTAGAAGATTGGGAACTGCCGATTCTTTAAACTATGAAGGGAAGTTTATTACAAAACGAGGTGAAATAAAGAATGATACATCAAATGGGTTTGTATGGTGAGTATTTTGATTCTATTAAAGATGGAAAGAAAAAGGTTGAAGTACGCTTAAATGATGAAAAGAGAAGAAAGATAAAAATTGGAGATACGATTGAATTCATAAAGGTTCCCGAACAAGATGAGACTATGAAAGTGCAAGTAACAGACATAAAAATATATGATACGTTTCAATCGATGTATGAGGACATTCCGCTTCAAGATTTTGACTGTGAAGGTTGGTCAATGAAAGAAATGATAGATGGAACATATGAGATTTATTCTCCAGAACAAGAAAAGGAATGGGCAACATTAGCAATAAAAATTAAATATTAAAGCTGATTTTACATCACTAATGGACAATTTTGTTAGATTAATATGATCATTTATAATGACATTATTTCAAATGTGAGAATATCAACAGTGGCTATCTAAAAGGGGATTTTTGAGAAGGGGGGACTAATTTGAAAAATAATGCTCAATCTACCAACTGTGTAATAGAAACTAAAGAAAAAGAGTTTGATCTATTTACCCAACTTCAAGAATCGAGAAAACGTGACAGAGAAAATAAGCTCAGGAACCGAGAAGTAACTTTGTGGTATCGGCAAACACCAGAAGAAACAAAGCAAAGATGGGAAAACGAAGTAAAAAATTTTGAAGAATATCTTATTGAAAATGGTAGATTTCCTACAATGTCTGAATGGGATTCTTTTGCAAAACCAAAAGGCTTTCTTTCTGCATCTGCATTTAAAGCAAGGCTTCGTGCAAGTTGGGAAGAGGTAGCTTTATATTTTAATCGTGATATAAGTAAAAAGAGTTACAGCGAAATTGAACTTATCGAAATATTAAATATGGCAATACGAGAAGTTAGGAAAGAGTATTTAAGTCAAGTGGACTATACTAATTGGGCAAAAGACAAAGGATTGCCGTCAGTATCCCAAATCACAAAACAATTAGGGGGAGGGTATTGGAAAAAAGCACTCCAGGTAGCAGACGTATCAATGGGGAATAGTGAACATGAGGAACTAATTAGTATATTGCAAATAGCAACCAGGGAAACGGGAGTAAGTCACTTGACCATAGCCGAGTATAAGAAATGGGCAGAGGGAAAGAACCTCCCAACGGCATATTATATCTCCAGGCGATTGGGTAATGGTCTATGGTCAGTAGCAGTAAAGAAAGCGGGACTAAAAGAGTAATGTATAAATTCTCCTAATTTATTATCTAATCATGACCTGCTCAGCAGATATAATCAATATAGAGAGTAGATAATAAATAGCTATGATCCCGATAATGAGCAATAAATCTCTTTCTATTAACCACCTAATAAACTACTGATTAGTTGATAGTTGTCCCTCACTATTTAGAACACTCCATAAGAAAAGTGTCTCTCCAAGATAAAAACTCTAATCATTTGATATCCATGTAATTACCAATATATTGAATATAATCTATTGACTTATTAAAATAGGTGGTTTATGATATTCTTTACAAAATACACCAATACAGAACTAATACTTGGAGATATAAGGGAGCAATTTATGAAAAATTGTTTATTAGACCATATTATCCAATTAAATAATGAACACTTTAAAACCGATCAGGAATTTCCTGGTCGGTTTTTTTAATGTTGCTTAGGTAACGGTATTAGAAAAAAGGAGGAAGGTTTATGTCAGGTTTAAACAAGTCAATTAGTAAATTGGTAAAAGAGGATACCATTAGTGATATAACCATGGATCTCTTGATGCTTATTAGTGGGATGATAATAGGAGCTTTTATAAAGATACTTCTCTTTTAACAGTAATATCACAATTCATAAATAATTTTTCACAAACGTATTAGGGGTGATAATGTGCAGAAAAAAACAGGAATTAGTAGAGGGAAGGCAAGAAAGAAGAATCCATACCGACCTGCTTCAAGAGTGCCTGATTTTGGTTTTAGTAAAATCATAAAGAGAATTGATAAAGCTATTGAACTAATAAATCGAAGAAGGTAATGGGTGGTGATGGAACTAATTCAAGTCGTGATGCTTCTCATAATTGGTGGCTTTATCGTTACTATTATTACAATAGATGAACTCCTCAACAGTCATGGTGTAAAGAGAGAGATTAGACATAGTGTGTCAAAACGTATTTTCATGGTAGCAATCAACGTTCATGTTTTGCTCACAATAATCCTAATCATAGAAAGTATAAATACCTAATGTTAAAGGAAGGGAGAAGAGGTTAATGGAAGTTGGAACTGTCTGTATGCTGTACAAGAACTGTACTTTTTGCGGTAAAGAGAAGTATTATACGGAATTTGATAAAAAGTCTTCTCGTAAAAGAAAAGGTGTTTGCAAGAAATGCTTCAAAATCAAGCGAAAGATACATAAAAACAATCCTGATCGCAAAGATAGAGTTCTAAAAAAAGGTGCAGAGATTAAAGTACAACTCGTAAAGGGAAAGTCATACAGTTATAAAACATCCTATGAAATTGCAACCTCATTAGTTAAAGAGGGATTAGCATTTGTCGTAAGTGAAACGAAGATTTTTAAGCCTTTTAGCCATAAGGCTATTCGGAGAATGATATTTGAAAGAGATTCGTACACTTGCTTTTATTGTCGGAAGGAAGGCAATACACTGGAACACATCAAACCCATCTCGAAGGGCGGCCATACAACCTTTTCGAATTGCGTAACGAGTTGTTTATCTTGTAATCAGAAAAAAGGTAATCTTGATTTTTATGAATTTATCAATAAGGTAAATACGGACTTGGCATTAATAAGGTTAAGAGAATCGGAGAAGCTAATGATTGAGAGGAAATTTGGAATCATAAATCTTTTACTTCAGAGAGTATCTGAACAAATTGAAAATTTATGTAGTGAATCAAGTGATAGTGAAGTAATTGCATTTAAAAGACTATTAGAGGTTGAAAATGAAGTATATAAAATTAAGTCAATCATACAACAGGGATCTAATTTTTACCAACAGATGGATATTTAGATTGGTATGTAGTTAAGTTGAAAAACTCCTTTAGAAACAGACTTGCTACGAGTAAAAGAAATGTGGCCTTTTGCTATTGTATAGAGTGGGGTGGCTTTTCATCTTAATTAGGAGGATTGCACATGAATAAACCAATAAAACCTAAAAAGATAATCACACCAATTAGAGGAACAACTAAGTTGAGTGAAACTACAAAATCGAAAATTGAACTCCAAAATGAAATGGCATTGAAAGTGATACGTGCAATAAAAGGTTGTTTTGGTTAATAGGTGAAGAATATTAGCCTGTTGTAAATTTAGGTTGGTTCAAAAAATAAAGATTGTAGGAGAAGTATGTAATAAATAATAGAAAGCTAATGACTGGCGTCAAGGGCCTTTTGGGGGATATGTGAAATTAGAATTGGTAATTTACAAAAAAACATTCTGGACATTAGCGTGGATAATATAGAAAAAGGGTGGTAAGGATTTGATAAGGAAATTGGATGAAATCATAAATGGTCTTGCAAACATTGCATTGGATAATACCTTTTGTTACAGAAGGAGAGAAGAGTATAATTCTACAACTGATTACCTTCTTTCCTTTGTCAATGAAGATGACTATGAAGATGAAATATGGAGCTATCTGAACAATGAGGAAATCGAAACATATAGCATAATAGATATCTGGGTTAGGGTAAAAGAATACATAATTGATGAAGCGATTAATAACTTCTGATAGTGCTTTAGAAATAAATTGACGGTTAATAATGCGATATATTAAAACTACTGAACAATGGAGGAGTGGAAATATGTATCTGTTATATAAGAAACAACAAAATTCAGTGAGTAAAGATAAGGCATTTTCCGATAAATGGAGAGTGTCTTTTTAATGCTGTTACATAGACAACCCTATTAAAAAAGGAGAGAGATAAATGCGTAATAAATACGGGTTCTGGTCACTGTCAAAACACAAGATGCTAATGGAGTGCGAAATGAAGTGGGCATTAAACTATTATATTGCTAAGAGAGGTGAGTTTGAGAGTAAGCCACCATTCCTCCAACTTGCATGGCGATTGAAACACATAAAAAATGTGTTTTTACTCTTTGGAGAATTGCTTCACCAAATCATTGAAGAAGAAGTTAATACATTTATGGAAACAGGAGAGGTCTTATCTGAAACTAAAATAAGGGGAAGGTTGAGTGATATGCTTGAACAGTCGTTTAGAAAGTCCAAAAGTGATTTAGACCTGTGGTACAAAGATCCCAAAGCAAATACTATGCTTTATGAGATTTATTATGATGGTGGTTTGGGTAAGAATACTACTCAGTTTATCAAGCAAAGAATAGACAAGTGCGTTAGCGGATTTATCCATTCTACAACAATTAATGAACTTATTGTTAAAGGAAGTGTAAAAATAATGGAGGCGGAAAAATTCCGTTCATTTTATGTGGATGGAGTTAAAGTGATTCTTTCAGCCGATCTAATATATCATGACCAAGATAATGATATATGGGGAATTATTGACTGGAAGTCGGGAAAGAAGAAACCGCAAGATGCACAACAGCTTGCTCTCTATGCAATGTATTTAGAAAATACATATGGAGCGAACATACAAGACATCCTGGTGAGTAATGAATACTTAGAAAATGGCACAAGCAAATCATATGTTATAGATACATACGATACTGATAGTCTACGAAATATAATTCAGCAAAGTGCGAAGAGAATGGCTGAGTTAGAAGAACACATAAATATACCCGACACAGAAGTTATGGGTGTGTTCCACAAGACAGAGAATAAAGAGCAATGTGATAAATGCAATTTTAAAGCAATTTGCTTGGAGGAACAAAAGGATATGCATATTAACAACTTCTTACAAGGCATTGGGAGGAAAAAGAAGGAGAGAACGATGAAAGAGCGAGATATTATTATGATGCGAGAATTTGTACGAAGCGGTATGCCAGTTGATGAAAGGGTTGTAGAATTTCTGGAAGAAAGCCCTTATGAAACTGAGGATAGCTATAATTCAAAATTGGAACGAATGTCTGAGGTTTTGAGTGGGTATTAACAATGAAGGAATAGTAGAGTGAGCATAAGTATCGTTTCATAAATATAGACCACTAAGAACGTGAAAGGCATATAATCTCTAATTTTTTCATTATGATTTCGATAACATTATGAATATCAACTTTAATCAAATCGGAAGCACTTCTTTCTTATAAGAAGCAGAGTGAAAAGCCCTTAATAGAGGGCTTTTTTCTTACGTGTTAAATGCTTAAAATGACCTCATTAACATTAGAAACTATAAAAAAAATGTGCCATTCTCTTTTGAATTTTCCGAGGATCTAATAACTATAATCTAAGGTTAGAGCTTTTAGAACAGGTGTTCTTTTTGGACTAATAAATAGGCTGAATCGATTTGATTCATATTTAAAGGGAGGATAATCAATGATCAAAGATGCAGAATGCCCAACCGAATTAGATAAAGAAGGGCTATCAGAAGACTTCGGGAAATTAATCAAGGAGTATAGAATAGCAAAAGGCTATAGTTTAGCTCAATTGGATAAGATGGCGAAAGTTAGTCCATCATACGTTTCAAGAATTGAACGGTCTTTGCGAAACGAGGTCAGTTTTTCAAAGGTTCTACGAATTTGCTTTATCCTGGGGATTCCTTACGAATTAATGATAAGTAAGGCATTTGGTGAAATTGACCAAGTTGAAATTGAAAGGGAGAAACAATCCATAACGGAAATCTTGCTTCATAATGACTTTACAGTAAAAGGTAAAACAGTTGATGTAAATGTGAAGGAAGTTTTAGTCTCCATAATAAACAATTTATTTGAATGCCCTTGGGATAGTAAAACAAAGATTCATGACTTGTATCAACTATCAAAGAAAATCGAGAAAATTAAAGAACTGTTGTAAGGTAAGTGGGGAAGGAAGGATTATCTTCCTTCTATCTTTCTATTAAAAGGGAGAGAGAATATTATGAGCAAAAACGGATCTGATAAAGAACGAACGTTTACTTTCTTTCAGAAATATAAAAAGGATATCATGACTGATGTACTCGGTTTTGAAATAGATAATATAAAATTAGAAAAGCCATTTGGAAAATTAAAAATTGATTTCTTTGCGGTAGATCCTCTAAGGAGGTTGGAAATTTATATTGAGAATCAGATTAATCCGAGTGACGAAGCACATCTTAATAAAATAATACATCTCATTAACGGGATGAACGAGGGCATAATCGTTTGGGTTGCTTTACGATTCAATCAGGATCACTTGCTTGTGATAGAAGAGGAGTTAAAGAGAAACAAACAAAAATATATAGACTTTTATGCAGTTGAGATATCATCTGATGTAATCGAATATGTATCGTGGTTGGATAAACAATTCAAAATGCATATATTGAATAATTTGGGAATAATTAGTCAAGTAGATGAACCAATGAGGTTAGTTTATAAGATAGAGCAAATTCCTAAAACATTTGTCGGAAATGCTACTATAGGAAAGAAAATTTATGACTTTGATAGGATTGAAGATTTAAGGGATTATACTTTGGGGAAATTACAGGATAAGATTCCGTATTTTCCAAATATTCATTATGAAAAGCGATCAAGTAAATATGGTTCTTCTATTCATATTGGAGCAGGGCAAGAAGGGATAACTTATATATTATCCGTTAGAAATGGTAGGGGCCAAGCATTTGTTGAGTTACATTTTGATAGAAGTCGAGAGGAACTGTTTAATGTATTTAAGTTCCATTTATCCTCTATGCAGGGGCATATTCATCCAAATATACAATTCAAGGAGAGGAAAATAGGTGTCTACTTTAAACCGTTAGCTGAATTAGATGAAACTATAGATATGATTGCTGTGATTTTTGACAGGATGCTAAAATACTTCTCACCCTACACTTATAAATGCTAAGCATATTAATATAAGAGTGACTGTAGACCTTTGTGCTTTATGGCTAATGTCTACAGTCACTTTTTAGTTTAATTGGGTTTTGTCGGTTCTTGTCAAACGATATTATCATAGCGGGGGAATCTACCATTGTTATACCTAAAAAGTAAGAGTAAAATAAAAGATAAGTAAAAGTAAGGTGAAAAGGGAGGGGCGATTTTGGAGTTGAAGTTGTTTCATCGAACGCAAAGAGACTTAGCTTCCGCAGTAAATGAAATAATCGATGATCATTGGAATAATGAAATTTCAGAACAGCAGATGATAGAATTCATTAAAGCACTACATGAGAATAATCCCAATAAATTTGTGAAAAATCACAGATTCACGACTATTATTCAACAACAATGTGGAAAACGGCGTTTAGAGATTGTCAAAAAAATACTCAATATAGATTGTTAAGTAAAATAGATTCGTTTTTTTGACAGAGAATATACGTTTTGAACTTTATATTTTTATCTTTTATATTGTTTTTACTTTTGATTTTCTTTTTTTTACTACTATTTTAATAGAAAATTTGAATACTGACTTGCGGGAGGAAAAAAATGAAAACCCTTTTTGAAGCATGTAAGCCAAGACAAAGTGTTTTTGATGAAGCGAAGAGAGATGACACGTTAGATTTAGCAAACTTAATTGATAATTCGATTGACTCAGAAGCATTTTTTAATGAGACATATATTACAGAAGGTATGCAATTGGTATTTGAAACTGCATTTAAAAGGTTTGAAGGAAAAGCACCAAGCGGATTAGTAAAGTTGACTCAAAGTATGGGGGGCGGGAAAACCCACAATATGGTTGCTCTTGGGCTATTGGCTCAAAATCCTTCGCTTAGAAAGAAAATATTAGGTGGGACATCTACATTTGATGAAGAGATTAGGGTTGTTGCATATACAGGTCGAGAAAGTGACATTCCTTATGGTATTTGGGGTGAAATAGCAAGACAGCTTGGTAAAGAAGAGCTGTTTAAGGATTATTATGCACCTTTAAAAGCTCCAGGACAATCGGCTTGGATTAATCTACTAAAAGGTCAACCGACATTAATTTTGCTTGATGAACTACCTCCTTACCTCGAATATGCAAGAACAATGACTGCGGGTACAGGAACACTTGCGGATATTACTACTAATGCTTTATCTAATCTTTTTAACGCCCTTGGTAAAGCAGAACTGCACAATGTATGCCTTGTAATTTCAGACTTACAAGCAACGTATGAAACGGGTTCAGGCTTAATACAAAAGTCATTTAAAAACTTGGAAAATGAAATTGGCCGCAGTTCCATAAATATTGAACCTGTTGGAACAACTTCTGATGATTTGTACCATATTTTAGAAAAGCGATTGTTTGAGACTACTGCAACAGAAGATGAAAAACATGAAATTGCTATGGCTTATAAGGAAGCAGTTAAAGAAGCGAAGCAAATGAACTATACGAACTTATCTCCTGAGCAGGTCTATACAGGTATTAAGGATGCGTACCCTTTTCATCCTTCTATAAAAGATTTGTTTGCTCGATTTAAAGAAAATCCAGGATTCCAACAAACAAGGGGTTTTATTAGGCTTACAAGGATTATGGTGAAAAACTTATATAATGGGAGCGAACCAAAAGCTAAATCAAACTATCTGCTAAATGCATTTGATATGGACTTGAATAATACTGAAATGTTCTCTATGGTACGTAGTATTAAGCCAAGATTGACAAATGCCATTTCACACGATATTGCCCAAAATGGAAAATCGGTATCCGAAGAAATTGATTCGTTGTCAAGTGGCCATGATATGCAAGATCTTAGCAAATTACTCTTAGTTTCATCTTTAGGTGATGTAACGGGAGTAATTAACGGACTATCCCTACAAGAAGCAGTTGGGATTATGGTGAGACCAGGTAGGAATATTACTGAGATTAAAAGTTCGTTGGAGCAATTCAAGGTAAAAGCATGGTATTTATATTCTGATCGTGATAATCGTCTATTTTTTAAAGATGTAAAAAATGTTAATGCTGAATTACTATCATTAGTAGACACATATTCAGACGAGATTGCAAAACAAGAAATTAAAAAGGTACTTGCAGAAAAATTCACACCAGAACTAAAGGACTGTTACCAGGAAGTTGAAGTTTTCCCTGCGATTGATGAAATTGAAATAAAACAAGATAAAATAATTCTAATTTTATTTGAACCTAATCCAAATGGCATTGGGCTAAAGAAAGATTTAGAAGAATTTTATGAGAGTGTTAAATACAAAAATAGAGTTATGTTTTTAACAGGCCAAAGTAAAAATATGGAAAATTTATTAGAGGTTGCTAAACAGTTAAAAGCAGTTCAATCTATTATTAACCGAATGAAAAATGAGGATAAGATTTCTGAAAGTGATACACAGTATCAACAAGCCCAAGATATCCTTCATAAAGTTGAGTTGAATTTAATACAAACTTCAAGGGAAACATTTATGACATTGTACTACCCAACAATAGATGGTTTTGATTATAGTGACTTTAAAATGGAGTTTAAGAATAATAGATTTGATGCAGAAGAGCAAATTCGAAATGTATTAATTGAGGTAATGAAATTTGTTAAAGATACCACTACAGAGGAATTCAGAAGAAAATTTGAAACACGTATATTTTCTTCTCGACAAATGCGATGGGTTGATCTAAAAGAGCGTGTAGCGACAACTACTTCTTGGTCGTGGCATCATCCGAAGGCATTAGATGATTTAAAAAGTGAATGCCTGAAAAAAGGGGTTTGGGTTGAAGAAGGAGGATATCTTGACAAGGAACCTCCTGCACCTGAAACATCTGTAAATGTGAGAGAAGCATATAGAGACGAACAGACAGGTGAAGTGACTTTAAAAATTACTCCACAAAATGGAGATAAAGTCTATTATGAGATAAATGGAGATGCGACCACTGGTTCATCTGAAGTACCAGACTTAAACGCATTCAAGACGACTGAGTTGGCTTTAACGTTTTTGTGTGTAGATTCAAAAGGAAAGCATTCTACTGGTGCAATAACACGATGGGAAAATAATGTTCAGTTACAATATAATTCATTTGATAAAAATGGAAAGAACTATATAGAATTAAAAGCATCGTCACCAAAAGTTACAATTAAATATACCACTGATGGTTCTAACCCCAAAAATAGTGGTGGGGTATATGAAGATATGTTTGAAGTGCCAAATGGAACAAAGTTTGTACAAGCAATCGCTGTACATGAAGATTTAGGAATATTTTCTGAGCCAATATCAATTCCGATAACGGAAACAAAATTTGAAATAAATAAAGAGATTCCATTAATACTAACTAATTCGCTCAGAGCCTCTGTTACGGCAGATGTGTATAAGCAACTTGAAATGCTGAACAAGCATAAAGCAAAGGTATCGGGTGTTAGTTTACAAGTATTTGAAAAGACTAATACAGTGCAACAAAGTTGGTTAGAACTCTCACTTGACAATTATGTTTATCATGAAACGGAGACTTTTGTTAAGCAATTAGATGAACTACGTAATGTATTCTTTAAAGAAAAGAATGTTGAAATATCCATGAGTATTGAAAAATGTAGATTTGAAAAAGGTCAATATTTTGAAGATTGGATAGCAGAAAATAAATACAGCTTGGAGTCACATAAGAATAGTATAAGCCAATAAGGAGGCAATCTTATGGCAAAAAGAAAGGCGTTAGGTTTTGGTTATACTCCTGATGAGTCAAAACACCATTTTTTACTTGTAACGCCAAAAAGCCCAAAGGAAGATATTGCGGTTTATGAACGCTTTGAATGGGATGAAGCAGAGGAACAGAATACAGGTATTGTGGAAGAAAATTTGAAAGTAACGTTAGATAGGCATAAGTGGAATTTAATCAAAGATCCTTTAACTACAGCCTTTAATAATAGGCTTAAAGAAAAGGATGTTACAGTTGGAAGGTTTAAAATCGGTCATGTTCCAGTTGAACGGTTATTGGGAAAAGAGATGGTATTGCTAATGTGGGCTATAGAGGACTCAGATCCTCAACTCATTCCAATGGCATTGAAGAATTGGATGGGTTTGAGTAGAGAAGAGCGATGGTGGTTATTTACAATGGCGAATGCTATTACGGGACATGCTGACGATAAAAGAGGGTGGAGAAAGGCAATTAGGTATGCTTTAACCGAAAACCCTGTTGATGACGAAGATAAAAACCAAGGAAGTATCTTAGAGATGCTATATAAAAATGTTTAGGCAGGGGGTAGTCTTTTGTTAAATTACAGTAAGTCATTTATAGAAACACAGTTTCCTGTATCAAAGGTGTCAAAAGAGAGCTATAAAGAACGTAAAGCTAACTTGGGACAGACTTTAACAGGTCTTGGAAAGTGGTGGGGCCGTAAGCCTCTTATCCTTGTGAGAGCTACTATACTTGGTGTATTGCTTCCTGTTTCTGATAATCCCAAAAAGGATAGAGAAATCTTTTTGAAATTATTAACAATGGATGATGAGGGTTTGTTTTTAAGAAGGTCAAAAAACTTAACAACCAAAGCTGTATATAAACTCCTTACTGATCGAGAAAAGGAGAAGTATTTTAGTACATCATCAACTGAGGATAAACCAACTTACAAAAAGGGAATAACAAAAGCTGAAAAGGATCAATTACAAGAATTAACATTTAATCGATTGTCTTACGATGAAAAACTAACATTTTGTGATAGACCTGAACACGTAATTAATCTACCTGAAACTTCATGGATAGAGATAAATGATCATTTAGAAACATCTGCTTCAAGTCTTCAGGAGTTAATAAAGCAATTGGGTGAGAAGAGGTACGGGCATACACCAAGAATTGGAGACTGTTTTTCGGGTGGTGGAAGTATTCCCTTTGAATCTGCAAGAGTAGGAGCAGATGTCTACGCATCGGACTTAAATCCAGTAGCGTCACTTTTAACATGGTCGGCATTAAATATCGCTGGAGCAACAGCTGAAGAAATAGAAAGTGTAAAGAGCTTTCAGCAGAAAGTATATGAATTAGTAGATAAACAAGTAATCAACTGGAAGATAGAACATAATGAAAAAGGGCATAGAGCTGATGCTTATTTATATTGTCTTGAAGCTGAATGTCCTGAATGTAGTTACTATGTTCCCCTTGCCCCATCATGGATAATTGGTAAAGGCACTAACACTGTAGCTTTATTGAAAGATAATGGTGTTGGTGGCTTTAATATTGATATAGTTCAAGGGGCAACTAAAGAAGATATTAAACAAGCGAACGATATGAATACCATAAATAGTGGGAATTTAAAATGTCCTAATTGTAAAAGAGAAACTCCAATTACTGTTCTTCGCCGAGATAGAAAAGATGACAAAGGTAATACAGTATATGGGTTAAGAAGATGGAATAAAAGTGAATTTATACCAAGGGATAATGATGTATTTCAAGAACGTCTTTTCTGTGTTAGGTATGTAGAAGAGTATGTTGATGACAATGGTAATAGTAAGACAAGGAGATACTATCAAACTCCTACAAAGGAAGACATAGAGAGAGAAGAAAAAGTGAAGCTGTTGCTTTCTGAAAAATTCCTGGAATGGCAAGATAAAGGATATATTCCATCATCAGTTATAGAAGAAGGTTCTGAAACTTCAAGACTTCAAAGAGAACGAGGATGGCAATATTGGCATCAATTATTCACTCCGAGACAGTTACTTACTCATGGTTTATTCATGAAGGTAGTCGATGAAATTGCAGAAAATGAAAGAGAAAGAGCAATAGGGATTTTAGGGATTAATAAATTGTCAAACTGGAATGCTAAATTATCTCAGTGGCTATCTGATGGATCTAATGAAAAGGGTGCTCAGACATTTAGTAACCAAGCCTTAAATACATTATATAATTATCTTTCAAGAACAATGTTATCTTTGCAAACTACTTGGTTTTTCAATATAAATAATTTTTTGATTTCAAACCACAATAGAATAGTTAAGGTAATGGATGCAAGGAATACCGTGGATAATTGCGATATCTGGATTACAGATCCACCTTATGCTGATGCAGTTAATTATCATGAATTGACGGAGTTTTTCCTGGCATGGGATAAGTCATTGTTAGAAAGGACTTTCCCTGATTGGTATTCAGATAGTAAAAGAGTTTTGGCTGTAAAAGGTACTGGTGAAACATTTAATAACAGCATGATTGAGATTTATAAGAAACTTGGGACTAATATGCCAGATAACGGTACACAAGTTGTAATGTTCACTCACCAAGATGTTAAAGTTTGGGCTGAGCTGGCCATGATTTTATGGTCTGCGGGGTTAAAAGTAGAATCTGCATGGAATATTGCAACTGAAACAGATGCTAATGGATTAAAGCAAGGGAATTATGTTCAAGGGACAGTTTTGTTAGTTTTAAAGAAACAGATTTCAAATGATATTGCTTTCCAAGATGAACTTTATAGAAAAATTAAGAATGAAGTTCAGTTCCAAATTGATAGTATGAAAAATCTCGATGATAAAGAAGATCCGAATTTTACTGATGCGGACTACTTATTAGCTTCATATGCATCATCTCTTAAAGTCCTAACGGCATATAAAGATATTGAAGGGATTGATGTTAAATATGAATTATCAAAATCGAGAAGTTCTAATGACGAAAGCCCAATTGAAGCATTAATTAGAAAGGCGGTAAAAATAGCCTATGATTATTTAATTCCAGAAGGATTTGATAATCTTGTGTGGAGGGATTTGCTTCCAGAAGAGCGATTCTTTATTAGAGGTCTTGAATTGGAAATGGGAAACATATATCAAGTAAGTGCTTATCAAGAGTTAGCAAGAGGATTTGGTGTTGGCGATTATAGGGATATGTTTGAAAATTTCAAAGCAAATTCAGTCCGATTAAAGACTGCATCTGAATATCGGTCAAGAGGAATAGATAGGGACAACTTTGGTCGTTCTTTAATGAGACATATATTGATGTCGCTTTATCAAAGTGTTCAAGCTGAATCAACTTCTGAAGGAAAGAACTATTTAAAGGCTACCTATGATCAGAACAATGAGTATTGGGATAAACGTTCCGCTATTATCGAAATTCTTGACTTTTTATCAAGATTTGAAAACATCTCACATATGCAACATTGGCATCGAGACGCATACTACGCAAGGTTATTAAAAGAAGCTATCAGAAATGATGGGATTTAAGGTAGGTGCAGAAAATTTGATAAGAAGGTATTCTACAAGGAGAGAGGCTATTAATGCCTCTCTTTTAAACAATAGATTAAAGAATGCTAAAAGTTACGATAGGATTGCGGGTTATTTTAGCTCCTCGATTTTAGAGATTGCTGGTGAAGCAATTGAAAAAATAGAGGGGAAAGTTAGAGTTGTTTGTAATTCAGGACTTCATATTAAAGATGTGGAAACTGCAAGACTTGCTCAGTCAGCTATTAGAAAAGAATGGTGTGAGTTTAAGCCAGAGGAAATACCCGATTCATCTAATAGATTCAAAAAGTTGTATGAACTTCTATCATCTGGAAAACTTGAAGTGAGAGTGATTCCAGATGAAAAATTTGGTCTTATCCATGGTAAAGCAGGCATTGTAACTTTAGCTAATGATAAGAAAACAACCTTTTTAGGGAGTGCTAACGAAACATATAATGGGTGGAAACTAAATTATGAATTAGTTTGGGAAGATGACTCAGATGATGCGGTTGAATGGGTGCAAGAAGAGTTCGATGCACTTTGGAATGATCCGAGTGCAATTCGGTTATCAGAATTTATTATTGAGGATATAAAACGAATATCTGAAAGAGAAATAATTGATTCAGTTGAGGAGTGGAAAGAGAATCCTGATCCTGCCTCAACAGCAGTAGAATCTCCAGTTATTAGAGGAGAATTTGGATTATGGGAACACCAAAAATATTTTGTGGATTTAGCCTTTAGAGATCATCAACGTAGTCATGGAGCAAGATACATATTGGCCGATCAAGTTGGACTTGGCAAAACAATTCAACTTGCGATGTCAGCACAACTAATGGCACTTTATGGAGAAAAACCAGTTCTCGTAATAGTTCCTAAGACTCTTTTATGGCAGTGGCAGGATGAACTAAAAACTTTATTGAACATACCATCTGCTGTTTGGAATGGTAAAGAGTGGATAGATGAAAATGGTTTTAATTATCCAAACAGAGGACTTGAAGATATTAAAAGATGTCCAAGGAAAATAGGGATTGTTTCTCAGGGACTAATTGTGTCGCAGTCGCCGATTGTTGAACATTTACTTTCGAAAGAATATGAATGCGTAATTGTAGACGAATCACATAGAGCAAGAAGAAAAAACTTAGGAGAGAAGAAAGAAAACCAAAGCCCTGATCCTAATAATTTGTACGAGTTTCTACTCAGTATCTCTACACGAACAAAAAGCATGTTACTGGCAACTGCAACACCTATTCAGTTGTATCCAATCGAATTATGGGATTTGATGAATATTTTATCTCAAAAAAATGATAGTGTTCTCGGTAGTAGGTTTTCATTGTGGCGTAAAAGGGAGCAGATTCCAAGAAGTCTAAAACTTATCACTGGTGAAGAAAAGATGGAGTTCTTTAACCCTGAAAATTGGGAGTGGATAAGGAACCCTTTTCCACCATCTAAAGAAGATGAAATGACATTTGGGATGATTAGAAGAAAAGTCGGATTAAAAGATGATCAATTCGTTGTAAATACTAATCTACTTGATCTTTCAAAACCAGATCAAGCAAAAATAGGGCGAATTTTAGACAATAACTTTTATCAAAAATACAACCCCTATATTCGGCATGTTGTTCGGAGGGAACGTGGATATTTAGAGAATACAATTAATCCTGAAACGGGTGAACCTTTTTTACAGAAGATTGAGGTAGAATTACATGGAGAGTCTGATGACGATGCTCTAATTTTATCAAGTTATTTAAAGCAAGGTTATATGTTTGCAGAGGAATTCTGTAATTTATTAGGGAAAAGGAATAAAAGTAGTGGCTTTCTTAAAACACTACTGCTCAAAAGAATAGGAAGCTCAGTGGTTGCAGGTTTAAATACAGGCAGAAAGATGCTGAATGAATGGAACACCTCATTTTCTGATTGGGCAGATGAAGAAGACGATCAATATGTAGAGGAAGATATTAAAAACCTCACACCAGAAGAAGAGGAACTACTTGTAAAGTATGTAAAGTCCTTGGAGACAAATGAAACCACAGATCCTAAATTCGAAAAGGTTGTACAGTTATTAACTGATTGGAAATGGCTTGAAAAGGGTTGTATTATTTTCTCTCAATACTTTGATACTGCAAGATGGGTTGCACAGTCGTTATCAGAGAAATTTCCAGGTGAAAGTGTAGGATTATATGCAGGTGGAGATAAGTCAGGTCTATTCATTGATGGTAGTTTTACTAAAAAGGAGAAAGAAGAATTAAAATCATTAGTAAAACAGCGACAATTAAGATTATTAATAGGTACTGACTCTGCAAGTGAAGGGCTAAACTTACAAACGTTAGGCACTTTAATTAACCTCGACTTACCTTGGAACCCTACAAGACTGGAGCAAAGGAAAGGGCGTATCCAACGTATCGGTCAAGTAAATGAGGTAGTGCATGTCTACAATCTAAGATACAAGGATTCGGTTGAAGACAGGGTACACAGCTTGCTATCAGAACGTTTTAAAAACATTCATGGTGTGTTCGGACAACTACCAGATGTATTGGAAGATATATGGGTTGATATTGCACAAAACGATATCGAAAAAGCGAAGCAACGTATAAACGAGGTTCCCCAAAAACATCCATTTGAAAATAGGTACAATAACTCGGTGGATAAAATTGATTGGGAAAGCTGTTCGAAAGTTCTGGATCGAAAGGAAATCAGGAAGTATTTTGAACAGGGTTGGTAAACGGAATTTTTTAACATTAAAACTGAAATAGACGGCCGCGGCCGTCTATTGTTGTTAGAAGTATTCATTAATAATACCAATGTCATAATCAGTTAGAGTCTCTTCGTTAGCAACCTTTTTTGATTCATTAAGAGTAATATCCTTGTCGTTAAGGATTTCCAAGATGATTGCTTTTATCGTCTGTTTTAAGGATGCATCGTCTTCTCCTTCCATGTCCTTTTGAATGAGTTTTAATATATATGCACTTTTATTGCTTTGTTTCCTTGTAAACTCATACAAGTGGATTGCTTCGGGCTTGAAACTGATTGTAATACTTTTATAGTCTTTGGGCATGGAGTTTAGCCTCCATTATGCGGTAGAAGCTATTTAAGGAGCAGAATTGAGGATCAGGTTCGAAAGTGGCTTGTGGTACGAGTTTCTTTAGCTGTTCGTATAGAAGGATAGAACCGCCCCCTACAAAGGAAATCTCAGTATTGTTCAAGGAAACTTGTGCTTTAACACTTGCCATGATTTGTTTAGCATGGTTCTCCATAATTTCTTCAATAATTACAGAACTATCAAGCATTCTCTCTCCTTCTACTATTAAAACCCTATCTTTAATTATTTGTTCCAGATCTTTGTAATGGACAGTCACACCATAATCCATCGATAGTCGTTCACGTAATGTTGAGAATAACGAGTTTGTTCCATAACTATTCGAAAAATTGGAATCGAGCTGAGGAATTAATGATAAGAAAGAGTTTACGGTGACATTGAGGGTTCCGATATCAATTTGAACAACATTTTTATTTTTATAATCAGGTCGAAGAAAGAGAGAACCGATTCCCTCCTGTAATAGAAAAAGGTTTTGTATTTTAAATAGGAAATGCTCCCCATTTAGAGTGAAATGAATGGTTCCTCCATTTTGTCTGATGAATTGTTCATATTCATCCTTCAATTTCTTATTTTTGAAGATGGTGAGTGGGGTATTTAGCGAAAGATTAACCCTATAAATTCCTGCCTTTTTACTGTTAGACAACTTTATGGCATTAACCACTGAAAGATAAATACATAATAAGTGTTCCTTTGTTTTCTTTGTTAAATCAGTGTTCACTAAGTTCGTTAGCATGTCTCCAATCAGATAGATCTCACCATCATATTCTACCTGATAAGAATTGGTTGATAGGTCAAAGCCGATATTGTTTACCTTCTGGATCTTAGTAGGAAATACTGATTTTTTATATTCTTTTGTAACAGCATCTCTAACTAAAAATTTGCTGAATCCTTTTCCTGAGTCTACTGCTACATTTACTTCTTCAAATAACATTATTAAAAACCTCCTTTGATTTTTTTAAAAAGCTACTATATCATATAAAAAATTTCGTGAAATATAACAAATTTGATGTCGAATAAAGAATTATTCTCAAGAAATTTAAGGAGTTTCTTGAATTAATTATGCTACCTCTTACTTAATGGGATTAAAGCAGACAAGGTAGAATGTAAATGAACCCCTTCTTCAAAACATTAAAGTTATCAAATTGAAAAGTGGGACAAATACTGCTATATGCCTATTGCATGCATCCAGGTAGATATCGGATTTGATGTTCTTTTTAAGACAAGTAAGCGTTAGAGGTATTGAAAGTTGCCCTATAAGGAGCCGAGAGTAGCCAGTGGAATTTGGAACGAGATTAATTACGAAATATCTATTGCAAGGATAAGTATTTTTCCCTAATTGAATTAATAGATGAAAGTGTATTTAAAACCATTGTAGTTACTGCGAGTGCAGACACTTGTAGTTTTTAATTGCCTATATATAGATTTATGTGTTTTGACTAAGTTGTTCTTATGCATAAGAGTTATGGGTGATTTAGTTTATTTATGTCTTTTTCCATTTGTTGAGGGTAGGCATGTTACCTATTTATCTATGTTTTTGAAGCGTAAGCGACAATTAAAAGTTACCTCTAAAGGAATCGAAAAAAATCTGATGAAACCGAAAAAAATCATTTACAAAGCTCTAATAGATATTGGAAGGGATATGCAATTTTAAAAGGCATTGGGTACTATTAAACTTCAATCAATGTTTTAGGAGTAGATAAATTAGGGACAGCTACGATTTATTGGATGGAGTCTCTATCACAAGCGTAGCTTGTCAGTTAAAAGTATGGTTTTCAACCTATTGATTTTGAATATATCCTATTGAAACTGAACAAAGGGAATTTGCATATCACCCATTGTTTACCACAGTTCGAAATCACAGATAAAATTTTTTGTAGTCGCATATATAGGAATTATGTTTTGACCAAGTTGAATGATGCACCATCATATTGCACTTATGAGATATGATCCAAATTAAATATAGTTGTTTTAAGCATTAAGTTTAAAGTTATCTCTAAGAAGGTAGTAGGTTATGCAAAATGATATATGGTTAAGTCTAATTGGTTTATTCCTTGCAAAACAAGATGTTAATTATGCATTAGTTTACTCACATAACATTTAGTTTTTATTGCGGAACTTTTTTGTGTTTCAAGTTCTTCATCCATCTATCTGCCTCAATTCAAAAAGGTAATAGTCAAACACTATAGAGCATTGAAGCTATTGTTTTGTAAAAGAATAGTAGCTATACTGAAAACCATCTAATTAAGAGGAGGGTTTCAGTATGAGTGTATGGGATTGTTATTTCGAATCTCCAAAAATAAATTATAATAATGTCAATTACAACACAGAGAAGAACCACATTCAGTCTTTACAGAAAGGTTATGAAGAAGATGATCAAGATTATTTAACACTATTTGCAAGTGGGGAATTGTCGGAAATAGGTATATATCTTCAAGGGAAAAAGAGAATGTCTTCACTAATAACTCGAAGGACTAACCATAAGCTACCACCAACAGTAAAATCCCATAAGCAGTTCATATCTTATGTAACCAGAGCGAACCTATTCAGTGATGTTTTTATCAATCTAAGTGAGTGTAAAGAGAAGGAATACTTTCCATGCATCCTTTTTAAGCACCATTTTGCTTGGATTGACAAGGATCAACAAGAAGGAATTTATCGCTATTTTACCATGGAGAAAGGTGGGCTATGTAGGAGTTTTAGTGTATTAGATCTGGTTAGCGTGGCGAATCCAGACTTAACAAGTATCGAATTAGTCAGAGTGGGACTCTTAGAATTATTAGGATGTGAGTATGAAGAATACGCTTGGGCAGTGGAACAGAAAGCTCGGCAGAAGAAAAATCAAGCCACCATCCAGAACTCAGGGAAAGAATGGAAGAATCATTTTCCTGCTTTATATAAGCTAACTAAATCGTATATGAATGTATTGTATGAAATGATGAAGAATGAAGCAATTCACCCCTTACTAATGAAACACTCGTACAAAAAAATGCATGCTGTATATATATCAACACGTCATCTAAATCAACTAATTGGTACAGATGCAAGCACAATCTCTAAAGCCATCAATTTATTCTCCTCAATCGGATTAATCCACAAAATCCCACCACATGATAAAGATTTCCCTTTAGAATTATTGAATATCGGAATGAATATTAGAGCTTCTACCATAGAAAAGTTAGAATTGCAGAAACTTAATAGCAAAACAATAAATAAAAAAGAAGGCGAGATTAATTGTAGGCTCATAACATTCTACGCCTTCCCCTTATATACCGATGAACTCCTTACTAAAGTTGAAGAAAATGCAAAAAAACTCCTTATGGCTAAAGTGACTAATATAAAAAAAATCAATGAAAAGAACATTGCAAATGCACTTGGAAAGGATATTGCTAAAACTATTTTTTTTGAACACAAGGAAATAATGAAAGAAGTATCAAAAAGAGTGGACAGAAGCAATTTACAAAAAGAAATCGTTGATACAGATGGTCAAGTTATGTTAGATGAAGAAATCCCTTTTTGATAAGTCAAGGGTAACAGCTGAATACAGTTTATCATCCGATTTCCAGAAACTCTTCTTTATCTTTCCTCAACCACCCACAACACCATATTTTAATTACTGCATTTAGTTCCTTACAAGTAGATAGTTGCTATAAAACAACCCCAATAACTATAGAACAAGGTACGACAAGTAATGCGTAGAATAATACTTGCAATTCTAATAGAATAGGTATATGGCATTGATGAATGATGGAATGTAGTCGGATAATGTAGCGACAATCTTATAGAAAGGTGGAACATGAGTGAATAGTACAGTAAGGAAATTACAACTATTTGAATGCAATGAGGAAGTAGGGTTTGCTATCTTCAATTGGTTAAATAAAAACCAAAGGTCATTTAGTCGTTTAGAATTAGATAATCTACGAAAAAAAGCGATATCAATTCATACAAGAGTTGGTAATGCTCTAAAAATGACAAAAATAACAGACTCCTTCGAGGAATTGAAACAAGCCAAGGTTGAACTAAATGATTTGCTTCTGGATTTTAATAGTAAAAATGTAGATTCAGGGTATGTGGGAAAAGAGATTGATGAATACTCCATGAAATTAATGAAAATGATAAATGATTATCAGTAATGAAGGAGGGATTGGAATTGTACACCCAAAACCACAATAGTCAATTAGAACAAACGAATTATCAAGACTTCGATTTAATTTACAAAGCAATTAATAGTAAAGGAATTTATTTGTTGGAATATCATGATTCATACTTGAAAGATGCTTTTGTTACTCAACTGACTGAGCAATTTATCGGCAAAGGATCACAAGCCTTGTTTGTTCAAGAAGAGCAACAAATATACAAATTGAAAGATTTATTTTTGAGTCGAATGTTATTCAAGCAAAATCCACATAATAATTATTTTTCCGTATCAGAGATAAAACAAGAAAGTCAATCTTTACTATTCCCCTTATTAAACACCCAAGTAAAATCCTTTATTTCTAACACAAAGATAATAACACCGCACTCACATCAACCACATGTTTGCGATCAACATATAACACAATCATTGGAGCAAAATCATGATATTAAATTTGTTATATGGGATAGCCATACAGACTATTTCTACAAATCAAACCTTGTACCTGAATTATTAAGGATTATGTTCAATTATAAGGTTACTGTTCTAATTACCTCGAAAATTTCCATTGAAATTTTCATTAATAAGTATCCATTCTTACCTGCATATCTACAATCTTCCTTATATCTACACTCGAAACACCCCAATCTGTTTTCCCTATCAAATTTAAAAGATGTTGCTTATGAATTTCAACTTGATGTAAGAACTGCTTTAAACAACCAAACAAAGAATCATTTCACATTACGCCCTGCAAGTGCATACTGCCAGGTAGGATAAAGGAGAATAGAAGTCAATGCAAGCACAAAGGAAGCCTTTTAGAAGTAATCCAAAGAAGTCAAAGGTTTATGAAAAATCCCTTAGTTTTGCTAAGGAGTTACATGTCATATCGGAGAAGTTCGATGACGACATCATCCGCAAAAGGCTTCGAAGTTCAGCCGTTGCAATAGTAGAAAATATCGCTCAAAGTCGTGTAACAATGTACTATTCTAACGAATTTAATTATCTCAACATTGCGATGAAATGCATTAATGAGTGTAGATCACTGTTTCAAATGGCTCATGTTCGTGGTTATTTACCTTCTGAGAATTTTCACCAGGCTGATGCAGATGCAATTGAACTTCTGAAAATGTCGTTTAGTCTGATAAAGAGGCTTAAACAATATCCTACTAATATCATTGTAGATAAGTGGCAAGTAGAAGACTTTCACAGATTTCATTTGTATAATCGCTCAATCGACCTAATGCAGTCAATTTACTGGTTAGTAGATAGTGTGGGTTTTGAAATTAATGATGAACAGGTAGAAAAAGCATATCGATTGGCGATAGATACCCCATTGCGAATTGCTTCTGGCATCGGACAGTTAAACATGAAGATACGGAATAAAAAGTTCAGTGAAGTCAACCAAAATTTGAAGAGTCTGAAAGTGATGTTGGATCAATTCCAAGTTCTATCGCATGAGCATAAAGATGATTTGAACAATATTGAAGTGTGTCGGGTTCAGGTATTAAAACTATTGAACTATTATTTTGGGCGATTGAAAAGCTCGAACAGGGTAGAGCAAGGAAATTAGATTCAAAATATAATAAACCCCGTATAATAGCCATATCGTACCTGATTGGTGATATCCTCAAATAATACCTCTTAATCACCATTTATTATATCCTCTGATTTTAACTAAATCTCAACTAAACATTGATACAAATAATAGAGAAAGGAAGTTATTATGGCAACAAAAAAGGAATATGTAGGGAACTTTCGGGAATTAATTGCCTATAAAAAGGCACTCCTTTTCCGAAGGGATGTTTATACAATAATAAAAACCATTCCATCTTCTGAGAGTTATATAAAGAATGGTATGAGAAAAGCAAGTTGTGCAGTCCTGGAGAATTTGGCAGAAGGAAATGGCAACTTTTACTACGGGAGAGAATACGAGCATTTCGATATCGCATTGTGTAAGTTAGCAAAATATCAGGCATTATTAGATTTATCATCTATGCAAGGCTACGTAACAAAAGAAAATAACAATAGATTGCAAGATAATGCAAAGGAAATAGCCAGAATAATTAGTGCGTTAATGAAAAGGATAGAACACTTTCAGTCAACTAATGTTGAGACACATATACATTATTCAATCAAGGATGTAGGTTTTTCGCCCTTGGAAACTACGATTGAAAGAGTAAAGATATTTCAAAGGACTATTGGAAATATGGTTAGGACACTTCCTGATTTTGAGGTTGACAACATAGTTGATCAGCTTAATAGAGCAGTGAGTAGTGTATATAATAATTTGGTTAAATCAAAAGGTGTCATTTCTAATGGTAGATTTCAAGAATTAAATTACGCCCTCGGCAGTATTTCTGAGATTTGTTGCTTTTTAGAAATTTCATTTATGGAAAATTATATTTCAAAATCGGATTATCGTAGTTTGGATGAAGAAGCGGAAATAATTCGAACAGCAATAATAAAAGAAATGAAACGAATCAACTATCAATTAAAGGAGGTAATATAATGCCACTATTAAGTTCGAGTAAGCGGCCGTATAACGTTGCAAATGTAAACGAAAAAATAAAACTGAGGAAAGCGAAGGGACACATTCAAACAAAGGAGGTAAAAAAGGTATCTAACAAGATAGAGGTTCCGAATAATATTAAGACCAATAAACAGTTTGTTGAGTATGTTTTAAGTATTAACGTCTTCAACAGAATTTTTATCGACTTAACTAAGATTAATGATGGTGAAGAATTTGCATGTTTATTAAAGAATAACAATATAGCATGGATTGAGAGAGACGTAGTAGGTAACTACCGTTACTTTACGAGAACTGCTAAAGCACAAAATGCTGTTGCATTCACAATTATTGATTTCTTAGTTGTGTTAGGTGATGTTGAAGTAGATTCCCGAAGAGCATTCTTGTTTGCTCGAAGAGAATTAGCATCTCTGCTACAAGCAGAATATGAAGAATATGCGTGGGAAAAGAAGCAGTTGGACAAATACAAGAAGAACTTTCTTTGTATTCATAAACATTTGTCAGATCAAAGAAAGGATAACCCAATCATTGATGAACAAGGTCTATCTCATATGCGAGTTTTTCAAATGCTAAATCAAGTCGGTCTTTATTATTTATCGACAAGATCAAGCAGTATCGCTGACGAAGCATTGTTCTCATGCTCTATTGAAGAATTAATGAGGATATTGAAGGTAGATTACAAGACTCTTGATAAATCGATTAACTGGTTGATAAAAGCTAATTTCATTAGAAAGTATCATATAGAAGACAAGGGATTCCCCATTAAGTTAAAACAAAAACTCCAAAATGAACATGTAAATAACAAGACCTTTTTTACAATCCCCTTATTCGCTCTTTGATCCCAAAGATAATTTATGAAGTAAAGTAAATAAAGATATTGAAGAAATGAACTTTGATTGTAGAATATTCAATTACTAATAAAGGAGATACGGGCAAGACAATATATGATACCCCTATTATTACTCTTTCAAAACCTAAACTGCTATTCTATTGAGAATATAGTTTTTTCACCATATTTGCTTAATTGTTCGTCAATTTCATAAAATGAATAAATCTGTTTTTTTATAGCGAATCCTAAAATAGCCTCGAAGTTAGTAAGATCTGTTGCAAGACTGTACCCTGCAATTTGTAACAGTTTTTCGGTATCTTCAAGAGATAGTTTCAAAATGACTGCTAAGCATAATAACTTTCTTTTCGAAGGATGTATCTTACCATTTGTTGCCTTATGCCAATACTCCTTTGATATTCCAGCTCTTAAATGAAGGTCATCCAATTTTTTTCGGCTTTCTTCCATTAAATCATGTATGTAATCCCCAATCTTACGTTTACCCCTAACATTTCTTATTGCTTCATCTAATCCAGAAAAAGCGTTATGGAATGTAGCTTTATCCTCGATGTAGAGAAAATCATCTTGAATGTTTAGCTTACTTATTAAATGAATTATCTTCTTCGTTTGGATGAATTGTTCGAGTTCATTTGAATCAAAAGTAGTGTAACTCATGGTGTAATCTCCTTCAATAAAAGTGACTTCGTAGGCAACTTTTTTTATTCGTTGTCTATATACAATGTAATTATACAAAGGAACACCAATTACAACAATAGAATCCTTTGTAAATAATTCATGAGGTGATTAGTAATGACCAGAGAAACAGTTACTCAATTCAGTGTACTGGAAAAGTTTAAGCAGGAAGAAGTAGTTGAGCGTCTAATAGGTCTTCAAATTATGGACACGATTGAATTGTATGAAAATACTACGTTATATCTGAAGAATGAAAAGCAGGATAGCTTGATAAGTTCTCTCAAACAATTAGGAGAGCATCAATATTTTGACAATGAGTTTTCAATTGAGGAAATGGATAGTCAATATTGGTACGACCTATGTAATGCTGTTCTCCACTTGAATGACATGATTGAGGTTACTCTAAAAATGATAGAAATTAGTAGTGAACGTAACGTGAATTTAACCTACTGCAAAATGTTTCTAATAGTAATTGCATTCATCCAAGAGAAAGTTGAGTTCTTATACACTGAATTAAGCAAAGGGTTTAGTAAAGAAACTATTAAGGAGGAGGTATAACATGGGTTATCAAGAGTCTTTCATTAAATTTAAAGATAAGAAAACGTTAATTGAGCAATTAAGGCGATATGAAAAACGAGAAAAAAGTGATCTTGTAGAGATTATTTGCGTTGATAGAGTCAAGAAGGCAATCTACCCGTTTAATGAAGGTGAATTAGTTGCAGTCATTGGTGGAGAGCGTAGCGAGCAAAGAGAGCGAAACAGGTTAAGAAGAGGCTTGGGAATAACCAAAATTCAAGATATCGTATTCATTGACAATCCTTTCTATTGGGAAATGGCAATGGAAAGGGATGCTGATTTAGGTGATATCTTATGGGAACATTTTGAAAGATTATCGGATGAAGAATATGCTGAGTTACTTAACTAAAGGTATCCAAAGTAAGAAGGGGATGAATAGATATGGACAAAACAATTAACAAGCATTCTGAAGAGGCAAAAAATGAGATTGAAGAAGTTGTGGTTGGATTATTTACACATGGGGTAAACATTGAAGCAGTCAAAAATGCATTAAATAGTGTCAATCAGAAACTTGAAACGATGCACTGTGAAATATATAAAAAAAAGTTGGATTGGGCAAGAAGGTTGGCGAGTGAAAATTATAAATACAACCATTCGATTGAATTTATCGAAGATGTGTGCATGGTCGATAGAAAAGAGTTTATCGACTATATCAATAATGGAAAAAAAGAGGAAGAATAATTGATATTGTAGGCGAAGAGCAGACCAAGATTAGGTCTGCTGTTTTTTATTACAACTTAACAATAATAAAGATAAAAGGTTAAAAAACGTATCCAGAAAATATATTTAATAATATTATGTGGCATAGCAAATCCCAACTTGGAGACAACATTCATTTATCTTATTTCTTATGTCACAAAATCATACTTTTTGGGAGTTGAAAAAAATATGTTTCAAAAACTCCTAATCGTACTTTTGGAATGTTTCAGGCCCTTCACATACGTTTTGAAACGTTTTATAATTATATCCAAACGTATATTCGTAAAGTTGGGGGGAGTTTAGTATAAAAATTGGATATTGTCGAGTTTCTTCTTTGTCACAAAATCCAGAGAGACAGATTAAAGCACTTGAAGAACAAGGTGTAGAAAAGTGCTTCATTGAAAAATTGAGTGGTAAGGATAAAAATAGACCGAAGTTGCAAGAGATGATGAATTTTATACGAGAAGGAGATACTCTTGTTATCGAGTCTATTTCAAGGCTTGCTCGTAATACGAAAGACTTTCTGGAACTTGTTAATGATTTAACGGATCGAGGGGTTGAAGTTGTAAGTTTAAAAGAAAGCATAGACACCTCAACTCCCCAAGGGAAGTTCATCTGCACCATTTTTGGAGCCTTATATGAACTTGAACGGGAAAGTATTAAACAACGACAAATGGAGGGGATAACCATAGCTAAAGAAAAAGGAATTGCTTTTGGAAGGCCGCCTATTCAAATTGATCAAAATTTTATGCGAGAATACAAGCGTTGGAAAGAAGGAAAACAAACAGCGGTTTATACCTATAAAAAATTAGATATATCTCGTACATCTTTTTATCGAAAGGTTCAGCAAATTGAACAGGATAATGAAGGAGTAGAAAGTAAGGCTTTTTAGTCGTTATACCGAGTTTCTTCTATTAAATAGTTTTTTATTGTAATTGAAAGGAGAAAGAAGAATTGAATAAAAATTTGAATATATTGAAAGAAGCCACGATTTCTTAGGGCATAACCTCAAAAAAAAACTTTGGGTGTTGCCTTAAAAGAATCGTGGTTTTTGTTTTGCCCATAGTAAATGAGGTGGATTAATGATTCGAGAGTGGAGTGTTACGAAAATTTGGCAATTTTAGGTAGAAAAAACTCTGATTTTGACGAGTTTCTTCATATTATATATGTGCTTTGAAGGGAGTGTGGAAAATGCCTGTATTGAAACATGAGCAAACGGCAAAGAAATTAGCATCATTGCTTGAACAGGGATACGGTCAGGGAGAAGGAAAAGATTACAAGCCTTTTCTGGATGTTATTCGAGTACCAAGTAAAGGGCGAGTTAGTCGGATCAAGGGATGGAAGACGAATCGAGTACATCATTTTCTCTCTGACTCGGAGACTCGCTACTTCTACCTATTAGAGTATGGAGAATTTGGGGGCTTCCGAATTTTGGAAGTTAGGGAGCATTATCCCTTGATAGAAGGAATGAATGAAATATTGCCAACCTTGGATGAACAGCTAATCAAACGATTGTTTAATCAGAAATCAGGAGAACCAATGGTATTGGTGACAACCTTCCTGATCACTTTGCAAAATGCTGATGGTGATATTAGCTATTATGCAAGATCAGTTAAAGACTATCGACAATTAGAGAATAGCCAAGTTATCGAACGTTTTGAGGTAATGAATAGGTATTGGAAATTTAGAGGGATAGACTACGGCATCATTACAAATAAAGAAATCCCGATTGTTCCTGCAAAAAACATTGAATTTATCCACTCTGCTTACCATCTGGATGAATATGGAATCAAAGATGAAGAACAGTTAATGTACAAAGATTACTTGCTAAAGCTAATAGCAAATTTCCAAGATAGTCCCGTAAAAGAGGTTGTAAACCGATTTGATAATCAACTTAATACTGAAAATGGGACTGGACTGCTCATATACAAGCATTTGTTAGCAAGAAAGATTTTGAAAATAAACATGAACAAGCCGATTAGTTTAGAACAGTCTTGTTCAGAAATATCTTTTGTGGATAGAGGAGAGGATATGGATGCTTTCTATCAACATGTTAATTCAATGTGAAAATGATCCTAAAAGTATTGAAAGAGTAATCTTTATTGATGACAGCTATCAAACTTGTTTTCTCATAAATGTGTTTGATAATTCCTTTCCAATAGCAAAGGAGATTAAAGAGGTTGAGGAAAGCATAAATAATGGGACAGCTCAGATTATTCATCATGATCCTTGGGCTTTGTTACTTTCTGAAAACGATATTAGTGAAAAGGCAAGATTATCACAAGAAAAAGCATGGACAGTTGTCTCTCGGTTATTAGAAGTAGGTGTGGATAACTTATTTAAACCGACGAAAAGGAATGAGGTTATCAACACAATTTCTATTAATATGGGGATAAATAGAAAAACTGTTGTGAAATATTTGAAAAGGTACTGGAAAAGAGGCACGTATCCTTCTTCGTTGCTCCCTGATTTTAGAAACAAAGGATGTAAAGGGCAAGAAAAGCAAAGCGGAGAGAAAAAGAGGGGGAGACCAAGAAAAGTGAAACAAATAATGGGTGAAGGAGTCAATATTGACGATGAAGTTAAACGGATATTCAGGTTAGCGGCCCATAAATATTATGAAACGAAGAAAAATGTTAGTGTTCGTTTTGCCTATGAGCAGATGATAAAGGAGTATTTTAGAGAGGAACTGGAAGATTCTCCTGAAAAACTCCCAACATATAACCAGTTTCTCTATTGGATTAGGAAGGAACAAGATTTAACAAAGGAGATTATACGAAGGACTGGTAAACGAAACTATGATCTTACATACAGACCTGTTTTGGGAAGTGCTACTTCTGAGGTTCGCTCACCTATGGAAAAAGTACAAATTGATGCAACCGTAGCGGATGTGTATTTGGTTAGTGAGTTTGGCGATAGAGAGTGGGTTATCGGTCGCCCAATCTTATATCTGTGCAAGTGCGTATTTTCATCCATGATCGTAGGCTTTCACATAGGATTGGAAGGGCCGAATTTCGAACAGGCAAGACTCGCTTTAATGAATATGGTTGAGGATAAGGTAGAGTTTTGTTCGCAGTTTAATATAGAGATTGATGAATCTCAGTGGCCGACTGCTCACTTACCTAATTGTATAGTGGCAGACAGAGCGGAGCTTCTTTCAAATGCATCTAATGTCCTTACGGAGAAATTGAATATAAAAATAGAGAATTCTGGAAGTTGGAGAGGCGACCTAAAGTCGCTTATTGAAAGGCAATTTGGACTCTTAACCAACGAAGTTATTAAGCCTATATTACCTGGGGCTGTTGATAAGGACTTTGGAAAGCGTGGAGTCCGAGACCACCGTTTAAGCGGAAAATTATCCTTATCTGACTTCAAAAAAATTATCATTAATTACATTTTATACTTTAATAACAACTATGTATTAGAAAATTACGTGATGGATGAAGAGATGGTTAAAGCAGGAGTAAAACCAATCCCGATTAATCTTTGGCAGTGGGGGATACAGAATAGAGCTGGAAGACTTCGAAAAATTTTAAAAGAAAAAATGATGTTGTACACATTACCAGACGGAATGGCAACCGTAACTGAGTCTGGAATCAAGTTTCGCAATATATATTACGGTACAGATATGGCATTAAAAGAACAGTGGTTTGTACAAGCACGTTACAAGAAGAGTTGGAAGGTTGCAATCAAATATGATCCAAGAAATCTCAGTCAAATCTATTTACAGGGCATTCACGATAATGGTTTTGAAAGGTGTTATCTATTGGAACATCAATCTCGGTATAAAAATAAAACTCTGGAAGATATTAATTATTTGCAAGAATACGAGAAGATGCAAAAAAGTGGCTATAAACAAAATGAATTGAAAGCCAAAGTTGATCTTCAAGAAGCAATAGAAGAGATTGTGAAAAATGCTGAAAGACAAGCAAAGTTGGATGGAGTAAAGGAAAGCAACAATAAAAGAATAAAGGACATAAAGACGCATCGTAAATTTGAACAAGAAAATATAAGACAGCAGGAACAAAGAGAGTTCCAGAATCCTAAAAATAAAATGGAAGGACAGAAAGCCAAAATCATTCCAATGAGTAGTTCAACCGATGATGATTTAACATTACTTAAAAGGATGCAGAAGAAAGGTATGGATAAGCGTGAATAGTAGCCAATTTACCCAAGCTCATTATCATGAACAGGTGGTAAAAGAGTATCAGAATAATCCATTAATTGAGTCACTTCCCAAAATCTTGTCAAGGGAAGAGGTTATTGAAAGAATAAGTTACTATCCTCACTTTGATGAAAGTGAACGTCAATTAGATAGTCAATATCGATTTCATATTATTCAAAGGCTCTTTTCTCTATTTCAGTGTTTGCCCTTACACATTGATTTGGAATCCAGGTTATCCAGGCTTCTCAGGCAGGGGTATGTTGGAAGAAATCCATTTAGTCCTACATATGCTTCATCATTAATTCAGGGGCATGAGAATATACAGAATCAAGTAGAACAAGGGTGGTTTAATCACTCAATTCCAAGAGGGCTAACAATAATTGGGCCGAGTGGGACTGGAAAGAGTACGGCTATTGCGAAACTTTTCGACCAATTACCACAAATCATAAATCATTCAAGCTATCGGGGGAAAGATTTCTTGTTTACACAATTAGTTTGGCTTCGCCTTGAATGTAGCCATGATGGATCGGTAAAAGGTTTAGTGAACCAGTTTTTTATGACGGTTGATGGTCTTTTAGGAACAAACTATTTTGAGAAGTTTGGTCGATCTAACAAACTGTCAGTAAATACATTAATGCCAATTATGACGCAGATCATCAATTCAGTCGGTGCTGGAATTTTATGTATCGATGAAATCCAACATCTTAGCATAAGAGGAGTTGGTTCTAAGCTAATGCTTAATTTCTTTACCACACTAAGTAATATGATTGGAATACCTATCGTACTAATTGGAACTCCTTCCGCAATGAATGTTTTGCAAAGTGAGTTTCGGCAGGCACGCAGAGGGAGTGGTCAAGGGGACTTGATTATGGACAGAATGGCTAAGGATGATTATTGGAGGCTGTTCCTGGAATCAATGTGGGAATATCAATGGGTTAGAAATCCAGTGAAACTAACTGATGAATTTGTAGATATATTGTACGAAGAATCACAGGGGATTATTGACATCTGTTTGAAGCTCTTCTCTTTGTCACAAATAAGAGCTATCTCTTCTTCAAGTGAGATTCTTTCAGTATCCTTAATTAGACAGGTAGCAAAGGATCATTTAAAACTCGTTCAACCTATGCTTACAGCTTTAAAGTCTGGCGATATGAGTAAAATTGCTCAATATGAAGATATTTATTTTCCTTTTCAAGAAGCAGTAGAAAGGGAAAGGATCGACTTAGAGAAAAACGACTTTATTAAAGCGATGAAAAATAAACAAAAGTCAACTGATGTTACAAAACTTAGAGAAGAAGCTCTATTCCGTCTTAATTTACTGGGATTGTCGAAGGAAAAGGCTAAAAAAGCAATAAATGAAGTATGCAGAGCAACGACCTTTACCGATTTGCAGGAGTTGGTGAAAAGTGCGTATCAATATTCGGTACAAATAGCTGTAGAGAATGAAGGTATAAAAGAAACAAGGGTAAATGCAGAAAATGATCTGAGAACAATTGTGAAAAAAGGAAAGGAAAATGGGCTTTCAGCTTATGCATCTTTAAAGGAATCAGGTTTTATCAAGCAGATTAAGGAGGTAGTATAAATGATGCTGTTCTTCCCCACTCCGTATCCTGATGAACTCCTTTTTTCGTTATGTTCCAGATATTTCGTTAGAAGTGGCAATATCAGTTACAAAGGAACACTTGATGATCTTTTCTCTAATCGGAGCCTAACAGCTTCGATTTCTTTGCCTTCTGGCATTAGCTCTTTGATAAAAAATATGCCACCATATTCAAAGATGAATGAAGAACAGCTTATTCATCAGCACACTTTATATTTGTTTAATACTGCGTTTTTAAATGACCAAGCTAAGACGATATATCAAGAAATGTGTAGTGATGACGGCAAAGGGATTTATGTTCGTTCAGGTTTGATTGCAAGTGGTGTACCGCAAAATGAGTTTCTCCGTTATTGCAAAGAATGTTTGCAGGAAGATAGAGATACTTATGGGGAACTGTACTGGCATAGGAGCCATCAGTTAAGTGGGGTACACTGTTGTTTAAAGCATTTTACTCCTCTTCATGACAGTAACATTAAAGTAATCGGCTCAAATAAACATCGATTTCAAATTCCTACATTAGAGAATTGTTCCATTGGGATAAGTGTTCTTGATAGTGTTGCTGAGAGAACAAGAACAGAATACATAGAGCATTGTAAGAAGTTAGCAAACAGTATTTTGCAACTATTGAATCAGTCATTTAAACATCAGTCGTTGAATTGGTTTGATCAGAAGTATAGAAATAAGTTAGCTGATTTGGATTTGGCTTATTATACAGGTCGTGTTAAACAAAAAGATTGGAGAGATTACTTTCTTACTATTTATAGTGAGGAAGCATTGCAACTGTTTCATTCCCCACTAAAGGGCGAACAAGATTGGCTTTCGCTTATTGTTCAAAAGAATCGTAAGTCCTTTCATCCTATAAGACACCTTTTAGTAATGTCAGCCTTAGAGATGACAGTAGAAGAGATTTTTAACAATGAGTTACTTCAGCCGTTTGGTCAACCAAACTACCCATGTCAGAATATTATTTGTGATTACTTTAAAGTTACGATAATCGATAACGTGTCTATCACTCTATGTGAAAAAACAAAAAAAACTATCGGAACGTTTACATGCCCTGTATGTGAATTTAGTTATACGAGGCGAGGCCCTGATCAGAATGAAGCTGATAAATTACGAAGAACAAGGGTTAAGACCTATGGATCGTTATGGAAAGCGAAGTTGCAAGAGTTTTCAAAGTTAGGTCTTGGATTAAGAGAGCTTTCTCGAAAAATGGGGGCAGATCCGAATACAATTAAACGTATCCTAAATGATGAAAAAGAAGGTAGCTTGAACATTGAACAAACTAAGGATTCTGTAAAGGAAGATCGTCAAAGTTGGCTATCATTGCAAAGGCGGAATCCACAAAAGTCTATCAAGCAACTAAGGGAAGCGAATAAAGCCCTTTATATGAGGCTTTATAGAAATGATAGGGAATGGTTGAAAGTGAATAGTCCCAAAGCAATCAAAAGAACATCATCTGTCAAAGTTGATTGGAATAAGCGGGATGAAGATATGTTGGAACAAGTATCAAAAGTCGTTGAGAGCCTTCTGAATCCAAAAAATAAGCCAGTTCGGATTACCATTAGTAAAGTTGGATTTCTGATAGGACAACGTGCATTATTAGAGAAGAAATTAGACAAACTGCCAAAAACAAAATTTTATCTTCAAGAAAAGATTGAAACGGTTGAGCAATTTCAAAAACGACGTATTTATTATACAATCAAGCAGAATAAAGATATAGGTGAAGTTTTAGTACCATGGAAGATATTGCGAGGTGTAGGAATAAAAGACACCAGTAAGTGGACTGAAATTGTTAATAGAATTTTAGAGGACTTGTAATATACATTTTACTGATAGAAAATTACATTTGGAAATGGACATATCTTTGATAGATGTGTCCTCTTTGTGTGAATTTTTAGAGTACATAGACAAATAAGTAGAAATAGGTCAAAATATGTATAAATATGGATTTATATTTAAGGATTGGAGGGGTTTAGATGTGGGCAGATAATGCTTCAAAGATAGATATGTTGTCATATGAACCTTATGCTGAGCTGTTGCACGATATAGCATTAAGTGAGCGAGTGAATCCATTAACAATAGGGCTTTTTGGTAATTGGGGTAGTGGAAAGTCTACGGTACTAAATTTAATAGAAGAAAAGATCAATAGGGAAAAAGATCCAAAGATCGTTTCTGTTTTTGTTAATGCTTGGATGTTTGAAGGATATGATGATGCAAAAACGGCTCTTATGGAAGTTATCCTTAGAACATTGGAAGAAAACGAAGATATCAAGAAGAAGGTTGGAAAATCACTTAAACGCCTAAGAGATAGAGTGGATTGGTTTAGAGTGGGTGGTTATGCAGTAAAAAAAGGTGTTCCATATTTATTAAGTGCGACTCTTGGAAATCCATTTCCACTACTAATTGATGGGTTAAAATCATTTGTACCTAAAGATGAAAAACAGGCTGAGGAAACAATGGCAGGAATGATGAAGGCAAAGGAATTCCTCAAAGAACAATCTGAAGAAGAGAATGTAGTTCAAAATATTAGGTTGTTTAGAGAGGAATTCGAGCAAATGATGAATGACTCGAATTTAAAGAATCTCATTATTATTATAGATGACTTAGATCGGTGCAGTCCTGAACGTATAATTGATACATTGGAAGCAATCAAATTGTTTTTAGCAGTAAAAAAGACAACCTTTATTATCGCAATAGATGAAGATGTAGTTAGTTATGCTGTGCAAAGGAAATATCCCAAAATAGATGATGCCACACTTGATATTTCAAAAGACTATATAGAAAAGATTGTACAAATGCCAATTAGAATACCAGAGTTATCAGATATTGATGTGAAAAACTATCTATTACTTTTAGTCTGTGAAATGTTTTTAAGTGAGAGTCATTTAGAAAGATTATTGTTAGGATTGAGAGAACGTAAGGTTTTTGTTAAAGGAGAAATAATTAGCCAAGAAGAGATCCATTCAATCTTAGATTTTGGAACTAATAATATAGAAGCAATTTTAAAGCCAGGATTTAGTAAATCAGACTTTGAATTGCAATTAGATGTCTTTGGAAGCGTAGCAGAAGTGATTTCATCTACTTTAAAGGGCAACCCTCGTCAAGCTAAAAGATTCTTAAACTCATTCTATATTAGAAAGAAACTATCGGAAATTCAGAATCTTAATCTCGATTTGAGAATTCTGGCAAAATTGATGGTGCTTGAATACACACATATTGAACTTTTTCGAGAATTATATACGTGGCAGGTAAAAAATGAAGGATATGCAAGTGAGTTAGAAGAATTAGAGAAGATTTCAATGGATGAAAATGTTGATGAATCAAAAATTGATACAGTTAAGAAAAAGTATAACAGTTTATGGTTTAAACCAATTGTTCAGCAATGGGTGAAAGTAGAACCGTTAAATCTTTACAATCAAGATCTGAGGCAGTATTTCTATTTGGCTAAGGAATCCATTAAAGAAAAGGGAATCTCCTTACTTAACCTAACCTCTATCGAAAGAAAATGGGTTAATGATATCAGTGCCGAGGAATTACAAGAATCGTTAAGGAGACAAAAAGTAGTTGAATTTAACAAAGACCAAAGCCTTGACCATTCAAAAATTATCAAAGGTATTGTATCAAAATATCAAACTAACAGAGAAGCATATATTAAAGTGTTAATTTTAATATATGAGCAATTTCCTAATTATAGAGATGAACTTGTCAAGGAGTTTAAAAAACTAAGAAAAGAAGAATTTAGCCCTGGAACAATCTTAACGTTTAACGCAGTAAAAATGGTGAATGCTGACCATTACCAAGAGGTTAAGAATCATTTTATTAAAGAAGAAGTAGTAGGTGTAGGGATTTGGGAAAGAGTTGAAAAACCGAACTAAGTATTAGGGGGATAAGTATGGGTACATCAAAAGGGTATTTACCGCCAACTGGACATTTATGGGCTGATACGAAGAGAGCTGTCTCGAATATGAACCGAAACAATTATAGCGGTAGCTCTATCGGTAAGGCTATGTCAAATTTTTCAAAGGCAACTGGTGGAAGTAATGGTTCAAGAAATGAAGGGAATACAGCAATAGGAGCATCTGGTTCCAAGGCAATAAGTTTTGGAAATTTAGTAAGAAGCATCGGTTTAAATAACGCTCTTGATCAAGTGGGTTTATCCCACCTAATAGGCAAAGGGCCACAAGCAGTATTTGAAGGTTTAATAGATTATTTTTCAGAGGGTACAAATTCTCTTCAACAATCCATTGCAAACCAGGCGATGCAAGAGTATATGGAAGAGATGATGGGAAGTGTAAGAAGTGAAGAAGAACTCGAAGAAGCCTTTGCAAATATAGAGACTGATGTATTCATAATGGATTATTTAACAAAATATGTAGAGGTTTCATTTTTTACTAACTTTGCTGAAAAAATAAATTCCATGTGTAAGGATATTACAGAAGCTATAAGAATGCAGGAGAGGATAAAAGAGTTTATTAGACTTGAAGTTTCGGAGAGTTACAAACCTGATGCCTTGAAGAATATTGATTGGAAGGGAAGAGAAGGAAGACAATATCTCGAAAATAAGTGTGAAGAAATATGGGGAATCTTTGAAATGTGGGGTGATTCAGAATGAGCAGTATTTGGTTCGTCAAGAATGAACAGCAAGTAGATACGGGCAGTAGTGTGGTATTTAATTTAACATCAAAAAACAACAAATCTAATATTAAAACTGACGTAGAAAACCTATGGAGAATGTTCAGTAAACTAAGTTTATCAAAGGTTGTTGAAGATTTATTGTTAGTGGGAATAGCTGTTTTTACAACCGACAAAAAAATCCCAAGAAAAACAGCAAAAGACGGGTGGAGTAGAGAATTAAATCTACATATCCCTGTTTTGGAGATTGATAAATGGATATCTGTTAAAAAAGAATTGGAAGAAACCCTATCCTTTCTGAGCGGTGACACATGGAATATTTCTTTTTATCGTACAGAGGAAAGGCTTAGAGGGGATAAGGTTAATAAAAAATATAATATCAAAGATCCTTCCTCTTATGATTGTGTCTCTTTGTTTTCTGGAGGGGTAGATTCATTCTGTGGAGCTTTAACGCTTATGGAAGGTAGTAGAAACCCTTTATTTGTAGGATTTAAAGAATACCCATTACTACTAAGAAGACAATCTTCTCTTATCGAATCAATTCAAGATCAATACAGTCAGAAAGAGATGGATTTTATCCAATTTAATGTCTCCCCAAGAAGACCTTCTAATGTAGGTTCAAATAATATATTTGGAGAAAGCACAAGTAGAAGTAGATCATTTCTTTTTATTACTGGTGCGATTGCAGTTGCTTCAATAATTGGTAAAGACACACCCGTTTATATACCTGAAAATGGATTTATAGGTATAAATGTTCCTTTGACACAAAGTAGAAGTGGAAGTTGTAGCACAAGGACTACACATCCTTATTTCATCGGCTTAGTAAATGAGTTACTAAATAAATTAGAAATAGATCATAGGGTAGAAAATTTCTACTCTACAAAGTCTAAGGGTGAAATTATTTCTGAACATCAGAATAATGAGGTATTTAAAGGGATGTATAAAGAAACATTGTCTTGCTCCCATCCTTGTCAATCAAGATATGACGGAATTAGTCCTCCATTAAATTGTGGTTATTGTTATCCTTGTTTAATTAGGCGAGCCTCATTTGTTGTAAATGGGTTTACTGATGATCATTATAATTCTAACTACTCATTGGATAGTGAATTTTTAGAGGGAAACATAAAGTTTGATGGAAAAGCAAGCGACCTAAAAGCTGTGTTATATACAATAAGAAGATTCGTAGACAATGAACAAAACTCAGTTTTTATTAGAAAATTACTTCGACAGCAAGGGCCACTATCAAATGCGGAATTAGACTCTTATGAACGTGTATATCGTACTTCTATAAAAGAGCTAATCTCGATGGTAGAGTATGAAGATGAAAAAAATAATGGAGAGCTAAAGAAATACATGGGATTAAAGGAACGACATGCAGAATTACGTTGATTTTCATGTCCATATTGACTATTACGAAAACTACAAGGAAGTTTACGAATACTATCACACGAATAAAATTTACGCTCTTTTCGTTACAAACTTCCCCGAAGTTTATAGGAAGTCTAAAGAAACCTTCTCTGATTCAAAGTATGTCAAAATTGCTTTGGGATATCATCCAGAAATGGTTGAAATAAAACCTTTTAACAGAAAAGAATTTGATAGACAAATAGGTGAAACAAGATATTTAGGTGAAGTTGGACTGGATTTCTCAAAAAGATTTTATAAGTATCGAGATGAACAAATCAAAGTCTTTCGCTACATTTGTCAAAAAGCTAACGAATGCAACAAAATAATGTCGATTCATTCAAGGTGTGCAGAAAAGGATGTATTGATAATCTTAAATGACTACCAAGTAAAATATGCAGTATTTCACTGGTATTCAGGTAGCATTAGTTTATTAAAAGACATCCTTGCATCTGGTTATTACTTATCTTTAAACCCTTCAATGCTTAAATCAAAAAAGGGAAAAGAAATCATAAGCAATACCCCGTTGGAACGGATATTAATTGAAACAGATGGGCCTTACGGCAAAGTAAACAACCGTCATATTATTCCTGGTGATATTCCATCTGTATATAGAGATTTTGAACATTTCTTGGGAGTAGAAAATTTGAGAGAGATTGTTTTTCAAAACTTAAATAGATTGCTTGTTAATCAATTAAAGGGATGATAGAGCTGATTACTAACTTGTACTTTGTAAGGCATGCACACTCTACTTATACACCAGAAGAATTAGAAAGACCATTATCAAATCAAGGTGCTTACGATGCTAAAGTTGTCACCGAATTATTAACGAAGGAAAATATTGAATTTGTTTGTTCAAGTCCATATAAACGTGCATTTCAAACTGTTGAAGGAATTGCTAAGCATATAGGAATTGAGATTGAAATAGTAGATGACTTAAAGGAACGAAAGTTGTCTATAAGTCCTGTGGAGGATTTTACCCATGCTATTACAAAAGTATGGGAAAATGAAAACTTTGCATTCGATGGTGGAGAGTCAAATATTATTGCTCAAAAAAGAGGTGTTAATGTCACACTTCAAATATTAGAAAAGTACCAAGGGAAGAATATTGTTGTTGGAACACATGGTAACATCATGGTTTTAATAATGAACTACTTTGACAGGAAATTTGATTTTCATTTCTGGAAAGAACTTGGAATGCCTGACATATATAAACTATCTTTTCTGGAAAATAGGTTGATTAATGTTAGTAGGGTATGGAAAGATACTAACTATATGAAGTAACTATGAAGTCTGATTGATAAATATAGGCACTAACAGGGCTGTTTGTTAGTGCCTTATTACATACTATAAAATTCTTAATCGTTAGATTTACATGACAAAGAATATAATCAATTTCAAGCACCAATAAAATAGAGATCACGAAAGTAGAGGCGTATGAAAAAAGCAAAGAATTGTTTGAGATACAGCCCTACTATGTCTATGACTTTGAGCAAAAACGATATGTTTTATGCGGGAAATTGGATTGTCAATTTGAAGTGAATACAGGAAACGGTGAAGTGATTTCATTAGATGATTTGGATTAGTCCAGGGCCTTATTTATGTAGTAAATAGAATAATTCTTTATTAGGTTAGTGTATTTAACAATAAAATTTATGATGATAATTCATCTCAAAAATGTGGTGGTTAGTTGGACAAGAAATTACTTGATTACTATATTGAACGATTTAAGCCCGACTCAAAGGAGGCGGAATTAAAGAAGGGACAAGAGAATAGATTAAAGCCCTTGATAATGAAATTAACCAATAAAGAAAGTGTATTTAAAGACTTTCCTTATGAATTATTGGAGATGAAAGAAAAAGCAGAACTGCTGAATTATCTGTTAAATATTTCACCAGAAAGACAGATTGTTTCTAATATCGGCAAAAATGATTTGGATAGAAAATTTGATAATTTTCTTATCACTGATGATATAACTGAAGGATTTACGAACGAGTTCATGAGTGAACACCCTGGCTACAAACTTTTGGATTTGTCATTGGAACTTGTAAAGAATCGCAAAATGATAAGAGATTATTCATTTTCTACTCAAAACGTCTTAATGGAATTAAATAGACTAAATGAGACGATTGTAAGAGTAATGTTTGATGAAGTGAATGCATTTAAAGCAGGTGGGATAAGCTACAGGAACCCCAGATATATAAAAGACTATATAGATTATGCATCTGACAGTCTCCTTCAAATTTTGGTGTATCGGGTTATAGTAAACTCGAATATCAACGATAAGCAGGTAATCTTTAATAATCTATCTGACAAAATTGATACGTTGTTTGGCTTATTTAATAAACAATTGGAAAGAAAAAGAGCAGAGCAACAGTCACATAGTAGTCTTAGTTCAAATATACTTACGGAGTATTTTACAGCATATAGAAATCACTGCAGTAGATACTACGAGGAGTTAGATATTCTGGATATTTTGATGTTAGAGATAGAGGAAGATGCTAACTTATTTTGCCCGTTAAATGAAAAGTATAGAGCAGACAAGATTCTCCTGTCAGAAGAAGAAATAGGATTATCAAAGAATATGATCACCGAGGGACATTCAATTTATGAATATGAAAAGAAGTTAGTAGAAACCCGTAAAATCATTAACATTATGGGTTCCTTTGGTGGAAGGTACTGTTTCTCAAATTGCTTGCAGGATGTCAAAGTATATTTCAGAGAGATTTTTATGAGTAAGGCGAAATACAAGGGGAAGCAGACGATGGCTATTGTGCGGGATTTTCTAACTCTTGTTGAGAACAAAGATATTCAGCCGTTCGAAAAAACTTCTCATTATATGTTTTTTAGAGAAAAGATTAGCAGGGGTTATTTCAGAGAAAAGGGTTTGTTAGACCTCTATGTTGCTAAAATTGGTTTTCATGAGCAATTGTATAACCTTTTACTTAGAACATACTTGTTTTACGATTTCTTGGATAGTGTAGAATTTATTTATTCAATAAATCAGCAAATTCTAAAAGCATTTCAATACGAAATGGATTAAAGGTATAGTTATTCAGGAAATTTCAAAAACTGTTTCCAAGATAAGCAACTTGACCTCCGATATATTAAGAATATGAGTTCACTCATAATGATTTGAAAGGAGCAGGTCGCTATGTTAGCAACATGTTTAGAAGTTAGATATGAAGAGGGAGAATTTTACTTGTCTCAACGAGTCAAAAAAGGAACCAGAACCAAATACAAGAATGGGTACACTCATTCCCCAAGAGGGTTTGGCTGGGGAGACAATTTCAAACCATCCCGTCTTATTCTGTACATTGAGGTAGATGGTCAAAGTGGATACTCTTGGATTGACCGCTATTTCAAGGATACGGTTGGGCGTTTGACAGAGAAACGTAGGAAAGAAATAATTTCCACTATGCCTTCAATTGTAAAAGTGGAGGAGATTCATAATTCAAACGGCGAGAAGTATTATGTAGTTTCTGATGCAGACATGGATAGTTGGTTAAGTAAAACAGGTTTATAGTAGAAGAGCCAGAGCTTCCAAAGTTACATCGATGAAAAAGGCTATAGTGTATGTTTATTAAACAATTCGTAAGACAAAGCAGATAGCTGATTATAGTCTGCAATTCATGGATACATTGAGGATGAATAAAGGAAATAGGAGGATTGGCTTTTATGAAAGGCAGAGTTTATAACGAAAAAACAGGTAAGTGGATATCTGGTGGAGCATTACAGTTGCATGTTATCAAAGAAAATGGTGGTTGGGATCAACACCATAAGAAGATTATAGAGGAGACTTATGAGATAATTTCGGCTCGAATGGAGAATACCGTTAGAAGAAAACCAATCCGTAGAGTAAAGTAGTTCCATTTTTACTATCTATGTAAAGAAATTGAAGACTTTAAAAAACTAAACCCTTATCAACTACTATGTCCCAAACTAAAATTACCGTTCCTTACACAAAAATAACGGTACTTAAATAAAAATAACATTCCTAAACCGAAGGTTTCCTGATCTGATTCAGCAGACCTTCGGTCTTTTTTTGCCTGATAAAGCGAGGGATAAAAGGGCGAGAAAAGCATGGGAAAAAGCATGAAGAAAGGCGTGAGAAAGCAAGATACAACGAGATTTCGCAACGAAAAAGAAGAAGAAAATGCAGGAGCAAAAAAGGGAAGAAAGCGGGAAAAACCAGCCCTTTCATCCTTAACCCTTATCCCTATTATCCCTGTTATTTTTATGTCAAATTCAGTGCAAAATCGGTACACAAATGAGGAAAAAAGCGTGAAAAAGGCAGGAAAGTTATTATTCTTTAAGTGAGAGTAGAGTTAAGGGTTAAGGGGGCGTGAGCCTTAGAGGGAGAAGCGATTGAGGGGAAAAGGGGGAGGAGGAGCGGGGAACCCTGTTATTATTAGATGGGGACAGCTTTTCCAAGCAGTCCAATCATAAATTATCTATGGAGAGAGACAATAACTCTGTATGGAATGAGTTTTTACGGAGGTATTGGGATGGAAATAGATAAGGAAATGAACTATGGCAGTGATTATAAATATATTCCTGCTACTTCTATAGGCAGCGGTGTGGGTATGGAGGTTTTGCCAGACCTATTTAATTATACTGTCCAGATCGTCAATATTCATATGGTTGGAAATCCGGAAACAAAGGATTTTGTTTTAATCGATGCGGGAATGCCTGAATCTGCAGAAGAGATTATTTCTGTAACAGAAGAGCGTTTTGGGGCAAACAGCCGTCCAAAAGCGATTATTTTAACCCATGGTCATTTTGATCATGTTGGAGCAATCATTGAGTTGGTGAAACATTGGGAAGTTCCTGTTTACGCACATGAACTTGAAATGCCTTATTTGACAGGGCAAAAGAGTTATCCTGAACCAGACTCTTCCGTTGAAGGTGGCTTGATAGCAAAGTTGTCACCTCTTTTTCCAAATGAACCGATTGACCTTGGGAATAATGTTGAAATGCTTCCTTCTGATGGAAGTATTCCACATATGCCGGAATTTAAGTGGATTCACACACCGGGGCATACGCCCGGCCATGTCTCTTTATTTAGGGAAAGAGATCGGGTACTGATTGCAGGAGACGCATTTGTGACCGTTAAACAGGAGTCACTGTATAAAGTTTTAACACAGGAACAGGAAATAAGCGGTCCTCCAAGATATCTGACACCCGATTGGACTTCTGCCAAGGAATCAGTCATTAAGTTAGAAGCATTGAAACCAGCCGCGGCGGTAACAGGACATGGACTGCCGATGTCTGGTGATTTATTGTCAAACAGCCTGGAAAAGTTAGTGCGGGAATTTGACAGCATTGCGGTACCGGACTACGGGAAGTACGTGGGGAAGGATAGGCACTAAACCAAATAGACAAATAGCCTGCTGGTTTCTCAGCGGGCTTTTGCGCGCCAAAGGAAAGCCTCTGCATTACCCGAAAATGCAGAAGAGAAGCAAAAAGGGTAAAAGGAAAGCCTCTGCATTACCCGTAAATGCTGAAGAGAAGCAAAAAGGGTAAAAGGAAAGCTCCTGCATTACCCCAAAACGTCGCAGAGAAGGAAAAAGGGTAAAAGGAAAGCCTCTGCATTACCCCAAAACGTCGCAGAGAAGGAAAAAAGGTAAAAGCAAAGCTCCTGCATTACCCCAAAACTCCTAAGAGCAGGAAA
>NZ_JAGGQU010000034.1 GCF_018613155.1 Bacillus sp. ISL-55 | reverse complement strand
GTAGGACGCCGCCGGGCACATGAAAGAACAGCTGTAATGGCTGTTCTTTTTTTTGTGTTCAGATTTATAAACGATGCTGGAAATAGTGCAGCAACTGAATATATGCCAAGGACTTCGGACAGGTTTGGTGGAAAAGCTAATGAATCTGTCAGAAAAAGAATCGACTTCGGACAAGATTAGCTGGAAAGACAGAAAACCTGTCCGAAGCAGAGGCAACTTCAGACAGGTTTAGAGGAAAACAGCAAAAAGCTGTCCGAAGTAGAGGTAACTTCAGACAGGTTTAGGAGAAAAGATCGAAAAGTTGTCCGAAGCAGGAGCAACTTCAGACAGGTTTGGGAGAAAAATAGCAAAAAGCTGTCTGAACCTGAGCCAACTTCAGACAGGTTTAAAGAGAAAATTTAAAAAGCTGTCAGAACCTCAAGCAATTCCGGACAAGTAGTTACTTGTTGTCCCCCAACACCTGTTGCGTTGATCCAAGAAGGATTAACGCATTTTTTGTGGAATTTATTTAACAATCACTATCAATATCTAGTTATTAAATTTTATTAGTGAAATTATGATAACAGATGGCTGGTTTATTCAACTACTTAACGAATTCTTTTTTTAACAGCTAGGCTAATAGGGGGAATTACATGATCAAGCAACTGAATTTTTGGTCATTCATCTTTTCAACAATCCTGGTTTTACTGTTTTTTATAATATCCTTTACGGGACCTCTCCATTACACCATATTAGGCATACATCCAATCGTTCTGCTTTTTTATATAACCTTGCTGACTTTTATAACAGGGCTCGCAGGGATGGCAGGTATGGAAGATTGGAAGAGTATGGCCAGGAGTTTTTCGACAATCGTCCTGACTTTAGGGTTATCTGTATTTTTAGCTATCGTTATATTTTTTGGCAACTTATTAAGTTAGTGATGGCACTTATACAGGCACAGGTGGGTTCCACAAAAAATAAAATATACCAGCATTTAGCTTCCTCGTGAAACTAGATAATATGCTAGTCACATTGCCAATCCAGCCATAAGCACCACCCCGTCGCATAAAGGCAGGTCCTGAATAAATATTTCATTGATGTATCCAGATACAAGTTTCCATAGGCTGCAAAATGGGTATAATAACCAACACACCCCCTTATTGTCATGATTTGGCATACATAATTTTGACGAACATATTTCAGGCTGCTTTCATTGCAACGGGAAAAAATTTTTTGTATAATTAACGTCAAATATAGTCAAAGTCAGATTGGGGGAGGTTTAGTGAGGAATATATCGGACATCATAGAACATTACCTTAAGCAGGTTTTAGAAATGAGCGATAAAGACATCGTTGAAATTAAGCGAAGTGAGATCGCCGATAAATTTCAGTGCGTGCCATCCCAGATCAATTATGTCATCAATACAAGGTTCACGATTGAACGGGGCTATCTTGTCGAGAGTAAACGGGGCGGCGGCGGCTACATCCGTATCATTAAAGTCCAGGCGTATGATCATGCACATTTGATTGATGATTTACTGTCTTTGATTCAGACTCGAATTTCGCAAAGCAGCGCTGAGCATGTTATATTCCGTCTTGTAGAGGAAGATGTAGTCACTGATCGCGAGGCAAAGATCATGCTGAGTGTGCTTGACAGATCTGTCCTGTATATAGAGCTGCCACAGCGTGATGAGCTGCGTGCGAGGATGTTGAAAGCAATGCTTATGGCATTGAAGTATAAATAATATCAAAGCAGATAAAGAGGTGAGGGTATGATCTGCCAAGAGTGTAATCAAAGGCCGGCAACGCTGCACTTCACGAATTATTCAAATGGAGAAAAAACGAAATTGCACTTGTGCGAAATTTGCGCACAAGAAAAAGGCGAACTGTTTATGATGAACAATGGCCCTGCATTTTCGATCAATAGCTTACTTGCCGGATTGTTGAATATGGAACATGCTTTTCCGGAACAAAAAAAGCAATTTGAAGCTGAGCAAGTGGTCCAATGCCCGCAATGTTCGATGACGTTTCCACAGTTTGTGAAAGTAGGCCGGTTTGGCTGTGCGACTTGCTATGATGCTTTTCGCGAACAGTTGACCCCGATTGTAAGGAGGCTCCATAGTGGCAATTCCATGCATAATGGAAAAATCCCTAAAAGAGTCGGCGGGGATCTTCATGTAAGGAAGACAATCGATCAGCTTAAGCAAACTCTGAAAAGCCTGATTTCTGCAGAGGAATTTGAGAAAGCTGCAGAGACAAGGGACCAGATCAGGGAACTTGAAAGGAAATTGTCAGCTGGTCAAGAGGGAGGGGAGTAGCCTTGTCATTGGAGAAGTTTATCAATCAGGCTGTCAGCTCCTGGATGAGTGATGATGGACCTGATTCAGATATTGTCCTTAGCTCTCGTATTCGTTTTGCAAGGAATCTTGATGAGTATAACTTTCCGACGCTTTTCACCAATGGAGAGGCAGAAGCAGTGGTAGGTACGATCAATGAACGTGCCAGCAATACATCGACAGCTTCCTTCGGTCAGTTGGAAATGATCAAAATGGATGAAATTCCGCCTTTGCAGAAAAGGGTGTTAGTCGAGAAGCATTTGATCAGTCCGAATCTGGCAGAAAACTCCGTTCATGGTGCAGTCTTGCTTTCTGAAAATGAAGAAGTGAGCATCATGATCAATGAGGAGGACCACATCAGGATTCAGTGTTTATTCCCTGGCTTCCAGCTAAGTGAAGCACTAGAGACTGCAAATGAGATCGATGACTGGCTTGAGGACTATGTCAATTATGCTTTTGATGAGAAATTTGGCTATTTGACAAGCTGCCCTACTAATGTGGGCACAGGCCTGAGAGCATCGGTGATGATGCACCTGCCAGGACTTGTTTTGACACAGCAAATGAACAGGATCGTCCCGGCGATTAACCAGCTTGGTTTGGTGGTAAGAGGTATTTACGGCGAGGGCAGTGAAGCGCTCGGCAATATTTTTCAAATCTCGAACCAAATTACACTCGGAAAATCGGAAGAGGACATCATAGACGATTTAAAAAGTGTCGTAAGCCAGATTATATCTCAGGAAAGGTCAGCGCGGGAAGCATTAGCGAAGACTTCGAACATACAATTAGAAGACAGAGTGTTTCGATCATATGGGACACTTGCCAACAGCAGAATCATCGAAACGAAGGAAGCTGCCCGCTGCCTTTCTGATCTAAGGCTTGGAATAGATATGGGCTTTATAAAAAATATATCAAAATCGATACTCAATGAATTGATGATATTAACTCAGCCTGGGTTTTTGCAGCAGTTTGCGGGAGGCCCATTAAGACCGAATGAACGGGATATCCGCAGGGCTGCTTTAATAAGAGAACGATTGAAAATGGAAACAAAAGACGAGTCAGGAGGATGATCTTATGATGTTTGGACGATTTACCGAGAGGGCACAAAAAGTATTGGCACTCGCACAGGAAGAGGCAATTCGCCTTGGACATAACAATATCGGTACAGAACACATCTTGCTTGGCCTTGTGCGTGAGGGAGAGGGCATTGCGGCAAAGGCGCTTTATGGACTAGGGCTTGGAGCAGAGAAAATCCAGAAGGAAGTTGAAAACCTGATTGGCCGCGGCCAGGAAACTTCCCAGACAATCCACTATACTCCAAGAGCTAAAAAGGTCATCGAGCTTTCCATGGATGAGGCAAGGAAGCTGGGCCATTCCTATGTAGGTACAGAACATATCCTTCTCGGATTGATTCGTGAGGGAGAGGGCGTGGCTGCAAGAGTGCTGAACAACCTTGGTGTAAGCTTGAACAAAGCGCGCCAGCAGGTTCTACAGCTGCTTGGAAGCAATGAAACTTCAGGTCATCAGGGAGGCGGAGCAGCTAATGCCAATACTCCTACCCTTGATAGCCTTGCAAGAGACTTAACAGCAATCGCCAGGGAAGGCAGCCTTGATCCGGTCATCGGCCGCAGCAAGGAAATCCAGCGTGTAATCGAAGTGTTAAGCCGCCGGACGAAGAACAACCCTGTACTAATTGGGGAGCCTGGTGTAGGTAAAACAGCGATTGCTGAAGGATTGGCACAGCAAATTGTGAATAACGAGGTGCCGGAAATCCTCCGTGACAAGCGAGTCATGACGCTGGATATGGGTACGGTTGTTGCCGGGACTAAATACCGTGGTGAATTTGAAGACCGCCTTAAGAAGGTAATGGATGAAATCCGCCAGGCGGGCAATATCATTCTTTTCATCGATGAGCTTCATACTCTGATCGGTGCTGGCGGTGCAGAGGGTGCGATTGACGCGTCCAATATCCTGAAGCCTTCATTGGCTCGTGGCGAACTGCAGTGTATCGGCGCGACAACACTTGATGAGTACCGTAAATACATTGAGAAAGATGCTGCGCTAGAACGACGTTTCCAGCCGATTACCGTTGATGAACCAACAGCGGAAGAGTCAGTACAAATTTTGAAGGGGCTTCGCGACCGGTATGAAGCTCACCACCGCGTATCAATTACCGATGAGGCAATTGATGCGGCAGTAAAACTATCGGATCGATACATCTCCGACCGTTTCCTGCCGGATAAAGCGATTGACTTAATTGATGAAGCTGGTTCGAAGGTTCGCCTGCGCTCTTATACCACTCCGCCAAACCTTAAGGAGCTTGAGGTGAAGCTGGAGGAAGTACGCAAGGAGAAGGATGCTTCTGTACAAAGCCAGGAGTTTGAAAAGGCTGCATCATTAAGAGATACAGAACAGCGCCTTCGTGAACAGCTTGAAAATACGAAGAAGACATGGAAAGAAAAGCAGGGCAAGGAAAACAGTGAAGTGACAGTGGAAGACATCGCCCATGTGGTGTCCAGCTGGACGAATATCCCTGTTTCCAAGCTAGCTCAAACCGAAACAGATAAGCTCTTGAACCTTGAGGAAATCCTTCACTCCCGTGTCATCGGCCAGGATGAAGCCGTTAAAGCCGTTTCCAAGGCCGTCAGACGTGCACGCGCAGGCTTGAAGGATCCGAAACGTCCTATTGGTTCATTCATTTTCCTTGGGCCAACAGGTGTTGGTAAAACGGAATTGGCAAGAGCATTGGCGGAGTCCATGTTTGGAGATGAAGATGCGATGATCCGCGTCGATATGTCCGAGTACATGGAGAAGCATTCGACATCCCGTCTTGTCGGTTCACCTCCAGGCTATGTCGGATACGATGAAGGCGGCCAATTGACTGAGAAGGTCCGCAGAAAGCCATACTCCGTCATCCTGCTGGATGAAATTGAAAAAGCGCATCCAGATGTGTTCAACATCTTGCTGCAGGTCTTAGAAGATGGCCGATTGACTGACTCCAAGGGCCGGACAGTCGATTTCCGCAATACCATCATGATCCTGACATCCAATGTCGGAGCGGAAGCGTTGAAGCGGAATAAATATGTCGGTTTCAACATCCAGGATGGCGAACAGGATTACAAAGATATGAAGGGCAAAGTGATGGAAGAGCTGAAAAAGGCATTCCGTCCTGAATTCCTCAACCGTATCGATGAGATCATTGTCTTCCATGCTCTTGAAAAGCCACATTTGAAGGAGATCGTAACATTGATGTCCGATCAGCTTGTGAAGCGCCTGAAAGAACAGGAAATCACATTAGAGCTGACAGATGCTGCAAAAGAGAAAATTTCCGAGGAAGGGTACGATCCGGAATACGGCGCACGTCCGTTACGCAGGGCGATCCAGAAGCATATCGAAGACCAGTTGTCTGAAGAATTGCTTAAGGGAACCGTCCTCACTGGGCAAAATGTCATCATAGATGTTGAAAATGGCGAATTTGTCGTCAAGGCTCCAGAAGGATCGGCAAAAGTTTAGATGGCTTAACAGGTTATTAAAAGGGGTATACGTACTAAATACGTGTACCCCTTTTTTCTAATTTAACTTTCCTCGCAATCTCCGGTGATTGCATATACAAGAAAACAACCATTCTAAAAAATAGTTGGAATTGCGGCAGCAGGATATGAACATAATTTAATTGAAGAAGTAAACTTATTGATTCAAGACCTCAAATAAACCTTGTAGAAAAATTACATAGGTACTTCAGTCGCTATCATTTCTTTTATTACTTGTTTGGCTTTATTATAAAGATAAGATAATAACTTTTTTTATTGAGAGGCTAAGAAAATGGCAAAAAGAAAAACAAAATTCATGTGCCAGGAATGCGGCTATGAATCTCCGAAATGGATGGGGAAATGTCCGGGATGCGGGCAATGGAATAAGATGGTCGAGGAAGTGGAAAGCACTGGCTCGACAAGAAGAGGAGCTTTTGCCAATACAGGGAATTCGGGTGTTGCCGCAAAGGCCACTCCGATCACCAGTATTGAAACCGTCAGCGAGCCGCGGATTACGACAGACTTGAATGAGTTGAACCGGGTACTTGGCGGCGGCGTTGTCAGGGGATCGCTTGTGTTGATTGGCGGGGACCCTGGCATTGGTAAATCGACACTATTGCTTCAGGTATCTTATCAGCTGGCAAAAAAGGCTCATTCAGTCCTATATATTTCAGGTGAGGAGTCGATGAGGCAAACGAAGCTGCGAGCAGACCGCCTCGGAGTCACATCGGATAACCTGCTTGTTTATTCGGAAACAAATCTGCAGGAAATCAGCCTTACAATTGAAAATACAAACCCGGATTTTGTCATTGTGGATTCAATCCAAACCATATTTCACCCGGAAGTGACATCTGCTCCAGGCAGCGTGTCACAGGTTAGGGAATGTACAGCTGAGTTAATGAGGATTGGGAAAACAAAGGGAATCGCAATTTTTATCGTTGGCCATGTCACAAAGGAAGGCTCGATCGCCGGACCTAGACTGCTGGAGCATATGGTCGATACAGTTCTGTATTTTGAAGGTGAAAGGCACCATACGTACAGAATCCTCCGGGCTGTTAAAAACCGTTTCGGCTCCACGAATGAAATGGGTATTTTTGAGATGAAGGAAATGGGTCTTGAAGAAGTGGCAAACCCATCGGAAATTTTTTTAGAGGAAAGATCCCAGGGAGCTTCGGGTTCAACGGTTGTAGCCTCAATGGAAGGGACACGGCCAGTATTGGTTGAAATCCAGGCCTTGATTTCACCAACGAGCTTCGGAAATCCAAGACGGATGGCTACCGGGATCGACCATAACCGCGTTTCGTTGCTGATGGCGGTGCTGGAGAAGCGAGTCGGGTTGCTGCTGGCAAACCAGGATGCTTATCTGAAGGTCGCCGGCGGAGTGAAGCTGGATGAACCGGCAATCGATCTTGCGGTGGCTGTCAGCATTGCTTCAAGCTTCAGGGATAAACCGACCCGCGCTACGGATTGTATCATTGGCGAGGTGGGTCTGACCGGGGAAGTAAGGAGAGTCTCGAGGATTGAACAGCGTGTCCAGGAAGCGGCGAAGCTTGGCTTTGAAAGAATTATTTTACCGGAGAATAATCTTGGCGGATGGACTCCTCCACAGGGTGTTGAACTTATCGGGGTATCATCGGTCAGCCATGCGTTAAAAGTCACCTTAGGGGGTTGATGGGTTGGAACACAGAGAGCTTGAGGAAAAAGAGTTAGGTGAAATCCTTCAATTTATCGCTCCAGGTACGCCTCTAAGGGATGGGATCGATAATGTGCTCCGGGCCAAGACAGGTGGATTGATTGTGTTTGGATACAATGAGAAAGTGAAAAACCTGGTCGATGGCGGTTTTGAGATCAACTGCAGATTCAGCCCCAGCTATCTCTATGAACTGGCGAAGATGGATGGTGCAATCATCCTGAATGAGACGGGAAGCAAAATCTTATTCGCCAACGCCCAGTTAGCGCCGGACACGGGAGTGCCCTCGACTGAGACAGGGATGAGGCACAGGACAGCGGAACGGGTGGCGAGGCAAACAAAGGCACTCGTCATCGCTATTTCCCAGCGAAGGAATGTCATTACCTTGTATCAGGGACACCTTCGTTATGCCATGCAGGAAATCGGAGTGATCCTGACGAAGGCGAACCAGGCAATCCAGACGCTGGAAAAGTATAAGGTCGTCCTTGAACAAAGCATCACCAATCTGGGAATCCTCGAGTTTGAAGATCTTGTAACTTATAATGACTTGCTTCAGGTGATCCATCGCTTTGAAATGGTATTAAGGATCAAGACAGAGCTTTTGACATATTTAAGTGAACTTGGTTTGGAAGGTCGGCTGATCCGCCTGCAAATGCAGGAACTGTTGTCCGAAATGGAAAGGGAAGCATTGCTTGTCATCAAAGATTATTCTGCGGAACAGGAAGTAAAGGCAGATGTGGTGATGTCTCGTTTCCAGGAACTTTCTAAGGCCGGGGTCATTGAGGATTCCACTATCCTTAAGCTTCTCGGGCATCAGGGATATGTGCATTTGGATGAATTCATCTGTCCCCGAGGATATCGAATGCTGAATAAAATCCCGCGGCTGCCGATGATCATTACTGAGAATTTGATTAAACGTTTCAGTAAATTCAAGAATATGATTGCAGCTTCCGTTGAAGAGCTGGACGATGTAGAGGGCATTGGCGAAGTAAGAGCCCGGAAAATCAAAGAAGGCTTTAAACTCATCAGAGATCAGCTGATGGCGGACCGCCAAATGTAATCCCAAACATTGGCGGCCTGCTTTTAATTGACACCTGCATGCCCCGGTGCTACTTTAAAGATGAGAATTACTCCTATAGAGATTATGGCAATCTTGCTGTATTTTTGTCATTTTAATTGTACAAAATACGTAACCTTTGCCAGGGGAAATTCGTATAATCATTTGGGTGTTTATATTTAAAGAAAATGTTTTCATTACAAGGGTTTCAAAATTTGGAAGTTGTTTATAATGAGTAAAAGGAGGTGAAAGGATGTTAAGACGTATCATTCAAGCCTGCTTCCTGATCATTGGGGGAACGCTTGGTATATTCTTAATTCCTGATTTATTATCATTAATGAACGCGGGAGACATGACTCTCATCAATAATCCTTATGTTACTGCTGTTTTGGGTGCACTTATTTTTTATCTTCTTACTTTCTGGGCCGTAGATCCTGTGACCAATTTTGTGAGGTGGGCTGAAGAGTCGCTGATCAAGGCACCAATTACGGATGTCCTCTTTGGCAGCGTTGGCCTTTTCTTTGGTCTGCTGGTGGCATTTTTAGTAGGATTTGCCCTTAATGCAATCCAGGTTCCTGTTGTGAATACAGTCGCACCGACACTGCTGACACTTTTATTTGGGTATCTTGGCTTCCAGGTCGGTTTCAAGAAGCGTGATGAACTGCTTGGATTATTTTCTAAATCAAAGAAAAAAGGCACTGAAGAAGAAGTGGAAAAAGAAACTCGTGCAAGAGAGTGGAAGATACTCGATACTAGTGTGATTATTGATGGCAGGGTGGCTGATATCTGCCAGACGGGATTCCTTGAGGGCACCATAGTAATTCCACAATTTGTCCTGGAAGAACTGCAGCATATCGCTGATTCTTCTGACGTGTTGAAGCGCAACCGCGGAAGACGCGGATTGGACATCCTTAACCGTATTCAAAAGGAACTTAAGATTAAGGTTGAAATTTATGAAGGTGATTTTGATGACATCCAGGAAGTCGACAGCAAACTGGTAAAGCTGGCAAAGCTGACAAATGGTGTGGTCGTCACGAATGATTTCAACCTGAACAAAGTATGTGAGTTGCAGAAGGTTGCTGTGCTGAATATCAATGACCTTGCCAATGCAGTGAAACCAGTCGTCCTTCCTGGGGAAGAATTGAGCATCCAGGTAATCAAGGATGGGAAGGAACATAATCAGGGCATTGCATACCTTGATGATGGCACAATGATCGTAGTCGAAGAAGGCCGCGATTATATCGGAAAGCGTATCGATGTTCTTGTAACAAGTGTGCTGCAAACATCAGCTGGCCGAATGATTTTCGCAAAGCCGAAACAGTTGGAAAAAAGCATAATCAGTTGATCCATCCCTGGATGGACCAAGCCTTTATGGGCAGTTGATTCCCGCTTCCTTCACTATTTTTTGAAGGCGTGAAGCAGGGCCTCGACTGCCCGTTTATATGTTAAAAGTCATTTTATCAAAAAGGTTGCAATAGCAGAAAATAGATTGGGGGGATTAACATCATGCCTTATCATGTTATCATTCCGGCTGCAGGTCAGGGGAAGAGAATGGGAGCAGGAAAAAACAAGTTGCTGCTCACTTTGGAAAATGTCCCGATCCTGATCCATACACTTAGGGTGTTTGAAGCGGATGCTGAATGTTCAGGCATCATTCTCGCCATCAATCCTAGTGATGAGCAAGAGTTCAAGTCTTTATTGAGTGAATATGGTATACATAAAGTATCTTCGCTTGTCACTGGCGGCAAGGAACGCCAGGACAGTGTATATAACGGACTGAGGGCAGTCCATTCACAGGATGGGATCGTGCTTGTCCATGACGCTGCCCGTCCATTCATCAGACTAGAAACCATCCACAGACTTGTGGAGGCAGCAAGCAAGGATGGCGGGGCAATCGTGGCTGTTCCTGTAAAAGATACCATCAAGAAAGCGGCAAACGGCATGGTAGCCGAAACAATTGAGCGTTCAAGCTTGTGGTCAGTCCAGACCCCGCAGGCTTTCCGTGCTTCCGTATTGCGTGAGGCCCATAACAAGGCGATGGGGGAGCAATTCATCGGTACAGATGAATCTAGCCTAGTCGAACGGATCCCGCATCATGTCAGCATCATTGAAGGGGACTATGATAATATTAAGCTGACAACACCAGAAGATTTATATTTTGCACAGGCGATTCTGCGCAAGCGGAAGGAATCCGGTGTTTGATAGAGTATATAAACCCAGATAATTAAAAGGAGTAATTCATTATGTTTCGAATTGGACAAGGTTTCGATGTGCATCAACTGACGGAAGGACGCCCGCTGATCATTGGCGGAATCACGATTCCATATGAAAAGGGGCTTCTTGGCCACTCTGATGCCGATGTGCTTTTACATACGGTAGCTGATGCATGCCTTGGAGCAATCGGCGAAGGAGACATCGGCAGACATTTCCCGGATACTGATCCTGAATTCAAGGACGCTGATTCAGCTAAATTGCTTGAACATGTATGGAAGATTGTGAAAGATAAAGGATACGAGCTTGTGAACATAGACTGCACGATTATCGCCCAGCAGCCTAAGATGGCACCGCATATCGAAGCGATGCGTGATAGGATTGCAGGTTTATTGGAAGGCACTCCTAACCAGGTGAACGTCAAGGCGACGACAACAGAGAAGCTCGGTTTCCCGGGGCGGGGAGAAGGTATCGCTTCCCAGGCAACCGTCTTGTTAAAGGAGACTGAGAAATAAATCGCAGGCAGCTTGATAAGCCACTTCCGATTTATATATCGATAGTGATACAATAATGAACAGCTATATTAGAGGAGGATTCAATATGTCATCAGATATCCGGGTGCGTTATGCGCCGAGTCCGACTGGACATTTACATATCGGGAATGCGCGTACAGCACTATTCAATTATTTATTTGCACGCAACAGAGGCGGAAAGTTCATCATCCGCATTGAAGATACAGATAAAAAACGCAATATCGAAGGCGGAGAGCAAAGCCAGTTGAAGTATCTTCAGTGGCTTGGAATCGACTGGGATGAGAGCGTCGATGTTGGCGGCGAATACGGACCGTACCGCCAATCAGAACGCAACCACATATATGAGCAATACAATAAGGAGCTTCTTGAAAAAGGCCACGCCTACAAGTGCTATTGCACCGAGGAAGAGCTGGAAGCTGAGCGCGAAGAGCAGGCTGCACGCAATGAAACTCCTCAATACTCAGGACGCTGCCGCAACCTGACAGCAGAACAGAAGGAACAGTTTGAAAAAGAAGGTCGCCAGCCGAGCCTTCGTTTCAAGGTGCCAGCAGGCAAAATCCTTAAATTCGATGATATGGTAAAAGGTGAGGTTAGCTTTGAGTCCGACGGGATGGGTGATTATGTCATCGTCAAGAAAGATGGCACGCCTACTTATAACTATGCGGTTGTCATTGACGACCACTTGATGAAGATTTCCCACGTACTTCGCGGGGATGACCATATCTCCAATACTCCTAAGCAGCTTGTGATTTATGAAGCTCTTGGCTGGGAGCCGCCGGTGTTTGGCCATATGACGCTGATTGTCAACGAAAGCCGCAAAAAGCTGAGTAAGCGTGACGAGTCCATCATCCAGTTCATCGAGCAATACGAAGAGCTAGGCTATCTGCCTGAAGCGTTGTTCAACTTCATTACCCTGCTTGGATGGTCACCAACAGGTGAAGAAGAGATTTACTCCAAAGATGAGTTCATCGAGATTTTCGATCCGGCAAGACTTTCAAAGTCCCCTGCGCTCTTTGACCAGCAGAAGCTTGCATGGATGAACAATCAATATATGAAAAAAGCCGATCTGGACCGTGTTGTCGAGCTAGCTCTTCCGCATCTTGTTAAAGCTGGAAAAGTCAGCGGAACTCGTACAGCGGAAGAGGATGCATGGGTTCGCGGCCTGATTTCCCTTTACCATGATAAAATGAGCTTCGGAGCGGAAATCGTTGAGATGTCGGATTTATTTTTCCGCGCTGAGGTAAACTATGATGAAGAGGCAAAAGAAGTCCTTGCAGGTGAACAGGTTCCAGAAGTGCTGAATGCATTCCTTGCCGAGATCGATAAGCTTGAAGAGTTCAAGGCTGATGGAATCAAGGCAGCAGTCAAGGCTGTCCAAAAAGGAACTGGCCATAAGGGTCAGAAGCTGTTCATGCCAATCCGTGCAGCAGCAACAGGGCAAACACATGGACCGGACCTGATGCTTGCGATGGAACTGATCGGCAAAGAAAAAGTGATGGAAAGAGTCCAGAAGCTTTTAGGCTAATAACTTTTTTAAGCTATTTTAGTTAACAGAAATACAAAAATGTAATATAGTAAGAGTAATTCTATATAACCAAAGTGTTGAAGAGGAAAAGTAGAAGAATGACGCTTATTAGAGAGAACCATCACCGGCTGAAAGTGGTTCAGGCCTCTCATTTTTCGAAATGCGCCTCGGAGTCCCTTTGCGAAAAGGCAATCGTGCCTGAGTAGTATCGGGCGGGTCCTCCCGTTAACAGGTGAAAGTTGAGGCTATTGCTTTAGGTAGCCTAAACAGAGTGGAACCGCGCATAACAAGCGTCTCTGTCGTATACGACAGGGGCGCTTTTTTATTTGTTAAGGAAATTATAAAGTTATTTAGGTGTGGATAACTGCCTGTGGTTTTCTTAATCCAGCTCCAGCGCCTAGCCCCTCGAGTCGCTTCGAGCCGCCCATTGAAGTCAAAGAACGACTTCATTGGGCGTCCCTCCAGCGCTTGTCGGGGCTGAACGAGGCACTTGCGCTTTTTGTTCATGATGTACTGTCAGGCGATTTGGATTATGTGGCTCAAAAAAATGGTAACGCCACATTACGATCACATAGAACAAATTAGTAGGGCTTTAACCAAATTTCAGCTTTATGGGTGCTCACTACTGAGCAAGAATGCAATAAAAAATTATTAAGAAGGAGGATTTCACCATGTTTAAGATGATGAAGGAAGACATAGATGTTGTTTTTGATCAGGATCCTTCTGCCAGGAGCGTGCTCGAAGTGGTTTTGACCTACGCTGGCCTGCATGCGATTTGGTCCCATCGCTTGGCACATGCTTTCTACAAGCGGAAGTTTTACTTTATCGCTAGAGCCATTTCGCAAATCAGCCGTTTCTTCACGGGGGTAGAAATCCATCCAGGAGCCAAGATTGGCAGACGTTTTTTCATCGACCATGGAATGGGGGTCGTCATTGGTGAGACATGTGAGATTGGTGATAATGTGACTGTGTTCCAGGGGGTGACCCTGGGCGGTACTGGCAAGGAAAAGGGGAAACGCCACCCTACTGTCAATGACAATGCGCTGATAGCCACCGGGGCGAAGGTTTTAGGTTCGATCACGATTGGGGAGAATTCTAAGGTGGGGGCCGGGTCGGTTGTCCTGAAGGATGTGCCTCCAAACTCCACGGTTGTTGGCATCCCTGGGAAAATCGTCATCCAGGATGGCGTAAGAGTCAAGAAGGACTTTAACCATCGCGATTTGCCTGATCCCGTAGCAGATCGATGCAAGGAAATCGAAATGGAATTGGTTAAATTGAAAAAGGAACTTGAATTAGTCAAATTAAATGAAGAACTTGAAGTTGCGAAGCAAGGAAGGGGCATGGAAAATGGGAATTAAAATCTATAATACAATCACTCGTAACAAGGAAGAGTTTATCCCGCTAGAAGAGGGAAAAGTGAAAATGTATGTTTGCGGTCCTACCGTTTATAACTATATTCACATCGGAAATGCCCGCCCGGCCATCGTTTTTGATACGGTCCGCCGCTATCTTGAATTCCGCGGCTATGATGTGAATTTTGTTTCGAACTTCACTGATGTCGATGACAAACTGATCAAAGCAGCGAATGAACTCGGGGAAGATGTCCCGACAATCGCGCAAAGATTCATCGATGCTTACTTTGAGGATGTCCATGCGCTTGGCTGCAAGAAAGCTGATGCGCACCCAAGGGTAACGGAAACGATGGATTTGATTATTGACTTTATCAGCGCGCTGATTGACAAGGGCTTTGCCTATGAATCAGGCGGAGATGTGTACTATCGCACGAGAGAGTTCAAAGAATACGGCAAGCTTTCCCATCAATCCATTGAAGAGCTGAAGGTAGGAGCAAGAATCCAGGTTGGGGAAAAGAAACAGGATGCCCTTGACTTCGTGCTTTGGAAGACTGCAAAGGAAGGCGAGATTTCCTGGGATAGTCCTTGGGGGAAAGGCCGTCCAGGCTGGCATATTGAGTGCTCGGCGATGGCCCGCGAATATCTTGGGGATACAATCGATATCCATGCTGGCGGACAGGATTTGGCCTTCCCGCACCATGAAAATGAAATCGCTCAGTCAGAGGCGCTGACAGGGCAGACATTTGCCCGCTACTGGATGCATAATGGATACATCAATATTGACAATGAAAAGATGTCCAAGTCACTTGGCAATTTTGTCACAGTTCATGACATCATTAAGCAGGTTGATCCACAGGTATTAAGATTTTTCATGATTTCAGTTCATTACCGGAATCCGATCAATTACAGCCAGGAGCTACTTGAAAAGACAAGTGCTGCTTTCGAGCGCTTGAAAACATCTTACCAAAATCTGAAGCACAGACTCGAAACAAGCGCTAATCTTACTGATGACAACCAGGAATGGCTGGATAAAATCGCCGGGCTCCGTGAGCAGTTCATCAAGGATATGGATGATGACTTTAACACCGCAAATGGCGTATCCACTCTGTTTGAACTTTCAAAGTTATCTAATCTGTACTTGATGGAGAAAAACACTTCCGAGGAAGTAATTAACGCATTCTTAAAGGAATTTGAGATTTTGTTCGACGTCCTCGGCCTGTCGCTTAAAGATGAGGAATTGCTTGATGAAGATATCGAAGCCTTGATCGAAAAAAGAACGCAGGCTCGCAAGGACAGGAATTTCCAGCTGGCAGATGAGATCCGTGACCAGTTGAAGGAAATGAATATCATCATCGAAGACACTCCGCAAGGCATCAGATGGAAAAGAGGCTAAATGATGCTGCATTACGAACAAAAAGTAGATGAAAAACAATTGAATAGCCTGGCGCTTGCCTACATGGGTGATGCTGTATATGAACTGTATGTCCGGCATCACCTGCTGCAAAGCGGCAAGGTTCGGCCAAATAAGCTGCATAAAGAAGCGACCGCTTATGTATCGGCAAAATCACAGGCGAAATACCTCCACAAACTGATCGACATGGAGATTCTGTCCGAAGCGGAAATGACAATTGTAAAAAGGGGCAGGAATGCGAAGTCAGGATCTGTTCCGAGGAACACCGATGTCCAAACTTACCGTTACAGCACAGCCTTTGAGGCCTTGATTGGTTCTCTATATCTGGCAGGCAATGAGCAACGGATAGAAGAACTGATAACCACAATATTTACACTTGCTGAAGAAAGAAGGGAGGAAAGATTCCATGAGCCAGAAACAAAGCCGGAACAATAGGCAAAAGCCCGTTGATGACAAGAAGCGCAAACCAGCTCGGAACCAGGCGCAAAGACAGGATGATAAGCCAAAGAACAGAGCAGCCAGGGGCCAGGAACATGAGGCAAAGCGTGATCAAAAACACGAGCAAAGACGTGATAGGAAACACGAGCCAAGACTAGACCAAAAACTCGAACCAAAACGCGATCAGAAACACGGACAAAAACCTGACCAGCTTCAAGAACAACACGAAAACCAGGATTACATAATCGGAAAAAATCCGGTGATCGAAGCCTTGAAATCGGAACGGGACATTAACAAAATCCTGATTGCGGAGGGCTCCCAGAGCGGACAGATGCAACAGGTCATCGGGATGGCGAAGGAAGCCAATGTCATCGTCCAATTCGTCCCGAAAAAGAAAATCGACCAGCTTGCGGATGGAAATCACCAGGGTGTCATCGCCCAGGTGGCAGCCTATGAATATGCGGAGATCGATGATTTATTCGCGGCAGCAGAAAAGAAAAATGAGCCTCCTTTCTTTTTGCTCCTCGATGAAATTGAGGATCCGCACAATCTAGGTTCCATCATGAGGACAGCTGATGCCTCAGGGGCTCACGGGATTATCATTCCTAAAAGAAGAGCTGTTGGACTGACAACTACAGTTGCAAAATTATCAACTGGTGCCATCGAATATATCCCGGTTGCGAGAGTCACGAATATGGCGCAGACAATCGATGAATTGAAGGGACGCGGTGTCTGGATCGCTGGAACGGATGCTTCGGCAAAACAGGATTTTCGTCAAATCGATGGAACTTTTCCTCTTGGCCTGGTGATCGGCAGCGAAGGAAAAGGAATGGGAAGGCTGATCAGGGACAAGTGTGATTTTCTTTTAAGTCTTCCAATGGTTGGACATGTTACTTCCCTGAATGCATCAGTTGCCGCAGCACTCTTGATGTATGAAGTTCACCGCAAACGTCATCCGCTAGGGGAATAGGAATGGATATCCTGCTTGTTGACGGCTACAACATTATCGGCGCATGGCCGGAGCTGGTCAGCTTGAAGAAGAGAGAGCTTTCAGCTGCCAGGGACCGCCTGGTGGAAATTATGGCTGAATATCAGGCCTATACCGGCTATCGCGTCATCATTGTTTTTGATGCACATTTTGTATCGGGTAACCAAAAGAAATACAAAAACTACAAGGTAGAAGTTATTTTTACAAAAGAAAATGAAACAGCGGATGAGCGGATTGAAAGGCTGGCGATCGACCTCAGCAACCGCAAAACGCAGATCCATGTAGCCACCTCAGACTACACCGAGCAGTGGGCGATTTTTGGACAGGGAGCCCTAAGAAAATCAGCAAGGGAGCTGCTTAACGAAACAAATTTAATCAGCAAAAAAATTGAAAAACGAGTGAAAGTAATCCAGGAAAAAAAGCCAAGTGCCAAGATTCCGCTTACAAAAGAAGTGGCAGAAATTTTTGAAAAATGGCGCAGAGGAGAGCATTGACCTGTTGACGCCTTAAAAAAGCCTGCTGTATAATATTTCTAACTGTATGTGCGGGCGGGGGGATCTTAATGAGTGCTGACATCGGTAATCGTTTAAATGAAGCTTATTTGTTGCTGGAAGATGAAGAAATTGTAGAAGCAGTGCACAGAGGAGAAAGTGACGCACTTGATTATCTGATTCACAAATACAGGAATTTTGTTCGGGCGAAAGCACGGTCATACTTCCTGATTGGAGCAGATAAAGAGGACATCGTGCAAGAAGGAATGATCGGCTTATATAAAGCAATCCGTGATTTCCGGGAGGACAAGCTAACATCATTCAAAGCATTTGCAGAACTATGCATTACCCGTCAGATCATTACGGCCATCAAGACGGCCACAAGGCAAAAACACATCCCGCTTAACTCCTATGTTTCCCTGGACAAGCCGATTTATGATGAAGAATCGGACAGGACGCTGATGGATGTTTTATCCGGAGCCAAAGTGATGGACCCCGAAGAGTTATTTATCAACCAGGAAGAGTTTGACCAGATTGAAGTGAAAATGACAGAGCTGCTGAGTGACCTTGAGCGAAAAGTGCTCGCATTATATTTGGACGGACAGTCTTACCAGGAAATTTCCGAAGAGCTGAATCGCCATGTCAAGTCAATCGACAATGCGCTTCAGCGCGTGAAGCGGAAACTTGAACGGTATCTTGAGCTGAGAGAGCTGTCGGTGTAGCCTGAATTGACGAAAAATAGCCACAAAACTGACTTTTAATCTCGTAACCACTTATTGACACAAGCTATCTGCCGTGGTATCTTTTTAAAGATATATATAGATGGCGGTTTCATAGAAACTGGCCTGTTAAAGCGGGTGTAGATGTCAATGAATAACAAAGTGACTCTTGCTTGTCAGGAATGCGGTTCCCGCAATTATTCCACAACGAGCAACAAGCAAACGCAAACAGAACGACTGGAGCTGAAAAAGTACTGCAGCAACTGCGGTGCCCATACAGTTCATAAGGAAACGAAATAAGGTTTTCAGATAGATCATCATATGGAATCCCGATAAGTTGGAGGTTACAAAATGCAGCGCATCACAAATTTTTTCAGTGAAGTTGGACGTGAAATGAGGAAGGTCAGCTGGCCTAGACGCAAAGAACTGACTCGCTACACGATTACGGTTCTGTCTACAGTTGCTTTTGCGGCTCTATTCTTCGCAGTGTTAGACCTTGGTATTTCTGAATTGATTCGCTTAATTCTTGAATAACCACTACGAACTCATGGTATAATGGAAAATATAAACGCAGGACAAGTTTAAAAGCCCGGATAACGGGTTTTTTATTTGCTTGAAAAATTCACCTTTACATTAGATGTTGAAAGCTCCAGTGCCTAGCCCTCAAGGCTGACCAAGGCACTCACGCTTTTCTAGTGCATTTGGAAATAGGGAGGGACGGACGATTTAGTCCTCTATGATGGAAAAGAATTGGTATGTAGTGCATACTTACTCAGGCTACGAGAACAAGGTCAAGACAAATCTTGAAAAGCGTGTAGAAACAATGGGCATGCAAGATAAGATCTTCCGGGTTATCGTACCTGAAGAAGAAGAAACAGATTTCAAAAATGGTAAAAAGAAAGTTGTTAAGAGAAAGACTTTCCCGGGCTATGTCCTGGTAGAATTGGTCATGACCGATGATTCATGGTATGTTGTCCGCAACACTCCAGGAGTAACTGGATTCGTTGGTTCTTCTGGTGCAGGATCAAAACCAACCGCGTTATTGCCTGACGAAGTAACGTTCATCCTCAAGCGCATGGGAGTTGAGGAGAAGAAGGTTGATATCAATTTCGAACTTGGTGAAACTGTTCAGGTAAGCGAAGGGCCATTTGCCAACTTCACAGGAACAATCGAAGAGATTGATAAGGACAAGGCAAAGCTTAAAGTTCTTGTCAATATGTTCGGTCGCGATACTCCGGTGGAACTCGAATTTTCACAGATTGAAAAAATATAATCTGAAATAACTTGAATTCAACTTTAAAAAGTGTTAATATTTCATAGGTCAGTATGTCTTGGACGATTGACAGATATATTCAAGTTCTTTATTTTATATAAAGACTTTTAAGATGAGTGGGAGGGGAAAATCCCCTATTACCACATCACGGACTTTAAGGAGGTGTGTCTCGTGGCTAAAAAAGTAATTAAGATGGTTAAATTGCAAATCCCTGCTGGCAAAGCCAATCCGGCACCACCAGTTGGACCTGCACTAGGTCAAGCCGGTGTTAACATCATGGGATTCTGTAAGGAGTTTAACGCTCGTACAGCTGACCAAGCTGGACTAATCATTCCTGTTGAGATTACGGTTTTTGAAGACCGTTCATTTACATTTATTACGAAAACTCCTCCTGCTGCAGTTCTTTTGAAGGTAGCAGCTGGAATTCAGTCTGGTTCTGGTGAACCAAACCGTAATAAAGTAGCGACAGTTAAGCGTGATAAAGTACGCGAAATTGCTGAACAGAAAATGCCTGACCTTAACGCAGCTAGCGTTGAAGCAGCAATGCGCATGGTTGAAGGTACTGCTCGCAGCATGGGTATCACGATCGAAGACTAATTTTGCTACAGTGGATTGATGGGGTTGCGAAGCTGATGGATTTCACTCGCAACCTTTTATCTGTCCGATATGGCGCTCATGAAGCGCCTTTGCTTTTTGAGCTCTGGTACCCCAGGTACCACCGCTTTTCGTTGTGTCTAGCTCTGGCACCTAGCCCTTCAGGACACTTCAGCCCAGCTTTACTGTCTGGTCTTCCAGTGCCTGTCGGTGCTGATCGAGGTGCCTCCGCTTTTCAAAGTGGGAGGTTATTCCGTTAAAACCACATTCTAGGAGGAAATAAAAATGGCTAAAAAAGGTAAAAAGTATCTTGAAGCTGTTAAGCTTGTAGATCGCTCTCAAGCATATACAGCTGCTGAGGCAATTGAGCTTGCTAAAAAGACAAGCACAGTTAAATTTGACGCTACAGTTGAAGCTGCTTTCCGTTTGGGCGTAGACCCTAAGAAAGCTGACCAGCAAATCCGTGGAGCAGTTGTGCTTCCAAACGGTACTGGTAAAACTCAACGTGTACTAGTATTCGCTAAAGGCGAAAAGTTAAAAGAAGCAGAAGCTGCTGGCGCAGACTATGTTGGCGATGCAGAATACATCACTAAGATCCAGCAAGGCTGGTTCGACTTTGACGTAATCGTTGCAACACCTGACATGATGGGTGAAGTTGGTAAGCTTGGCCGCGTATTGGGACCTAAAGGCTTAATGCCAAACCCTAAGACTGGCACAGTTACTTTCGATGTAACGAAAGCAGTTAACGAAATCAAAGCTGGTAAAGTAGAATACCGCGTTGATAAGTCTGGTAACATCCACGTACCTATCGGAAAAGTTTCTTTCGAAGATGGAAAGCTTGTTGAAAACTTCAACACAATCTTCGAAACTATGATGAAGGTTAAGCCTGCTGCAGCTAAAGGGACTTACATGAAAAACGTTACGATCTCTACTACAATGGGACCTGGCGTTAAAGTAGATCCTTCAACTGTAAAATAATAGTATTTGACAATTAAAGAAGCATTAGATATAATTCTTCTTGTTGTGAAAATAAAATAACATTTGTACCGCAGACAGCAGGGGCTTATAGCTTAATAACCTGCCGAGGTCATACGATAGAGCAACAATTTTACTATTGTATACTTCCTCCGTGTCTGTCTTGATGCGGAGGTTTTTATTTGATCGGTATAAATGCAAAAATCTACAGGAGGTGTAAGGATGAGCAATATCATCGAAGTGAAAAAGCAAATCGTTGACGAGATTGCTGGCAAACTAAAAGAAAGCAAATCAACAATCGTTGTTGATTACCGCGGACTTACAGTTTCTGAAGTAACAGAACTTCGTAAAGAGCTTCGTGAAGCTGGCGTAGAATTCAAAGTTTACAAAAACTCTATGACACGCCGTGCTGCTGAAGCTGCTGAACTTGCTGACTTAAACACATCTTTAACTGGTCCTAACGCAATCGCGTTCAGTACTGAAGATGTAGTAGCACCAGCGAAGATTCTTAACGAATTCGCTAAAAAGCACGAAGCGCTTGAAATCAAGGCGGGTGTAGTTGAAGGCAACATCGTTACAGTAGAAGAAATCAAGGCACTTGCAGACCTACCGTCTCGCGAAGGTCTACTTTCTATGCTACTCAGCGTACTTCAAGCTCCAATCCGCAATCTTGCTCTTGCTGCAAAAGCTGTTGCAGAACAGAAAGAAGAGCAAGGCGCGTAAGTTAAAAATAATTACCGTTTAACAATAAAAAACTAACCTATTAGGAGGAAACAAATCATGACTCAAGAACAAATCATTGAAGCAGTTAAAAATATGACTGTTTTAGAACTTAACGATCTAGTAAAAGCAATCGAAGAAGAATTCGGCGTAACTGCTGCTGCACCAGTTGCTATGATGGGTGGAGCTGCTGGAGCTGCTGCTGAAGAACAAACTGAATTTGACGTAGTACTTGCATCTGCTGGCGACCAGAAGATCAAGGTTATCAAAGTTGTTCGTGAAATCACAGGTCTTGGTCTTAAAGAAGCGAAGGAAGTTGTTGACAACGCTCCTAAAGCTCTTAAAGAAGGCGTTTCTAAAGAAGAAGCTGAAGAAATCAAAGCTAAGCTTGAAGAAGTTGGAGCTAACGTCGAAGTTAAGTAATCAACCTTACAATAAAAAGCTCGCTGCTAAAGCGGGCTTTTTTTTCGCTTTATCAGTTTCTGATTTTGCTTTTTAATTTCAAAAAGCTTATAATACCGCAGTAGCAATGCAATCCGCGATCGCATTCTTCAAATGAGTCCCCGTGGAGGTGAGAGATTTTGTCTGAACATTATTACTCCCGCAAACCCAGTACCGAAAGCAATCCTGCGAAATGGCAAAGTGAATTGAAGGGGAATAGCTTCCGCTTTAAGACTGACAATGGAGTTTTTTCGAAAAAGGAAGTCGATTTTGGGTCAAGGTTATTGATCGACACTTTCGATTTGAATAAAGCTGATGGATTGATTCTTGATGTCGGCTGCGGCTATGGACCGATCGGCCTTTCGCTAGCGAAGGCTTATCCAGAATCAATGGTCCACATGGTGGATGTCAATGAAAGAGCGATTATGCTTGCTGAGCAAAATGCGTCCGAAAATAAAGTGGCCAACGTGAAAATCTATGAAAGTGACCGGCTGACTGGAGTGGAGGAAAAGGGATTCGATGCAATTCTAACGAACCCGCCGATCCGTGCCGGAAAAAAGGTTGTGCATGATATTTTTGAACAAAGTTTTCTGCATTTAGCTGAAGGTGGAGAGCTTTGGGTGGTCATCCAAAAAAAACAGGGTGCGCCATCTGCAATGGAAAAAATGAAAGAGTTGTTTGGTGAAGTAGACATTGCGGCAAAAAGTAAAGGATACTTTATTCTCAAATCTGTTAAATGTTGACGTGAGAAAACCGCTATGTTAATATTATAAAATGCCAATATATTAGTTTTCTTTTCAATTGCTATTTTCATCGAAAGTTGTATAATTTTGGGCATAAAGGGAAAACTAACAAAATAATTGTTCGTTGCAGGAAATGTGGTTTTTAGGTAAAAACCCTTTTTCTTTTTGTCTTTTGAAATGGAGGAAACTTCATGGACAAGACAGGGATAGATGAATAATAACGCTTGATTTGAGGGGTGAATCAGTTGACAGGTCAACTAGTTCAGTATGGACGACACCGCCAACGTAGAAGTTATGCTCGCATCAGTGAAGTTTTGGAATTGCCGAATTTGATTGAAATTCAAACCTCTTCCTATCAATGGTTTCTTGATGAGGGCCTCCGTGAAATGTTCCAGGACATTTCACCGATTGAAGACTTTACTGGTAACTTATCGTTAGAGTTTATCGATTACAGTCTTGGCGAACCGAAATATCCAGTGGAAGAATCAAAAGAAAGAGACGTCACTTACTCTGCACCATTGCGAGTAAAGGTCCGCCTTGTAAATAAGGAAACAGGTGAAGTTAAGGACCAGGATGTCTTCATGGGCGATTTCCCGCTTATGACAGAAACTGGCACGTTTGTAATTAACGGTGCTGAGAGGGTTATCGTTTCCCAGTTAGTGCGTTCACCAAGTGTGTACTACAGCGGAAAACTTGATAAGAACGGGAAGAAAGGGTTCACTGCGACCGTTATTCCTAACCGTGGCGCCTGGTTAGAGTATGAAACAGATGCCAAGGATGTTGTATATGTAAGGATCGATCGTACGAGGAAACTCCCTGTTACGGTTCTTTTGCGTGCATTAGGGTTCGGTTCTGATCAAGAAATCATTGATCTGATCGGTGATAACGAATATATCCGTAATACTCTTGAAAAAGACAATACGGAAAGTACGGAAAAAGCGCTCCTTGAAATTTACGAGCGTCTCCGTCCAGGCGAACCGCCTACAGTTGACAACGCAAAAAGCCTGCTGGTATCAAGATTCTTTGATCCAAAGCGCTATGACCTTGCAAATGTAGGGCGTTATAAAATCAACAAAAAGCTTCATATTAAGAACCGTCTATTCGGGCAAAAGCTTGCAGAAACATTAGTCGATCCTGAAACAGGAGAAATCATTGCCGAGAAGGGTGTCACTTTAGACCGCCGTACACTCGATAAGATTATACCTGCGCTGGAGAAGAATGTTGGCTTCAAGGATTTCAGCCCATATGGCGGCGTGGTGGAAGAGAACGTAACGCTCCAAAGCATTAAAATTTACTCTCCGAACGATGTTGAGGGCGAGAAGGAAATTAATGTTCTAGGAAACGCTTATGTCCCTGAACCGATTAAAAATATCACACCTGCTGATATCATTTCATCCATCAGCTACTTCTTTAACTTGCTGCACGGTGTTGGCGACACGGATGACATCGACCATTTAGGAAACAGACGCCTTCGTTCTGTAGGTGAACTGTTGCAAAACCAATTCCGTATTGGTTTGTCCAGAATGGAGCGTGTAGTCCGTGAGAGGATGTCCATCCAGGACACTAATACGATTACACCGCAGCAATTAATCAATATCCGCCCGGTAATTGCGTCCATAAAAGAGTTCTTTGGAAGCTCCCAGCTTTCACAGTTCATGGACCAGACGAATCCGCTGGCTGAATTGACACATAAAAGGCGTCTTTCTGCATTGGGACCTGGTGGTCTTACACGTGAGCGCGCTGGTTTCGAAGTGCGTGACGTTCACTATTCCCACTACGGACGTATGTGTCCGATTGAAACGCCGGAAGGTCCAAACATCGGTTTGATCAACTCACTTTCAAGTTTCGCCAAGGTTAACCGCTTCGGATTCATCGAGACTCCGTACCGTCGCGTTGACCCGGAAACAGGTAAAGTGACAAGACATTTCGATTACTTAACAGCTGATGAAGAAGATAACTATGTAGTGGCACAGGCGAATGCTCGGCTTGCTGATGATGGTTCTTTCATTGATGATGAAGTAATAGCGCGTTTCCGCGGTGAAAACACTGTTGTTAAGCGTGACCGCGTCGATTATATGGACGTATCACCTAAACAGGTTGTTTCCGCAGCGACTGCGTGTATCCCGTTCTTAGAAAACGATGACTCCAACCGAGCGCTGATGGGTGCGAACATGCAACGACAGGCTGTTCCGTTATTGCAGCCGGAAGCACCAATCGTAGGTACGGGAATGGAGCACGTGAATGCAAAGGATTCCGGTGCTGCAGTAATCTGTAAGCATGAAGGAATTGTCGAACATGTTGAAGCACGTCAAGTATGGGTTCGCCGTGTTACTGAAGTAGATGGTCAGGAAGTTAAGGGTGACCTTGATAAATACCGCATGCTTAAGTTCATTCGTTCCAATCAAGGTACTTGCTATAACCAGCGCCCGATCGTAAGCCTTGGTGACCGTGTGGTGAAGGGTGAAATCCTTGCTGACGGACCGTCAATGGAAAAAGGTGAACTGGCACTAGGACGTAACGTCCTTGTCGGCTTCATGACTTGGAATGGTTATAACTACGAGGATGCGATCATCATGAGTGAGCGCCTCGTTAAGGATGATGTTTATACATCTATCCATATAGAAGAATATGAATCAGAGTCCCGCGATACGAAACTTGGACCTGAAGAAATCACACGCGATATCCCGAACGTCGGGGAAGATGCCTTGAGAAACCTAGACGAGCGCGGAATCATCCGTGTCGGTGCTGAAGTGAAAGATGGAGATCTTCTAGTAGGTAAGGTAACGCCTAAAGGGGTTACTGAATTGACTGCGGAAGAACGTCTCCTTCATGCGATCTTCGGTGAAAAAGCAAGGGAAGTCCGTGATACTTCATTGCGTGTTCCACACGGCGGCGGCGGAATCGTCCTTGACGTCAAAGTGTTCAACCGTGAAGATGGCGACGAACTTCCTCCTGGCGTTAACCAGCTTGTCCGTGCTTACATCGTTCAGAAGCGTAAGATTTCTGAAGGTGACAAAATGGCAGGACGCCACGGTAACAAAGGGGTTATCTCTAAAATCCTTCCGGAAGAGGATATGCCTTTCCTGCCGGACGGAACACCAGTCGATATCATGCTTAACCCACTAGGGGTACCATCACGTATGAATATCGGTCAGGTTCTTGAGCTTCACCTTGGTATGGCAGCACGCTACCTTGGAATTCACGTTGCTTCACCGGTTTTCGATGGCGCTCGTGAGGAAGACGTATGGTCAACGATCCAGGAAGCGGGTATGGCCCGTGATGCGAAAACAGTCCTATACGATGGACGTACAGGTGAACCATTCGATAACCGTGTATCTGTCGGTGTCATGTATATGATCAAGCTTGCTCACATGGTAGACGATAAGCTACATGCTCGTTCTACTGGACCATACTCACTTGTTACGCAGCAGCCACTCGGCGGTAAAGCCCAGTTCGGCGGACAGCGTTTCGGGGAGATGGAGGTTTGGGCGCTTGAAGCATACGGCGCTGCTTACACATTGCAGGAAATCTTAACTGTCAAGTCCGATGATGTTGTTGGACGTGTCAAAACATATGAAGCAATTGTAAAAGGTGAAAACGTACCAGAACCAGGCGTTCCTGAATCATTCAAAGTACTGATGAAAGAATTGCAAAGTCTTGGTATGGACGTCAAGATCCTATCAGGCGATGAAAAAGAGATCGAAATGCGCGATTTTGATGATGAAGAAGAATTGCAGCATGCAGAATCATTGACAATTGCTCCTGAAACAGAGGAAATGAGTTCTGAAAAGGTAGGAATGAAAGAATAGGTCCATCTAATTGGCACACGTGAACAAACAGTTGAATAACAGTATTGTCCACGTGTGTTTCTTTTTGGAAGACCATAAGGGTAAAACCCTAGATTAAAAGGGAGGTAGGCCCCTTGCTAGATGTTAATAATTTTGAGTACATGAAAATTGGCCTCGCTTCACCCGACAAGATCCGTTCTTGGTCTTTCGGTGAGGTTAAAAAGCCGGAAACAATCAACTATCGTACTTTAAAGCCAGAAAAAGACGGCTTATTCTGTGAACGTATCTTCGGACCGACGAAGGACTGGGAATGTCACTGCGGAAAGTACAAAAGAGTCCGCTATAAAGGCGTAGTCTGTGACCGATGCGGTGTTGAAGTAACACGTGCAAAAGTCCGTCGTGAAAGAATGGGACACATCGAGCTTGCTGCTCCTGTTTCTCACATTTGGTATTTCAAAGGAATTCCTAGTCGCATGGGACTAGTCCTTGATATGTCTCCGCGCGCGCTCGAAGAAGTTATTTACTTTGCTTCGTATGTAGTAACGGAAACTGGCGACACTGCTCTTGAAAAGAAGCAATTGTTGTCAGAGAAAGAATACCGTGCTTACCGCGAAAAATACGGCAACAAGTTCCAGGCTGCAATGGGAGCTGAAGCCATTAAAAAGCTGCTTTCAGATATCGATCTTGATAAAGAAGCAGATATGCTCAAAGAAGAATTAAGAACAGCACAAGGCCAGCGTCGTACTCGTGCGATCAAGCGCCTCGAAGTAGTGGAAGCATTCCGTGGTTCAGGGAATGAGCCGTCTTGGATGATCCTTGATGTGCTCCCTGTTATCCCGCCGGAGCTTCGCCCGATGGTACAGCTTGACGGTGGACGTTTCGCAACCTCCGACCTGAATGACCTGTACCGACGTGTAATCAACCGTAACAACCGCCTTAAGCGTCTTCTAGACCTTGGTGCTCCTAGCATCATCGTCCAGAACGAAAAGCGTATGCTGCAGGAAGCTGTTGATGCTTTGATCGATAACGGCCGCCGCGGTCGTCCGGTAACTGGACCAGGTAACCGTCCATTGAAGTCCCTTTCTCATATGCTGAAGGGTAAGCAAGGCCGTTTCCGTCAAAACCTTCTTGGTAAGCGTGTTGACTACTCAGGCCGTTCGGTTATCGTCGTAGGTCCTAACCTTCAAATGTACCAGTGCGGTCTGCCTAAAGAAATGGCACTTGAGCTGTTCAAGCCATTCGTAATGAAAGAATTAGTGCAAAAAGGTTTAGCGCACAACATTAAGTCTGCTAAACGTAAAATTGAGCGCGTTAGCCCTGATGTTTGGGATGTGCTTGAAGATGTAATCAAGGAGCACCCAGTATTGCTGAACCGTGCCCCGACACTTCACAGACTTGGAATTCAGGCGTTCGAGCCAACATTGGTCGAAGGACGCGCAATCCGTCTTCACCCGCTCGTATGTACAGCTTACAACGCTGACTTCGATGGTGACCAGATGGCGGTTCACGTTCCACTTTCTGCTGAAGCACAGGCAGAAGCGCGCCTATTGATGCTTGCTGCTCAGAACATCCTGAACCCTAAAGATGGAAAGCCGGTTGTTACTCCTTCACAGGATATGGTTTTAGGTAACTATTACCTGACTCTGGAAAGAGAAGATGCTGTTGGTGAAGGCATGGTCTTTAAAGATGCGAACGAAGCATTGATTGCATACCAGAATGGCTATGTACACCTTCATACTCGTGTTGCTGTTGCCGCATCATCACTTGGCAACCAGACATTCACTGAAGAACAAAATGGCCAGCTATTGATCACGACAGTTGGAAAGCTGATTTTCAATGAAATCCTTCCAGCGTCATTCCCTTACATCAATGAGCCATCGAAGCAAAACCTTGAGGAGAAAACTCCAGAAAAGTATTTTGTGGAAAAAGGCGCAGACGTGAAGGCAGTCATCAAGTCTATGCCATTGGTGGATCCGTTCAAGAAGAAAATTCTTGGAAACATCATTGCTGAAGTATTCAAGAAGTTCAAAATCACTGAAACATCAAAAATGCTTGACCGTATGAAGGGACTTGGCTTCACATACTCTACTAAAGCGGGTATTACGGTTGGTGTGGCTGATATCGTGGTTCTTAAAGAGAAGCAGGAAATCATTTCAGATGGACAAACAAAGGTAGATAATGTTCTTAAGCAGTTCAGACGCGGTTTGATTACCGAGGATGAGCGTTATGATCGCGTAATTTCTATCTGGAGCCAGGCGAAGGATAATATCCAGGCTAAGCTGATGAAATCACTGGATAATTCAAACCCTATCTTCATGATGAGTGACTCCGGTGCCCGTGGTAACGCGTCCAACTTCACGCAGCTTGCTGGTATGCGTGGTCTGATGGCCAACCCGGCTGGACGAATCATCGAGTTGCCGATCAAGTCAAGTTTCCGTGAAGGCCTGACAGTATTGGAGTACTTCATCTCCACTCACGGTGCTCGTAAAGGTCTTGCCGATACAGCACTTAAGACTGCTGACTCAGGTTACTTGACTCGCCGTCTTGTAGACGTAGCGCAGGATGTCATTGTGCGCGAAGACGATTGCGGAACAGATAGAGGCTTATTTATCAAGTCGCTTAAAGATGGTACTGAAGTAATCGAACCTCTAGATGAGCGTTTAATTGGCCGTTATGCAAGAAAGGCAATCAAGCATCCTGAAACAAAGGCTGTGATTGTACCTGAAAACGGATTGATTACAGAAGACTTGTCTGTTGAAGTAGTCGAAGCAGGGATTGAAGAAGTATGGATTCGCTCTGCATTCACATGTAATACACGCCACGGGGTGTGTAAGAAGTGTTACGGACGCAACCTTGCGACTGGCCAGGAAGTTGAAGTTGGCGAAGCAGTCGGTATCATTGCTGCCCAGTCAATCGGTGAGCCAGGTACACAGCTTACAATGCGTACATTCCATACGGGCGGCGTTGCAGGAGACGATATCACACAAGGTCTTCCGCGTATCCAGGAATTGTTCGAAGCACGTAATCCTAAAGGGCAAGCAGTCATCTCTGAATTGGAAGGTGTCGTAGTCGGCATCAACGAAGGAAAAGATCGTCAGCAGGAAATCGTCATTCAAGGTGAAATCGAAAGCCGCACATACAATGCGCCATATACAGCACGCCTGAAGGTTGCTATAAATGACCATGTAGAACGCGGTCAGGAACTCACAGAAGGTTCGATTGACCCTAAGGAACTTTTAAGAGTCAAAGATGTTCAATCCGTGCAGGAATACTTATTGAAAGAAGTTCAAAAGGTATACCGTATGCAGGGTGTTGAAATCGGCGACAAGCACGTAGAAGTAATGGTGCGCCAGATGATGCGCAAAATCAGGGTGATCGACGCCGGTGAAACAGATGTACTGCCAGGCACATTGCTTGAAATCCATCAGTTCACTGACGCTAACCGCAAAGCACTTCTTGAAGGCAAAATGCCAGCAACAGGACGTCCAGTACTGCTTGGTATCACAAAAGCATCACTTGAGACGGATTCATTCCTGTCTGCAGCATCCTTCCAGGAAACAACACGAGTGCTTACAGATGCTGCAATCAAAGGCAAGCGCGATGAGCTTCTCGGCTTGAAGGAAAATGTTATCATCGGTAAACTCGTTCCTGCAGGAACAGGCATGCAGCGCTACAGAAGAGCTGAGCCAATCTCAATGGAAGAAGAAAATGCCGAAGATGCAATCACTGTAGAGTAAAGAAATAAATAGCGCGGCGCTCTCTGCCACGGCAGAAAGTGCCGCCTTTTTAAAGAAAAAAAGAGTTTCTCTATGAATAAAGTTACATTCTTAGCGAAAAAAGTTTTTCAATGCTGTTGACATCCCTGGCGCTAGGTGTTAATATTTCAAAGGTGCTCCTATTTACCGGTTACTTTGGAGGATATCATGTCTTATGAAAAAGTAGCTCATGCTAAAAAGATTATAGTAGGATCAAAGCAAACAGTGAAAGCACTGAAGGCTGGCGAAGTAATTGAACTGGTCATTGCGACGGACGCTGATATGAAAGTAACAGCAAATCTATTGCAGACTGCCAGGGAAATGAACACCGCCATCACCTATGTCGACTCCATGAAAAAGTTGGGTAAGGCATGCGGTATTGCCGTAGGAGCTTCAGCTGTAGCGATAACCAAGTAAAAACTGTTTTTGCAGTGGACTGCAAGAACTTTGTTTTTTGTAAAAAAATGAACCACCTGGATGTGTGGGCTTACACAAAATGTGAAGGGAGGAAAAAGATCATGCCTACAATTAACCAATTAGTGCGCAAGCCACGTAGCTCAAAGGAGGAGAAGTCAAAATCTCCTGCGCTAAATAAAGGTTACAACAGCTTTAAGAAAGCACAAACTAACGTTTCATCTCCACAAAAGCGTGGTGTATGTACTCGTGTTGGTACTATGACTCCGAAGAAGCCGAACTCAGCGTTGCGTAAATACGCTCGTGTACGTTTGACTAACGGAATCGAGGTAACAGCTTATATCCCAGGAATCGGGCACAACCTTCAAGAACACAGTGTTGTTCTTATCCGCGGAGGACGTGTAAAAGACTTACCGGGTGTACGTTACCATATCGTTCGTGGTGCTCTTGATACTGCTGGTGTAAACAACCGTATGCAGGGCCGTTCTAAGTACGGTACTAAGAGACCAAAAGCAGCTAAGAAATAATAAACTAAAAACTATCAACCCTTTTTGAAAGGAGGAAATTACATGCCACGTAAAGGTCCAGTTGCAAAGAGAGACGTATTGCCGGATCCGATTTATAACTCAAAGCTTATCACTCGCTTGATTAACAAGATGATGATCGATGGCAAGAGAGGTAAATCACAAAAGATCCTTTATTCAGCTTTTGATATCATTCGTGAGCGTTCAGGCAAAGAGCCAATCGAAGTATTCGATGCAGCTCTTAAGAACATCATGCCTGTTCTAGAAGTAAAAGCACGCCGTGTAGGTGGAGCTAACTACCAAGTACCAGTTGAGGTGCGCGCAGACCGCCGTACAACTCTTGGTCTTCGCTGGTTGGTTAACTACTCACGTCTTCGTGGGGAAAAGACAATGGAAGAGCGTCTTGCTAACGAAATTCTTGACGCTGCTAACAACACTGGTGCTGCTGTTAAGAAGCGCGAAGATACACACAAAATGGCGGAAGCAAACAAAGCATTCGCTCACTATCGTTGGTAAAATTACCTTCAACCTAAAAACATTCATACTAGGAAGGAGAAAGACCAAATGGCAAGAGAGTTCTCCTTAGAAAAAACTCGTAATATTGGGATCATGGCTCATATTGATGCTGGTAAAACAACAACAACTGAGCGTGTTCTTTATTATACTGGCCGTATTCACAAAATCGGCGAAACACACGAAGGTGCTTCTCAAATGGACTGGATGGAGCAGGAACAAGAGCGTGGAATCACGATCACTTCTGCTGCAACAACAGCTTCTTGGAAAGAACACCGCGTAAACATCATCGATACACCAGGACACGTAGACTTCACTGTTGAAGTTGAACGTTCACTACGTGTACTTGATGGTGCAGTAGCAGTACTTGACGCACAGTCAGGTGTTGAGCCTCAAACAGAAACAGTTTGGCGCCAGGCTACAACTTATGGAGTTCCACGTGTAGTATTCGTTAACAAAATGGATAAGCTAGGTGCGGACTTCCTATACTCTGTATCAACAATTCATGATCGTCTCCAAGCTAACGCTCACCCGATCCAACTTCCGATCGGTGCTGAAGATGAGTTTGAAGCAATCATTGACTTAGTTGAAATGAGAGCAATCTTCTATGGTAATGACCTTGGAACAGAAATCACTGTTGGGGAAATTCCAGAAGAATATATGGCACAAGCTGAAGAATACCGTGAAAAGCTAGTTGAAGCGGTAGCTGAGCTTGACGAAGAGTTAATGGAAAAATACCTTGGCGGAGAAGAGCTGACAGTCGAAGAGATCAAAGCTGCAATCCGTAAAGGTACTACAAATGTTGAGTTTTACCCAGTTATCTGTGGTTCAGCGTTCAAAAACAAAGGTGTTCAGCTAATGCTTGACGCTGTTATCGACTACCTTCCATCTCCTCTTGATGTACCTGCGATCCAGGGCCATCTTCCGGACACAGAAGATGTAGTTGAGCGTCACTCTGATGACAGCGAGCCATTCTCAGCACTTGCGTTCAAAGTTATGACTGACCCTTATGTTGGTAAATTAACATTCTTCCGCGTTTACTCTGGTACTCTTGATTCTGGTTCTTATGTCCAGAACTCTACCAAAGGAAAGCGTGAGCGTATCGGACGTATCCTTCAGATGCACGCGAACAGCCGTCAGGAAATCTCAACGGTTTACGCTGGCGACATCGCTGCAGCTGTTGGTTTGAAAGATACAACTACTGGTGACACTCTATGTGATGAAAAGTCTCTAGTTATCTTAGAGTCCATGCAGTTCCCAGAGCCTGTAATCCAGTTATCAGTTGAGCCTAAGTCAAAAGCTGACCAGGACAAGATGACAACTGCATTGCAAAAGCTTCAAGAAGAAGATCCTACATTCCGCGCACACACTGACCAGGAAACTGGACAGGTTATCATCGCTGGAATGGGTGAACTTCACCTTGACATCATCGTTGACCGCATGAAGCGCGAATTTAAAGTGGAAGCTAACGTAGGTGCGCCTCAGGTTGCATACCGTGAAACTTTCCGCGAATCAGCATCTGTTGAAGGTAAATTCGCACGTCAGTCAGGTGGACGTGGTCAATTCGGACACGTTTGGATCGAGTTCTCTCCAAACGAAGAAGGAAAAGGTTTTGAATTCGAGAACGGTATCGTCGGTGGTGTAGTTCCACGTGAATACATCCCAGCGGTTCAAGCTGGTCTAGAAGATGCTCTAGATCGCGGAGTTCTTGCAGGATATCCACTTGTAGACATCAAGGCAAGACTGTTTGACGGTTCTTACCACGATGTTGACTCCTCTGAAATGGCGTTTAAAATCGCTGCTTCAATGGCACTTAAGAATGCTGCTTCCAAGTGTAAGCCAGTTATCCTTGAGCCTGTCATGAGGGTAGAAGTTGTTATTCCTGAAGAATACCTTGGAGATATCATGGGTATGATTACTGCACGTCGCGGACGCGTCGAAGGTATGGATGCTCGTGGTAACGCTCAAGTTGTTCGTGCGATGGTTCCACTTTCAGAAATGTTCGGTTATGCAACTGCCCTTCGTTCAAGCACGCAAGGACGCGGTGTGTTCTCAATGCACTTCGACCACTACGAAGAAGTTCCTAAATCTGTTTCTGAAGAAATCATCAAAAAAAATAAAGGTGAATAATTGATTTTCACCTATTAATCAAGTATAACTACTAATGTAAGCATAACGCTGTGGAATAGGGGTTCCTGTTCCATAGCACATTAAAATATACTTAATTTTCATATATTAAAGGAGGATTTTTCTAATGGGAAAAGCTAAATTCGATCGTTCTAAGCCACACGTTAACATCGGTACAATTGGTCACGTTGACCATGGTAAAACAACTCTAACTGCTGCTATCACTACTGTACTTTCAAAAGTAGGCGGCGGTGAAGCACGCGGATATGACCAAATCGACGCTGCTCCAGAAGAGCGCGAGCGCGGAATCACAATCTCAACTGCACACGTTGAGTACGAAACTGCAACTCGTCACTATGCACACGTTGACTGCCCAGGCCACGCTGACTATGTTAAGAACATGATCACTGGTGCTGCACAAATGGACGGCGGTATCCTTGTAGTTTCTGCTGCTGACGGCCCAATGCCACAAACTCGTGAGCACATCCTTCTTTCTCGTCAGGTAGGCGTACCTTACCTTGTTGTATTCATGAACAAGTGTGACATGGTTGACGACGAAGAACTTCTTGAATTAGTAGAAATGGAAGTACGTGACCTTCTTTCTGAGTACGACTTCCCTGGCGATGACATCCCAGTTATCAAAGGTTCTGCTCTTAAAGCTCTTGAAGGAGAGCCAGAATGGGAAGAAAAAATCAACGAGCTTATGGCTGCAGTTGACGAGTACATCCCAACACCAACACGTGACACTGAAAAGCCATTCATGATGCCTGTTGAGGACGTATTCTCAATCACTGGCCGTGGAACAGTTGCTACAGGTCGTGTTGAGCGTGGACAAGTTAAAGTCGGTGACGTAATCGAAATCATCGGTATGACTGAAGAGCCAAAATCAACTACTGTAACAGGTGTTGAAATGTTCCGTAAGCTTCTTGACTATGCTGAAGCTGGAGACAACATCGGTGCACTTCTTCGTGGGGTAGCTCGTGAAGATATCCAACGTGGTCAAGTACTTGCTAAGCCAGGTTCTGTTAAGCCACACACAAAGTTCACTGCTGAAGTATACGTTCTTTCAAAAGAAGAAGGTGGACGTCACACTCCATTCTTCACAAACTACCGTCCACAGTTCTACTTCCGTACAACTGATGTAACTGGTATTTGTAACCTTCCTGAAGGCGTAGAAATGGTTATGCCTGGCGACAACATCGAGATGACTGTTGAACTAATCGCTCCAATCGCTATCGAAGAAGGAACTAAGTTCTCTATTCGTGAAGGCGGCCGTACTGTAGGCGCTGGCGTTGTAGCTTCAATTCAAGAGTAATTTTTATAAAAACAATGAAAGCAGCTGGATGACGATCCAGCTGCTTTTTTATTTACGCTCTTTTCTTAAACTTTATAGCTATTGAATACAATTTAGAATTTCAAGACCTTTATTTTTCGTAAAGTTGATTCTTTCTATGAGAGAAGAGCATGCAAACTTAGTACCGACCTTCAAAATGGTTTTTATTACGTTTAAATCGGCTTTAGGATTTTAACAGCAATTTTAACAAAACAGCGTTTGTTTATTCTTTTTAGTAGGAGTTGAAAGGTTTCCGATAGAAAATTTTTGACAAGAGTGTTTATGAATATATTAATAGAATATAAACCGTTGTTAGAGATACAAACAGATCCTTGGCTTATCAACTGTGGCATTGTGGGGATTATAAAGCATCAAGTAGGTAAATTGTCACATTAAAGCTGATAATGTGCGGATAAAAAGGAAACTAGAGAGATTATCGTCACATTAAAGCCGATAATGTACGGATAAAAAGGTTACCAGAGGAAGTTATCGTCACATTAAAGCTGATAATGTGCGGATAAAAAGGAATCCAGAGGGATTATCGTCACATTAAAGCCAATAATGTGCAGGTAAAAAGGAATTTAAATAGTATATCGTCACATTTCTAAGCTAATCTTCATCAGAATCTATATAGCTGGATATCCAGACAGCAATTTAAATGCAACCTGGTAAACGCTACTCTTTCGCACGCATTATTAACTTCCTTTCAAATACTCAAATCAGTTCCTTCTATAATATAACTACAATCCAATACACTGCCACTAATCTCCGAAATCATGTCCTCGCTTTCAAAAGGAATTATTTTCTCCGCGTCCAAATAGTTAGAAATCTCTTTCTCCACTTGTAAAATACGATTGCGCCCGCTATAATAGTAAAAGTGTGTTAAACATAATTAAAAAGCGGAATACTTCTTGCGTTTGGGTTATGTTTTATGTATAATAGACAATGTTGGTCTTTGACTGCGATGAAGCGAAAGGTTGCTGACACACCCGGCCGCTTTGCCATGGCGAGTGTGTGGGAAATTTTCGCTGAGAATGTCTATTTTAAAAATAGGCGAAAAGGAGGGAAAGTAATGGCAAAACAAAAAATTCGTATCCGTTTGAAAGCTTATGATCACAGAATTCTTGATACATCAGCAGAGAAAATTGTTGAAACAGCAAAACGTTCTGGTGCGGCGGTGTCTGGTCCAATCCCACTACCTACTGAAAAGACGATTTACACAATTCTTCGTGCGGTGCATAAGTACAAGGATTCACGTGAGCAGTTCGAAATGCGTACGCATAAGCGTCTGATTGACATCATCAATCCGACTCCACAAACGGTCGACTCACTAATGCGTTTAGACCTGCCATCAGGTGTAGATATCGAAATCAAACTTTAATAAATAAATCATTATAAATCACAGGAGGTGTGACTGAAATGACCAAAGGAATCTTAGGAAGAAAGATCGGTATGACTCAAGTATTTGCTGAAAACGGCGACCTTATCCCGGTTACTGTGGTTGAAGCTTCTCCAAACGTAGTGCTTCAAGTGAAATCTGCTGAGACAGATGGCTACGAAGCGATCCAGCTTGGATTTGAAGACAAGCGCGAAAAGCTTTCCAACAAACCTGAAAAAGGCCACGTTTCAAAAGCAAACACTGCTCCTAAGCGCTTCGTTAAAGAATTAAACGGAGTCGATGTAGCAGGATATGAAGTTGGTCAGGAAGTCAAAGTTGATATTTTCGCAGAAGGCGATATCGTAGATGTTACAGGAATCTCAAAGGGTAAAGGTTTCCAAGGTGTAATCAAGCGCCACGGACAATCTCGCGGACCAATGGCTCACGGTTCTCGTTACCACCGCCGCCCTGGTTCAATGGGTCCTGTTGCTCCAAACCGCGTATTCAAGGGTAAATTGCTACCTGGACGCATGGGTGGAGAGCAGATCACTGTTCAAAACCTGCAAATCGTTAAAGTTGACGCAGAGCGTAACCTTCTTCTAATCAAAGGAAACGTTCCTGGTGCTAGAAAAGCCCTTCTAAAAATCAAAGGTGCTGTAAAAGCTAAGTAATTTTTACAGGAAAGGAGGAAACAAGAATGCCTAAAGTAGCATTATTTAACCAAACTGGTTCACAAGTTGGAGAAATCGAACTTAATGATTCAGTATTTGGCATTGAGCCTAACAACCACGTAATGTTCGAAGCTGTAGTTATGCAAAGAGCTTCATTACGTCAGGGAACTCATAAAACTAAAATTCGTTCTGAAGTAGCGGGCGGTGGACGTAAGCCGTGGAAACAAAAAGGTACTGGACGTGCTCGTCAAGGATCTATCCGTTCTCCACAATGGCGCGGCGGCGGTACTGTATTCGGTCCTGTTCCACGCAGCTATAGCTATAAATTGCCTAAAAAAGTTCGTCGTTTAGCAATCAAATCTGCTTTATCATCAAAAGTACAATCTGAAAACATTTTTGTTCTTGAAAGCCTTGCTTTTGAAGCTCCAAAAACAAAGGAATTCAAAAACGTACTTAGCGGTCTTTCAGTTAACACGAAAGCCTTGATTGTAACAGCAGGTCTTGAAGAGAACGTAGCACTTTCAGCACGTAATATTCCTGGAGTAACTGTTGTTACTGCTGATGGAATCAACGTATTGGATGTTCTAAATCATGATAAGCTGATCATGACAAAAGCAGCTGTTGAAAAAGTAGAGGAGGTGCTTGCATAATGGATGCACGCGATATCATTAAGCGCCCCGTTATTACAGAACGTTCTTCTGATCTAATGACTGAGAAGAAGTACACTTTCGAGGTTGACACTAGAGCTAACAAAACTCAAGTTAAAGACGCGATCGAAACTATTTTCGGCGTTAACGTTGAAAAAGTTAACATCATGAATTACAAAGGTAAGTTTAAGCGTATGGGCAAGTTCGGCGGTTACACAAATAAGCGTCGTAAAGCAATCGTTAAACTTACTCAAGACAGCAAAGAAATCGAATTCTTCGAAGTATAATAATCCAATAAGAAGAGGAGGGAAACGAAATGGCGATTAAAAAGTACAAACCTACCTCCAACGGTCGTCGTAATATGACAGCATCTGATTTTGCTGAGATTACAACTGACAAGCCGGAAAAATCCTTGCTTGCTCCGTTGCACAGAAAAGGCGGTCGTAACAACCAGGGTAAGTTAACTGTTCGTCATCAAGGTGGCGGCCATAAGCGTCAGTACAGAATCATCGACTTTAAACGTACAAAAGATGGCATTCCAGGACGCGTTGCCACAATTGAGTATGATCCAAACCGTTCAGCAAACATTGCGTTAATTAATTATGTAGATGGTGAAAAGAGATATATCCTAGCTCCTAAAAACCTAGTAGTAGGTATGGAAGTTATGTCTGGCCCAACAGCTGACATTAAAGTAGGTAACGCTCTTCCGCTAGCAAACATCCCAGTTGGTACAGTAGTACACAACATCGAATTGAAGCCTGGAAAAGGTGGACAATTAGTTCGTTCTGCTGGTACTTCAGCACAGGTTCTTGGTAAAGAAGGCAAATATGTATTGATTCGTTTGAACTCAGGCGAAGTACGTATGATCCTTTCTGAGTGCCGCGCGACTGTAGGTCAAGTTGGTAACGAACAACACGAATTGATCAACATCGGTAAAGCAGGTCGTTCACGCTGGTTAGGCAAGCGCCCAACAGTACGTGGATCTGTAATGAACCCTAACGATCACCCACACGGTGGTGGTGAAGGACGCTCCCCAATCGGACGTAAATCACCAATGTCACCATGGGGCAAGCCGACTCTTGGTTACAAGACTCGCAAGAAGAAAAACAAATCCGACAAGTTTATTGTACGTCGTCGTAAAAAATAACGGGATTGGGCTACGGTTCGCGGGAACCGTAGGGCAATCACGAAGGGAGGTTCAATCATGGGTCGTAGCTTAAAAAAAGGACCTTTTGTTGATGAGCACTTAATCACAAAGATCGAAAAGTTAAATGAAACTGAAGCGAAGAAAGTTGTTAAGACTTGGTCTCGCCGTTCAACGATCTTCCCACAATTCATCGGACACACGATTGCTGTCTACGATGGTCGCAAACATGTACCTGTTTATGTCACTGAAGACATGGTAGGCCACAAGCTTGGAGAATTCGCTCCAACTCGTACTTACAAAGGACATGGTAATGACGATAAGAAAACAAGACGTTAATGAGAGGAGGGCATCCAAATGCAAGCTAAAGCTGTTGCAAGAACAGTTCGTATTGCTCCTCGTAAAGCTCGACTAGTTCTAGATTTAATTCGAGGAAAGCAAGTTGGTGAAGCGGTAGCTATCTTAAACCTTACCCCTAAGGCAGCTTCTCCAATCGTAGATAAAGTGTTAAAATCTGCATTAGCAAACGCAGAGCACAACTATGAGATGGATGTTAATAACCTTGTCGTATCGGAAGCTTACGCTAACGAAGGACCAACGTTGAAACGTTTCCGTCCACGTGCTATGGGCCGTGCAAGTGCTATTAACAAACGTACTAGCCACATTACTATCGTTTTATCAGAAAAGAAGGAGGGATAATCAGTGGGTCAAAAAGTAAATCCAGTCGGTTTGCGTGTCGGAATCATTCGTGATTGGGAATCAAAATGGTACGCAGGCAAAGACTACGCTGATCTTTTACACGAAGACCTTAAGGTTCGTGAGTACATCACTAAGCGTTTACGCGATGCTTCTCTTTCTAAAGTAGAAATCGAGCGCGCTGCAAACCGCTTGAATGTAACTGTCCACACAGCGAAGCCAGGAATGGTAATCGGTAAGGGTGGTACAGAAGTTGAAGCACTTCGTAAAGCGCTAAACGAACTGACAGGGAAACGTGTTCATATAAACATTCTTGAAATCAAAAAAGCTGATATCGATGCGAAATTGGTTGCAGAAAACATTGCACGCCAATTGGAAAACCGTGTATCTTTCCGTCGCGCACAAAAGCAAGTTATCCAACGTGCAATGCGTGCTGGCGCTAAAGGTATCAAGACAATGGTCTCAGGACGTCTTGGCGGTGCAGACATCGCTCGTTCAGAACACTACAGCGAAGGAACAGTTCCACTTCATACTCTTCGTGCCGATATCGATTATGCTACTGCTGAAGCAGATACAACTTACGGTAAGCTAGGCGTTAAAGTATGGATTTATCGTGGAGAGGTCCTTCCTACGAAGAAGAAAACTGAGGAAGGAGGCAAATAATATGTTATTGCCTAAACGCGTTAAATATCGCCGTCAACACCGTGGCAAGATGCGCGGTCAAGCTAAAGGCGGTACTGAAGTAAACTTCGGTGAATTCGGTTTGCAATCTCTTGAAGCTTCTTGGATCACGAACCGTCAAATCGAATCTGCCCGTATTGCAATGACTCGTTACATGAAACGTGGCGGTAAAGTCTGGATTAAGATTTTCCCTCACAAGCCATATACTGCAAAGCCTCTAGAAGTCCGAATGGGTTCTGGTAAAGGTGCTCCTGAAGGTTGGGTAGCAGTTGTTAAACCAGGCAAAGTAATGTTCGAAGTTGCTGGCGTTTCTGAAGAAATCGCACGCGAAGCATTACGCCTTGCAGCACACAAGCTTCCTGTAAAGTGCAAGTTTGTTAAACGAGAAGAAATTGGTGGTGAATCTAATGAAAGCTAATGACATTCGTGACCTTACCACTGCTGAAATTGAACAAAAAGTTAAATCATTAAAAGAAGAGCTATTCAACCTGCGCTTTCAATTAGCGACTGGACAACTTGAAAACACAGCTCGCATTCGTGAAGTACGCAAAGCGATTGCTCGCATGAAAACTGTAATTCGTGAACGAGAGATCGGCGTTAACAGATAATTGAGAGGAGGTTCTCACAATGAGTGAACGCAACCAACGCAAAGTTTATACTGGACGCGTAGTATCTGACAAGATGGACAAAACTGTTACTGTTCTTGTTGAGACATACAAAAAGCATCCTTTATACGGCAAGCGTGTAAAATACTCTAAGAAATTCAAAGCTCATGATGAGCAAAACGAGGCAAAAATCGGCGACGTAGTACGTATCATGGAAACTCGTCCGCTATCTGCCACAAAACGCTTCCGCCTTGTAGAAGTGGTGGAAAAAGCTGTTATTATCTAATTGTTCGGATTAAGGTTTATTCCGAAGGGAGGTTACTCGCATGATCCAACAGGAAACACGTTTAAAAGTTGCTGACAATTCAGGTGCTCGTGAAGTTCTTACTATTAAGGTTCTTGGCGGTTCCGGCCGTAAGACTGCTAATATCGGAGACGTTATCGTTTGCACAGTGAAACAGGCAACACCAGGTGGCGTTGTTAAAAAAGGTGACGTTGTCAGAGCAGTTATCGTTCGTACAAAAACTGGTATGCGCCGTACTGACGGTTCTTACATCAAATTTGACGAGAATGCTTGTGTAATCATCCGTGACGATAAGAGTCCTCGTGGTACTCGTATCTTCGGACCAGTTGCACGTGAGCTTCGTGACAACAACTTCATGAAGATCGTTTCATTAGCTCCAGAAGTACTATAATCTATTTCAAATGCCTTTAAGGAGGTGCACACAGATGCATGTAAAAAAAGGTGACAAAGTAATGGTCATCTCTGGTAAGGACAAAGGCAAAACAGGGATCATCCTTGAAGCTTTTCCAAAGCAAAGCCGTGTTCTTGTAGAAGGAATTAACATCGTGAAAAAACACGCTAAGCCTTCTCAAGTAAATCCACAAGGTGGAATCTTGAACCAGGAAGCACCTATCCATGTATCAAACGTAATGCCTGTAGATCCGAAATCTGGCAAGCCAACCCGAGTTGGTTACACTGTCGAGAACGGCAAGAAGGTACGCGTTGCTAAAAAATCCGGTGAAGTTCTAGATAAATAGTCTATTGAAGAAGGGAGGTACAATCGATGAACCGCCTAAAAGAAAAGTTCAACAATGAAATTACTCCTGCTCTTATGAGCAAGTTTAACTATAAGTCAATCATGGAAGTTCCTAAACTTGAAAAGATCGTAATCAACATGGGTGTAGGTGACGCTGTTGCCAACGCTAAAGCTCTTGATGTTGCAGTTGAGGAATTAGCAACGATCACTGGTCAAAAGCCGGTCGTGACTCGTGCTAAGAAATCAATCGCTGGCTTCCGTCTTCGTGAAGGTATGCCAATCGGTGCGAAAGTAACACTTCGCGGTGAGCGCATGTACGAATTCATCGACAAGTTAATTTCAGTATCTTTACCACGTGTACGTGACTTCCGCGGAATCTCTAAGAAGTCTTTCGATGGTCGCGGCAACTACACACTTGGTGTTAAAGAACAGTTAATCTTCCCTGAAATTGATTACGATAAAGTAAATAAAGTACGTGGCATGGACATTGTTATTGTAACGACTGCTAACACTGATGAAGAAGCTCGTGAACTATTAACACAATTCGGAATGCCATTTCAAAAGTAATCTCTAATAAGAGGGAGGCGAAAACGTGGCTAAGAAATCAATGATTGCGAAACAAAAACGCACGCCTAAATACAAAGTACAAGAGTACACTCGCTGTGAGCGCTGCGGCCGTCCGCACTCTGTATACCGCAAATTTAAGCTTTGCCGTATTTGTTTCCGTGAATTAGCATACAAAGGACAAATTCCTGGTGTGAAAAAAGCTAGCTGGTAAAACTGAAAGCTCTGGAAGGAGGTAAATTAAATGGTCATGACAGATCCGATTGCAGATTTGCTAACTCGTATTCGTAATGCGAATATGGTTCGTCACGAAAAATTAGAAGTACCTGCTTCTAACATTAAAAAAGAAATCGCTGAAATCCTTAAGCGTGAAGGTTTCGTGCGTGACGTTGAATATATCGAAGACAATAAGCAAGGTATCATCCGTATCTTCTTGAAGTACGGTGCAAACAATGAGCGTGTTATCACTGGTCTTAAGAGAATCAGTAAGCCAGGTCTTCGCGTTTATGCAAAATCAACTGAAGTACCACGCGTACTTAACGGTTTAGGTATTGCTCTAGTTTCAACTTCAAACGGCGTTTTAACTGACAAAGAAGCTCGCGCTAAGCAAGTGGGCGGAGAAGTTCTAGCATACGTTTGGTAATAGATTTTTCTGAATGAATGGAGGTGCAACAAATGTCACGCGTAGGTAAAAAACCAATTGAAATTCCAGCTGGTGTTACTGTTACTCTTGATAACAATCACGTAACAGTAAAAGGACCAAAAGGTGAATTGTCTCGTACTTTTCACTCTGACATCGAAATCAAGATCGAAGAGAACGTAATCAACATTTCTCGTCCAACTGATAACAAAGAACATCGTGCATTGCACGGAACGACTCGTGCGGTTCTTGCTAACATGGTTGAGGGTGTATCTAAAGGATTCGAAAGAGGTCTTGAACTAGTAGGTGTCGGTTACCGTGCTTCTAAGCAAGGTAACAAGCTTGTACTTAACGTAGGATACTCTCATCCGGTTGAAATCGAGGCAGAAAAAGGCCTTGAAATCGAAGTCCCTACAAACACTAAGGTGATTGTAAAAGGAACTGACAAAGAGCGTGTTGGCGCATTGGCAGCTAACATCCGTGACGTACGTCCACCAGAGCCTTACAAAGGCAAAGGTATTCGTTATGAAGGCGAATATGTACGCCGCAAAGAAGGTAAAACAGGTAAGTAATGCCGCATAGGTTAACGAAAGGAGTGACGTAAATGATTACGAAGGCTGATAAAAACGCTACTCGCCGTAAACGACATGGTCGTGTCCGTGCGAAACTTAGCGGAACTGAAGCTCGTCCTCGTCTAAATGTGTTCCGTTCAAACAAGCACATTTATGCTCAACTAATCGACGATGTAAAGGGAGTAACTCTAGCGAGTGCTTCTACTTTAGATAAAGAAGTTAATGTTGAAGGCAATAACCTGGAAGCAGCAAAGCAAATCGGTGAATTGATCGCTAAGCGTGCTGTAGAAAAAGGTTATAAGTCAGTAGTATTTGACCGTGGCGGATACCTCTATCATGGCCGCGTTCAAGCTCTTGCTGATGCTGCCCGCGAAAACGGCTTAGAATTTTAATACAAAAAGGAGGGACATACAAAGATGCGTCGTATTGATCCAAACAAACTTGAACTTGAAGAACGCGTAGTTACGATTAACCGTGTTGCTAAAGTTGTTAAAGGTGGACGCCGTTTCCGTTTTTCTGCTCTAGTAGTAGTAGGAGATAAAAACGGTCATGTCGGTATGGGTACTGGTAAAGCACAAGAAGTACCTGAAGCGATTCGCAAAGCTATCGAAGATGCGAAGAAGAACCTAATCCAAGTACCTATGGTTGGTACTACAATTCCACACCAGGTCATCGGACACTTTGGTGCTGGTGAGATCCTTCTGAAGCCTGCTTCTGAAGGTACTGGAGTTATCGCTGGCGGACCAGTTCGTGCGGTACTAGAATTAGCAGGTGTTGCTGACATCCTGTCTAAGTCACTTGGAACTAACACTCCAATCAACATGGTTCGTGCAACTCTTGAAGGTCTATCTCAACTTAAGCGTGCAGAAGACGTAGCAAAACTACGCGGTAAATCTGTGGAAGAACTGTTAGGATAAGGAGGGAAATCAAATGGCTAACAAATTAGAAATTACCCTCACTCGCAGCCTGATCGGCCGTCCGCAAGATCAGCGCGAAACAGTTAAGGCTCTTGGCTTACGTAAAATGAACCAAACAGTTGAGCAACAAGATAATGCAGCAATCCGCGGCATGATCAACAAAGTTTCTCACCTTGTTACTGTAAACGAAAAATAAATTATCCTTTTTAAAATAAGGAGGTGCCAACATGAAACTTCATGAATTAAAGCCTGCAGAAGGTTCCCGTAAAGAACGCAAACGTCTAGGACGTGGTATCGGTTCTGGCCAAGGTAAAACTGCTGGTAAAGGTCATAAAGGTCAAAACGCTCGTTCTGGCGGCGGTGTACGCCCTGGTTTTGAAGGTGGTCAAACTCCTTTATTCCGACGCTTGCCGAAACGCGGTTTCACGAACATCAACCGCAAAGAGTACGCAGTCGTTAACCTTGATGCTTTGAACGTATTCGAAGATGGAACTGAAGTGACTCCAGAACTTTTAATTGAAACAGGTCTTGTCAGGAAAGAATTAGCGGGTATTAAAGTACTTGCTAAAGGAAGCCTTGAAAAGAAACTAACTGTTAAAGCTCATAAGTTCTCCTCTGCAGCCGAAGAAGCGATCAAAGCTGCCGGCGGTCAAACTGAGGTGATTTAATGTTCCAGACAATCTCCAATTTTATGCGCGTGGGTGAAATTAGAAATAAAATTCTCTTCACCCTTTTAATGTTGATTGTATTTCGTCTTGGTACATTTATTCCTGTACCGAGCGTAAATGCAGATATTTTAAAGGCACAGGATGACATGAGTGTCTTCGGTGTGCTGAATACTTTCGGTGGCGGTGCGCTGCAGAACTTCTCTATCTTCGCGATGGGAATCATGCCGTACATCACCGCTTCAATCATCATTCAGCTCTTGCAGATGGATGTTGTGCCAAAGTTTACCGAATGGTCGAAACAAGGAGAAGTCGGACGCCGTAAATTAGCTCAGTTTACCCGCTATTTCACGATCGTTCTTGGTTTTATCCAGGCACTTGGTATGTCTTATGGCTTTAACAATATGGCAGGTGGATTATTAATCCAGAATGCCGGTATCACTACTTACTTGCTGATTGCTACGGTCTTGACTGCCGGAACTGCATTTCTTATGTGGCTCGGTGAGCAGATCACAGCAAAAGGCGTAGGGAACGGTATTTCAATCATTATCTTTGCAGGTATTGTTGCCGGTATTCCGACAATGGTCAACCAGATTTATGCACAGCAGTTTTCAGATGCAGGGGACGCATTGTTCCTTCGCATTGTAACTATGCTGCTTATTCTATTGGCTGTTATCGCTATCGTTGTGGGTGTTATTTTCATCCAACAGGCAAATCGTAAAATACCAATCCAGTACGCTAAACGCATGAGCGCAGGAAACAACGCGGTTGGCGGCCAGAACACTCACCTTCCATTGAAAGTGAATGCTGCTGGTGTCATCCCGGTAATCTTCGCGATTTCGTTTATCGTTACACCTCCGACAATCGCTCAGTTCTTCGGCACGAATGATGTGACACTTTGGATCCAGAAGACGTTTGATTATACACAGCCGATCGGCATGATCGTCTATGTGGCATTGATCATTGCGTTCACGTATTTCTATGCGTTCATCCAGGTGAATCCTGAACAGGTTGCCGAAAACCTGAAGAAGCAAGGTGGATATGTCCCAGGCATCCGTCCGGGCAAAAACACACAGGAATACTTGACAAGGGTACTTTACCGCCTGACATTTGTCGGTGCGATCTTCCTTTCAGTGATCTCTGTGCTGCCAGTATTCTTCATTAAGTTTGCTGGTCTGCCTCAATCTGTACAGATTGGCGGAACAAGCTTGCTAATCGTGGTCGGCGTTGCGCTTGAAACGATGAAGCAGCTTGAAGCTCAACTGGTAAAACGCCATTATAAAGGCTTTATAAAATAAGATTTAGGGGACTCCTGGTTCCCTTAATCTTTAATAGAGACTGAGGGGGGAAATCTTGTGAATTTGGTTCTGATGGGGCTTCCGGGTGCCGGGAAGGGCACGCAAGCCGATAAAATTGTTGGTAAATACAACATCCCTCATATCTCAACAGGAGATATGTTCCGTGCAGCTATCAAAGAAGGAACGGAACTTGGATTACAGGCAAAATCATTTATGGACAAGGGAGAGCTCGTTCCTGATGAAGTAACGATCGGGATTGTCCGGGAACGCTTAAGCAAAGAAGACTGTGAAAATGGATTCCTTCTTGATGGTTTCCCGCGTACAGTTGCACAGGCTGAAGCACTGGACAGCATGCTTGCTGATCTTGGCAAAAAAATCGATTATGTCATCAACATTGATGTTGATCAAAGCATCTTAATGGAACGTCTGACAGGACGCAGGATTTGTAAGAACTGCGGCGCTACCTACCACCTTGTGTTCAACCCTCCTGCAAAGGAAGGTGTATGTGACCGTTGTGGCGGCGAGCTTTACCAGCGCGCTGATGATAACGCCGAAACTGTTCAGAACCGTCTGGATGTAAATGTCCAGCAAACAAAGCCTCTGTTGAACTTCTATGAAGATAAAGGCTACTTACGCAATATTAACGGTCAGCAAGACATTGATGTCGTATTTGTTGATATCGAAGAGTTGCTTGGGGGCTTAAATTAATGATCGTTTGTAAAACCTCTCGTGAAATAGAGATTATGCGAGAAGCAGGTCGCATTGTAGCGATGACACACCAGGAGTTGAAAAAGCATATTGCTCCTGGCATTACAACTAAAGAGCTGGATGCCATTGCAGAGGATTTTATCCTCAAACGCGGTGCAACTCCTTCTTTTAAAGGTTATAATGGTTTTCGCGGCAGCATCTGTGCATCAGTCAATAACGAACTAGTTCACGGGATACCTGGCGAACGGGTTCTTAATGAAGGTGACATCATCAGTATTGATATCGGAGCTAAGTACAACGGATACCACGGGGACTCTGCTTGGACTTATCCGGTAGGAAAGATAGATGAGGAAGCCCAGCGTCTATTGGACGTGACTGAAGAGTCGTTGTTCAGAGGCTTGAAAGAAGCTAAGCCAGGAGAACGTCTTTCGAACATCTCCCATGCGATTCAAACGTATGTGGAATCAGAAGGCTTTTCTATTGTTCGTGAGTATGTCGGCCATGGAATTGGGCAAGAATTGCATGAGGACCCGCAAATTCCTCATTACGGACCTCCTAACCGAGGACCTAGGCTGAAGCCTGGAATGGTTCTATGTATAGAACCGATGGTGAACGCAGGAAGCCGCTATGTTAATACGTTAGCCGATGATTGGACTGTTGTAACGGTTGACGGTAAAATGTGTGCCCATTTTGAGCATACAATCGCGATCACAGAAACTGGTTTTGAGATATTAACCAAAGCCTGATTGCAGTGATTGGCCGTCTGGATCTGTTTTTTAGTCTTTAAATAGGCGGAAATGTGATTTCTATGCGGACGGGATGCCAGCTTTATGATATAATCATAAGGTTGAGTATTTCTCAATGATATTCTCAATTGCATGCTGCTTAGAACGTGTCACAAATAGGAAGCTACATTCCGTCAACGCGGAGTATTTGATTTAATACGATTTGAATAAAGAAGGGAGACCAGTTTATGGCGAAAGATGATGTAATTGAAATTGAAGGCACAGTATTAGAAACTTTGCCTAATGCAATGTTTAAGGTAGAATTAGAGAATGGTCATACAGTGTTGGCTCATGTTTCCGGTAAAATAAGAATGCACTTCATTCGTATCCTGCCAGGAGATAAAGTAACAGTAGAGCTTTCTCCATATGATTTGACTCGCGGAAGAATTACTTACCGCTTTAAATAAACCGTGACTCCGTACTATCAAGGAGGTTAGAGTAATGAAAGTGAGACCATCTGTTAAGCCAATCTGTGAAAAATGTAAAGTTATTCGCAGAAAAGGCAAAGTTATGGTGATCTGTGAAAACCCTAAACATAAACAAAAACAAGGATAATATTAAAGGAGGTGCGCATCTAGATGGCACGTATTGCTGGTGTAGATATTCCACGTGAAAAGCGTGTAGTTATTGCTTTAACATACATTTACGGAATCGGCAGACCAACTGCTGAGAAGGTTCTAGCTGAAGCTGGTGTTTCTGAAGACACTCGCGTTCGCGATCTTACAGAAGAAGAACTTAACAAAATCCGTGATATCATCGACAAGTTAAAGGTTGAGGGAGACCTTCGCCGTGAAATCTCATTAAACATCAAGCGTCTAATGGAGATTGGTTCATTCCGTGGCTTGCGTCATCGTCGTGGCTTGCCTGTTCGCGGTCAAAACACGAAGAACAACGCACGTACTCGTAAAGGCCCACGTAAGACTGTAGCTAACAAGAAAAAATAATACGTAAAGGAGGGTAACATTTAAATGGCTCGTAAAACTAATACACGCAAACGCCGCGTCAAAAAGAATATTGAAAGTGGAGTTGCGCATATTCGTTCAACTTTCAACAATACTATCGTAACTATTACAGACGTACATGGTAATGCATTATCATGGTCTAGTGCAGGTGCGCTTGGTTTCAGGGGTTCACGTAAATCCACTCCATTCGCAGCACAAATGGCAGCTGAAGCTGCAGCTAAAACTTCGATGGAACATGGTTTAAAAACTTTAGAGGTAACTGTTAAAGGACCAGGTGCAGGTCGTGAAGCAGCAATTCGTGCTCTTCAAGCTGCAGGTCTTGAAGTTACAGCTATTAGAGATGTAACTCCGGTTCCACATAACGGCTGCCGCCCGCCAAAACGTCGCCGTGTTTAATTTTTCTGTATAGAATTTGTAGTCCTGTCTATAATGGGATATGATACAAATATTTTCTAGGTATACAGAAATTATTAATCCAGTTGTTGTGCACAAACGGGAACGTATACATGGGGGAATTTCGGTAAGGTAAGAACCTGCCGGGGTTTCGACGTTTTGAAGGAGGGTATATTTGATGATCGAAATAGAAAAACCAAAAATCGAAACGGTTGAGATCAGCGATGATGCCAAGTACGGCAAGTTTGTCGTAGAACCGCTTGAGCGTGGATATGGTACAACTTTGGGTAACTCCTTACGTCGTATCCTATTATCCTCACTCCCAGGTGCAGCTGTCACATCGATTCAAATCGATGGAGTACTTCATGAGTTCTCAACAATTGAAGGCGTCGTGGAAGATGTAACATCAATCATTCTAAACGTTAAGAAATTAGCGTTGAAAATCTACTCTGATGAAGAGAAGACACTTGAAATCGACTTACAGGGTGAGGGTCCAGTAACTGCAGCTGCAATCACGCATGATAGTGACGTTGAAATCCTTAATCCGGATCTTCATATCGCTACTCTTTCAAGCAAAGGTTCATTGCGTATGCGCCTTAATGCAAGAAGAGGCCGCGGATACAATCCTGCTGACCAAAACAAGCGGGAAGACCAGCCGATCGGTGTCATTCCAATCGACTCAATCTATACACCGGTTTCACGCGTATCTTATCAAGTAGAAAACACTCGTGTAGGGCAAATGACGAATTTTGACAAGCTGGTATTTGACGTATGGACAGATGGCAGCACTGGTCCTAAGGAAGCTATTGCACTAGGTTCAAAGATCCTGACTGAGCACTTGAACATTTTTGTTGGTTTGACTGACGAAGCTCAAAACGCTGAGATCATGGTAGAGAAAGAAGAAGACCAAAAAGAAAAAGTTCTGGAAATGACAATTGAAGAACTTGACCTTTCTGTTCGTTCATATAACTGCTTAAAGCGTGCCGGTATCAACACTGTCCAGGAGCTTGCTCATAAGACAGAGGAAGATATGATGAAGGTTCGCAACCTAGGCAGAAAATCACTAGAAGAAGTAAAAGCAAAACTAGAAGAGCTAGGCTTAGGCTTACGCAAAGATGACTGAGTTATTGATTGACCGGCCATTTTGCTGACAGTCGTTACACTGCCGGCTTATGACTTCAACAAAGGAGGGAAACACTCATGGGATACAGAAAGTTAGGACGCACAAGTGCCCAGCGTAAAGCAATGTTACGTGACTTAACAACTGATTTGATTATCAATGAGCGTATTGAAACTACTGAAACACGTGCGAAAGAACTTCGTTCAGTTGTTGAGAAAATGATTACTCTTGGAAAGCGCGGAGACCTTCATGCTCGCCGTCAAGCAGCTTCTTGGGTTCGTAACGAAGTTGCAAACGCTGAAACAAACCAGGATGCAGTTCAAAAATTATTCGCTGACATCGCTCCACGCTATGCTGAGCGCCAAGGTGGATACACTCGTATAATGAAACTTGGACCACGTCGCGGTGATGGTGCACCAATGGTAATTATCGAGTTAGTTTAATACCATTAAACACACTCAAACAAGGGCGATGGACAGTTTATACAAACTTGTTTCATCCCCTTTTTTTCTTATACTGAGGTCAAACGCCTCTGTCGAAAACTAATAAAGCAGCACAAGCCAAAACGAGCGTTATGATGAGCAGGCCACTTGGAAAGATGAGTTCACTGGCCTCATCGGCCGGTTACTTCAGGACTGTCCTGAATCGGTTAGGAATAGATGCTTCATCTATTTATAATCGGAGCTGTTCTGCCTGTCTCGTCTAGCTCATGTACCTCTCCCCAGTCCTTATAGGACCTGCAGTTGCGGATCGCTTCCGCCCGGGGAGAGGTGCAGGCTTTTTTTATATGTAAAGAATTTTCATATTATAAAAAAGTAAAAACAAAGAGAAGAGCCAGTTAAGAAGAGTTGAGAGGAGGGCGGAAATGAACAAACCCTTAGTTAGAATAGAAAATGTATCTTTCAGTTATGAAGGGCAGGATACTCCCGCGTTAAAAAATATTAGTTTTGATATTTTTGAAGGAGAGTGGCTGGCGATTGTCGGGCATAACGGTTCTGGCAAATCTACGCTTGCAAAGCTTTTGAATGGTCTGCAATTTCCGCAGCAAGGTTTGATTGAGGTTTGTGGAGTCACTTTGTCAGAGGATTCTGTTTGGGATGTAAGAGAAAATGTAGGAATGGTTTTTCAAAATCCTGATAACCAATTCGTTGGAACAACGGTTCGGGATGATGTGGCTTTTGGTCTGGAAAATCACGGCATACCTAGAGAAATAATGGTAGAGCGCGTGCAGACTTCACTTGATAAAGTCAATATGGGAACCTTTCTAAATCAAGAGCCGCACCATCTTTCTGGCGGCCAAAAACAGCGTGTTGCCATTGCTGGTGTCCTGGCACTGCAGCCGTCGATCATTATCCTGGATGAGGCAACATCCATGCTCGATCCAAGAGGCCGTGCAGAGGTAATCCAAACGGTTCGTGAGCTGAAGGATCGTGAGAACATTACGGTCATTTCGATAACCCATGATCTTGAAGAAGCTGCGAAAGCGGACAGGATCATCGTCATGAACAAAGGGGAGCTATACCGTGAAGGAACTCCCGAGGAAATTTTTGAAATGGATGAAGAGCTGGTTAAGCTGGGCCTGGATATTCCCTTCCCTGTAAAAATGAGCAAAATCATGCGTGAAAAAGGAATTACACTTACGAAATCATATTTGACAGAAGAAGAGCTGGTGACGGAATTATGGACATCTCACTCAAAAATGTAGAATATCGTTACCAGGCAGATTCCCCATTCGAGCGTCTCGCGATTACAGATGTATCCATCGATATCCCTTCAGGAAAGTATATAGCTGTTATTGGCCATACAGGATCTGGCAAGTCCACTGTGCTGCAGCACTTGAATGCGCTTTTGAAGCCGACAAAGGGCTCTGTTTTGATTGGCAGCAGGGAAATCAAGGCTGGACGCAAAGAGAAGAATTTAAAGGGTGTCCGCGAGAAGGTGGGCATTGTCTTTCAATTTCCGGAACATCAGTTATTCGAGGAGACGGTCGAAAAGGATATTATGTTTGGCCCGATGAATTTTGGCGTTACAGAGAAAGAAGCGAAGGCACGGGCAAGAACCGCAATCAATCTGGTCGGTTTACCGGAAGAAATCCTTGAAAAATCACCATTCGATCTTTCAGGCGGCCAAATGCGCCGTGTAGCCATTGCCGGAGTGCTGGCAATGGAGCCGGAGGTCATTGTATTGGACGAGCCTACTGCTGGTCTGGATCCACGCGGACGTAAAGAAATAATGGACTTATTTTATTCACTTCATAAAAAAAGAAATCTATCTACTGTACTTGTTACACACAGCATGGAAGATGCTGCCCGCTATGCGGATGATATAGTCGTCATGCATCAGGGAAAAGTTTTTACAAAAGGGACGCCTGACCAGATTTTCTCGAATCCTAAGGCTTTATTGGAATTGGGACTGGATGTACCGGAAGTAGTTGGCCTGCAGTTGAAGATCGAAGAAGCCTTTAATACTAAGTTCAGTAAAATCAGCCTTTCCGAGGATGAACTTGCCGAAATGGTGGCAGAGTTTATGGAAGGGGGCGGTCCAAAATGATGGAAAAAATGATTTTTGGACGTTATGTGCCGGGAGACTCTATCCTTCATCGGATGGATCCGCGTTCCAAGCTGATCATCGTATTCCTTTTCGTGATTGTCGTATTTATCGCCAACAATGTGCTGACGTACGGAGTGTTAGCTGCTTATACACTTATTATGGTCGGATTGTCGAGGATTCCGCTGAGGTTCTTATATGGCGGGCTAAAGCCAGTATTTTTTCTGGTGATTTTTACGTTCCTGCTCCACATCTTCATGACAAAAGAAGGCGATGTCATCTTTGAATTAGGGTGGCTGAAAATATATGAAGAAGGTCTCAGGCAAGGTATCTTCATTTCACTGAGGTTCCTGCTGCTTATTTTGATCACGTCACTATTGACCTTGACGACTACGCCCATCGAAATCACGGATGGCCTGGAGACATTGCTGAACCCATTAAAGAAATTAAAATTCCCTGTCCATGAGCTGGCATTGATGATGTCGATTTCCCTGAGATTCATTCCGACACTCATGCAGGAAACCGACAAAATCATGAAGGCTCAAACTGCCAGGGGAGTGGAGTATAACAGCGGTCCCATCAAAGACCGGATCAAAGCGATTGTGCCATTGCTGATCCCGTTGTTCATCAGTTCGTTCAAGAGGGCTGAGGAACTGGCAGTCGCAATGGAAGCCCGAGGCTACAAGGGTGGCGAAGGACGCACTAAATATCGCCAGCTGACATGGGGTGTGCCGGACTCTATGATGATTCTGTTCCTGGCTGCTGTCACGGTTCTATTAATAGTTTTAAGAGGGTAATCAATATGCCGCGAATCAAATGCACAATTTCATACGATGGCACTGGTTTTTCCGGCTACCAGGTGCAGCCTGGCAAAAGGACTGTCCAGGGTGAGCTGGAAAAGGTTCTGGAAAAGATGAACAAGGGTACAAGCACCAGGGTCAATGCATCTGGCCGTACAGATGCAGGAGTACATGCCCTCGGCCAGGTTATCCATTTTGACACAACGCTTGAAATTGAGCCTGCCAGGTGGCAAATAGCGCTTAATTCATTACTGCCTGATGATATTGCCGTTCTTTCAGTAGACATAGCGAAACCGGATTTTCATGCACGCTTTGATGCAGTCGGCAAGGAGTACCGTTATTTCTTGCTGCTATCAAAGCATCGTGACCCTTTCCAGCGGAACTATGCCTACCAGTTCCAGTATGAACTCGATCATGACGCAATGAGGGAAGCTAGCAACCTGCTGCTTGGGACACATGACTTCACTAGTTTTTGCTCGGCTAAAACAGAAGTAGAAGACCGGGTCAGGACGTTGAAGGAAATCGATTTTTACGAGGAGAACGGGCTGCTGGTATTCAGGTTTGTCGGTGATGGCTTTCTGTACAATATGGTTAGGATACTTGTAGGAACATTGCTAGAGGTAGGGACAGGCAGGAGATCAGCTGACACCATGCCTCAGCTGCTTGCTGACCAGGACCGAACTCTCGCCGGCAAGACAGCCCCTGGTCACGGACTCTACCTGTGGAAGGTTTTTTATGACGAAGAAGTTTTAGCAATTCCAAAATAAATTTTAAAAAAATGATATGACAACTAATCCTGGTGTTGACAATCTCTCAACCACAGGTTAAGATATCATATGTATGTATTTTAAACCCACGATCAGCCCCGGAAGAGCTTTATCGTGTTTGAAAATATACCAACAATGAACTTGATTTTTTTTTGACTATTTAGGAGGGAAACTCATGCGTACAACGTTTATGGCAAATGCCAACAATATCGAGCGTAAATGGTACGTAGTTGACGCTGCAGGCAAGACTCTTGGTCGCCTTTCAACTGAAGTTGCAGCTATTCTACGTGGTAAACATAAACCAACTTTCACACCAAATGTTGACACTGGTGATCACGTAATCATCATCAATGCTTCTCAGATCGAACTTACTGGTAAGAAATTGACTGACAAAATCTACTACCGCCACACAATGCACCCAGGTGGATTGAAGCAAAGAACAGCTCTTGAAATGCGTACTAACTACGCTGAAAAGATGCTTGAACTTGCAATCAAAGGCATGCTTCCAAAGAACTCTCTTGGACGCCAAATGTTTAAAAAGCTTCATGTATATGCAGGTAACGAGCATCCACATCAAGCACAACAACCTGAAGTTTACGAACTTCGCGGATAATTATTAAGGAGGTAATTAACTTGGCACAGGTTCAATATATCGGTACCGGTCGTCGTAAGAGCTCCGTTGCGCGAGTTCGTTTAGTACCAGGCACTGGAAAAATTACAATCAATGATCGTGAAATCGAAGACTATATCCCATTTGCAGCTCTACGTGAAGTAGTTAAGCAGCCGCTTGTGGCTACTGAAACTGTAGGAAGCTACGATATCCTTGTAAACGTAAATGGCGGTGGATACACTGGTCAAGCTGGCGCAATCCGCCACGGTATCGCTCGTGCGTTACTTCAAGCTGACCCAGAATTCCGTCCAACACTTAAGCGTGCAGGACTACTGACTCGTGACGCTCGTATGAAAGAACGTAAGAAATACGGTCTTAAAGGCGCTCGTCGTGCACCTCAGTTCTCAAAGCGTTAATCTTTACGCTTCGGAAAGACTCTCAACCTTTGGTTGGGGGTCTTTTTTTTGGGGGAGGTGCGGGGAGGAGGATCTCCAACTGGAAAAAAGCGCGCCGAATTTCCAGTTCGCCAATATATCTTGATTTTCGCCAATAAGTGGGTGATTTTCGCCAATAAAATTTGTAAATCGCCAATAAAATGAAGAAATCGCCAATAAAGTTGTGAAAACCGCCAATAAAATTTTTCGTATGCTAAAAACAGTCGTTTATGATCGCGATTATTGTTGTTTGCTCTATGAACGTAAGTATTTTATTGTCCGAATAGCAAATTGCAGTAAGAAACGAGCCTAAAAAGGCGGAGGCATCATTCTATGCCCCCGCCTAAACTCTTTAATCCTCATATCCTTGCATTGAATCCATATGGCTTGCGATCATCGCGATGATGGTTGGAGCTTCTTCCTTTGTGAAAATAAAGTTCGTTTCGTCTCGAATCATTTCTTCATCCTCAGTCCAGATCCGGTTGATGCGGCGCAGGACTCCGTCGCCCGTCGACTCGACAAGGCCGAACTGGTAGGTAACCTCGACTTCAGCTTCTTTTATAAATGCCGTAACTTCAGGTGTTTCCCACTCAACATCGATTTCCTCAAGAATATCGTCATCGTCTATAAGCTCTGCCACATAGAGCTCATCATCATCATCGATTCCTTCGTCTTCATAATAAACCGTGTCATCATCTTCCGTTGCATAAATGACGTCAAGATCGTCCTCATCATCGTTTATGTAATCGTGAAAACCTTCATGAACCGCATCGACAATATCATCAATATCCGAAAGAATGACACGCGCGGGCTGCTCCAGATCCTCATCGATGGTTTCCGTATAGAATTCTTCATTATGCGGATCAAAATATAAAATATAGAAATAGTCTCTTTCCCCATCAGCATAATCCACAAAGAACTGTATCCTTGGATGCTTCGAGCCTCTCTCAACTGCCATCTGGCCTTCTTGATCATACTTTTCACAAATAGATTCAAGATGATCCTGCAACTCTCCAACGACACGATCGAACCATTCCATAGACATAGAAATCCATCCCTTCATCTGTATTCACGTTTAGCTTGCCCTGTTGTCCACAATATCCTTGTTAGTAAATTAAAGGAAAATTAAATTCGAGGTGGCTGTGTACAAGCAGGATGAACGCCTGCATTGTCCGGAAATGCGACAATGGAGTCAAAAGAGTAAAAAGAAAGGCGCTGCATTGCCCAAAATGGGTGGAGAAGGAGAAAAAGGGTAAAAGCAGAAGTCTTGCATTGCCCTAAATGGGTGAAGAAGGAGAAAAAGGGTAAAAGCAGTGTCACTTTTATCAATAAACCAAAGTAAATATCAGAAGAAAAACCGCCTGTGCTCACGTTTCCAGGCGGCCGGTTCTCTTCTACAAGCCAAGCATGTCTTCAGCCAAATCCGGAAAATCAATAAAAGGGTTCCGATTCCCCTGAAGTTCCTGGATAGCTGCATTCCGATGCTTTTCGTATATAGTGACGGGCTGTTCATGATGCCAGCTAAGCAGAAGGCCGAGGTTCATCTGGCCATCAAGCCTGATAACATCCTTATATCTTAAAGCGAAGTAAAACACGGCTCTCGAAACAACTCCTTTTCCATATTCGGGTTCAAACTTGCCTGCTTCCACCATGCCGCAGCCTGTCCTGATACCAGAAGCAGCAAACTCAGGTTCATAGGACTGGAAATCGTGATACGGAAGATTGCTCCTCATGCTATTGCATCCAGGTTCACATGCAAACAAGTGGTGGAGATCGCCTCGCATTGGCTCATCGCCATCAAACCACGATTGGGGCACAACATGTTCGGTATTGAATAAAATCTCGGAACTAGCTATGAAGCCTCCTTCTCTTAAAGTATTCATGAGTCGCAGATCCTCTTCAATCACCTCCACCGGGTCAAGATCCTGCCCGGAATAAAGGCTCTTCAACTGCAGGTTCTCCTGCAAATCCACCCATGGATAAACGTACTCATGTGGCGAATACTTCAAATGGTAGGAGTGGGTTCTGACCAGCAGTGAATGAAGTTCTTCCGGTGTAAAAATAGCGTCACAGTAATACTCATCGCGTTTGCTCGCGTCCAACACTGCATCATAATACGTTTTATGCTCGATGTTATGAATATACAGCTCACTAGCCGACAGAATCATATCGCATCCATGACCATCGTTTTGAAGCTCTGGTCGAAGATTTCGGCCAGGTGCTCAGGAACAGTCAGGTATACGAGTCCATTGCCTTCGAGCTTTGGTGAATTGCCGAGCGGTACCGTACGCTTGACCAGCTGTGCGTACAGTTCAGGTTCTGTCAGTTCTCGTTCAAAGTGGGTTTTTGCATATGTCTTGATCAATGCCAGTGCACCGGATACATGCGGAGCAGCCATAGAGGTACCGCTCAAGGTTGCATATTTTCCGTTCAGATAAGTTGAAGTGATCCGCTCGCCTGGAGCCACGACATCTATTTCATTATGTGAGTTGGTAAAATCGGATGAACCTCGTTCAAGGTTTACTGCTCCGACACTGATGACTTCGTTATAAGCACCAGGGTAGGCAAATTCATTTGTTGAATCGTCGCCATCTCCTTCATTGCCAGCGGCACAGACGACAAGGATATTCTTTTTTACAGCGGCATGGATCGCCTGATGCAATTCGGGGACGTCAGCTGGTCCGCCGAGCGACATAGAGATAATATCGGCTTCTTGCTCAATGGCATAATAAATTCCATTGATAATCCATTCATATTTGCCTGAACCGGCTTTGTTCAAGACTTTGACGATCAGCAGGCCAGCCTCTGGTGCAACACCGATGACGCCTGCCTCATTTTCCTGTGCGGCAATCGTGCCAGCCACGTGTGTACCATGACCATTATAGTCGGTATAGAGATCAGGATTGCCTCGGTCATCATCTGTAAAATTTCGGCCGCCAATTATCCGGTCCTTTAAATCTGGATGTTCCGTTTCGCAGCCAGTATCTAAAACAGCAACCTTCATTCCCTTTCCTTTCGTTTCGTTCCAAAGCTTGGGTGCCTGGATCAGCTCAACACCTTTGGGCACCTCTTTAATCTCCTCAGCCTCATCAATCAGGGTATAAGGAATAACACGAACACCTTGCTCCATTTCTTTCCCTCCTTAGAGATAAAATTGAAGCTAGTTCTAGTTGCAATAATAAGTCTAACAATTCTGACTATTATTGAACAGGACCGTTAGTAGGGTATTTACTAGAGATGAAATATCCATAATTGGGCATTTCATCCTAATGAGAACACATAAATTTTATTCAGTAAACGTCTGAGAAAACTGGAAAAGGATTCGTCGTTCAAAATTGCATTACTCCCTCTCGAAGGTTGAACACTACTTTCTAAGGGGTGAGATTACTTTGAACGTCGTAACGACATTTATAGATAAAAGAAAACAAAAACAAGTGAAATATGAGCGATCGATGCTCCGTGAATTATCAATCAACATCCTGCAAGGCAGGGTGAAACAATATTTTGGCTCATCAAGGCTGACCTCGAATCTCATCATGAATTCAGGAATCGAAGAAGCTTGCTATGATGTAGCAATAGAAGCATATTTACTGGGCGCAAAGTTCAGCCGTTTTGGATATTTCGGTGAACCGATAGAGGCGGTTAAACCCCGCTGTGAAAAAGAAGAGCGGCATTTGATTGACACCTTATATAACTTTTTCCTTTTTTGGGGGAAGGGTGAAGAGGGAGTAGGTTCAGAAGAGCTTTATTACCTGTGTGAACAGTATGTAGACAGCTGGTGGAGAGAAGGATTCATGAAGGGTGAAAAGAAATATAAAATGAGGCTGCACTAGCAGAAGTTCTAAACCGTCGACCTGTCCCATATAGTTTATTATCAGGGACTAGCTGGGAAGGATGGTTTAGAACATGCTTAAGAAACTAAAATTCGTATTATTTGCAGCCGGCCTAGCCGTGCTGTTCCTTATATTGCAATATGATTTTACCGAGCATGACTCCTGGGAATCCTGGAACCTTCCGCTTTCAGGAAAAATCATCTATCTTGATCCAGGACATGGAGGCGTTGATCCGGGGGCAGGAGAAGAAGAACCCTTTGAAAAAGATATCGCGCTTAACGTGTCCTTGAAATTGCGGGATTATCTGCAGCAACAGGGAGCCCTTGTCATCATGACTCGCGAGACAGATGTCGATCTCGCGGATAAAGGACTAAAGGGCTACAGTAAGCGAAAGGTCCAGGATTTAAAAAGACGACTGGATTTGATAAATGAGTCTGAAGCCGATTTTTTTGCAACGATACACTTGAACGCGATCCCATCCTCCAAATGGAAAGGTGCGCAAACATTCTACTCCACGAATTACAAGGAAAACAAACGAGCCGCCAAACTGATTCAGGATGAGTTACGCCGAAACCTTGAAAACACAGACCGGGATGCAAAGGCGGCGAATAGCATCTATTTATTGAAGCATACGAATAAACCTGGGGTTTTGGTCGAAATAGGTTTCTTATCAAATCCACAGGAAGCAGCAAACCTGAGAGATGAGGCTTATCAGGAAAAAGTTGCAGGATCAATTTATGAAGGTATGCTCAGATATTTTACCGATGAACAGAAATTTTGGGAAAAATAAAGAGGGGTCCTTGATCCTTCTTTTTCTTTGAGTAATAATAGGAAAATTAACTTTGATAATTGTCCAGCTTCAGCTCCTAACTCCTCGAGACGTTTCGGTCCTGCCAATGAAGTCAAAGAGCGACTTCACTGTCAGGCCCTCCAACGCTTGTCGGAGTTGGGCAGTCGCCTCCGCTTTTCTTTGTCCAGCTTCAGCGCCTAGCCCCTCGAGACGTTTCGGTCCGCCCAATGAAGTCAAAGAACGACTTCACTGGTCGGCCCTCCAACGCTTGTCGGGGCTGACCAAGGCGCTTGCGCTTTTCTTTTAGAAAAGTGTGATAGGTTTAACACTTAGGAATTTTATCAATATGTTATACTGTCTTTGGAGATAATTTTTTACAGAGGAAGGTGTCATTATGTTAACTGAAGCTAAGGTGCGTGAAAGTTTAAAAGACCTTAAGGAACCATTTTTACATAAAACACTCGAAGAGATAAATGCAATCGAAGAAATCAAGATTAAAGAAGAGAAGAACCATGTAAGCGTTAAAATAGCTATCGCGAAAACAGGCACTGCAGAACAGTTGCAGCTGCAAACGGAAATTGTCAATATCTTAAAAAGCGCTGGAGCGGCATCTGTAGGATTGCGTTTCTCTGAACTGCCTGCAGAAGTTCTATCGAAATTCCAGACAGCGGCTCCTGAAGAAGAGGAAGGCTTGCTGTCTCCTAATAGCCAAACAACATTTATCGCGATCGCGAGCGGAAAAGGAGGAGTAGGTAAATCTACTGTTTCCGTCAACCTTGCTGTCTCACTTGCTCGTTTAGGTAAAAAAGTTGGACTTGTTGATGCTGACATCTATGGTTTCAGTGTTCCTGACATGATGGGTATCACAAAGCGTCCGGTTGTAAGAGGAGAAAGAATCATTCCAGTAGAAAGACATGGAGTCAAAGTTATCTCTATGGGATTCTTTGTTGAAGATAACGCACCAATTATTTGGCGCGGACCGATGCTCGGCAAAATGCTTAATAGCTTCTTCAATGAAGTAGAGTGGGGAGAACTGGATTATCTCCTGTTGGACTTGCCGCCAGGAACAGGGGACGTGGCATTGGATGTACACACCATGTTGCCATCATGTAAAGAAATCATTGTGACTACACCTCATCCAACTGCGGCATTCGTTGCTGCGCGTGCAGGTGCGATGGCGCTTCGTACAGACCATGAAATCCTCGGTGTCATTGAAAACATGTCTTACTTTGAGAGCAAGCTGAGTGAGGAAAAAGAATATGTCTTTGGACAAGGCGGCGGTGAAAAGCTTGCAGACGAGCTAAACACTAAGTTGTTAGGCAAACTGCCATTAGGCCAGCCAACCTGGAATGAAGAAGACTTTGCACCATCCATTTATCAAGAAGACGATAAGATTGGCGCATTTTATACAAATATTGCCCAGCAAGTTGTCCAAATGCTTGGTAAGTAATAAAACAAGAGAGCCTCTCCTTCATCAGGAGAGGCTCTTTCATATCATTTGGCTTGCTTGCTGGTCGGGGCTGACCAAAGCAATTATTATTGACCTCCTGAACCGCCGCTGTCAGATGCTCCGCCACCGTCGCCACCTGAACCGCCGCCTTCTTCGGCACCGCCCTCAGACTTTTGGGTTGGCATTTCCTCAGCGGCTTTGACAATCAATGCCTGCAGCTTTGCTTTGAATAATGGGCTCTCGAAGGTTTCAGTCATCACCTTTTGTAAATGTTCCCGGTATTCTTTGCTTTTGAGGACGTTAGTTAATTCCTTTTCAAGTTCCGGATCCTTCATGACTTCGATCATCATGCCTTTATATTCTGGATCCTTCATAAGGTCCTTTAACAGCTTTTCATTTTCCTTCTTCATGCTTTTTGCGACGCTCTCCGCGAATTTTGGATCCTCGAAGGATTTTTTCCAAAACTCCATGCCTTTTTCAGAGGTCATTGTCTTTTCGACTGTATCAATTACGACCGGCTGGTCCATTATTAGCTTTTCCTTCATGCCATCGTCGCCCATGACTTCCTGAATTGCTTTTTTTCCATCATCAGTCTTCAGGATGTCGACAACCATTTTCTTTGTTTCCTCATAATCGACTTCCCCTGCTGACTCGGCTGGAGAAGCACAGCCTGCAGCTAAAAGTAAAAAGGAAGCAGGGAGTAAAAACTTCATGATCTTCTTCATCTTCCATTCCCCTTTCACATAGACAGCCCTAATTTTAGGATGAGTAAAATGACAAATTGTTATACACGAATAACGACACCTAGATTTTTCAAACCCGCATTGGTACAATCAAATGGTGAAGTTTAATTTTCTTTTGGGGGAAAAAATCGTGACTAGCCGTAATTGGGTACACTTATTTCTCACCACCCTGGTTGTTGGAGCGGTGACAACTGCTGTGGTTGGTTTTATTGTCCGCTGGAGTGAATTCCAGCAACTGTTAAGTGATTTCAACATTCTTGAATTCCTTTCAATTTTAGTATGGCTTATGGGTGTGGGTCTTATATTTAGCATTCTTAGCCAAATGGGCTTCTTCGCTTATTTGACCGTACATCGTTTTGGCCTAGGTATTTTTAAATCTCTATGGAATGCGGTACAAGTCCTGTTGATTGCTTTTGTATTGTTTGACCTCGTCTATCTGCGTTTTAATGCCTTCGCGGAAAGCGGCGAGAGCATCATGCCTTACATAGGCCTCGCGGTAATCGTCCTGGCAGCTGGGTTGATTGTAGCGTTTTTGAAGGTTAAGCAAACCAGCAAAGAAGCTTTAATACCAGCATTGTTCTTCATGATTGTTGTAACAGTAATTGAATGGGTGCCTGTACTCCGTGTGAACGAGCACAGCTGGCTTTATCTCATGCTGTTTCCATTGTTAGCATGTAATGCCTATCAGCTGCTGGTTTTGCATAAGCTTAATCAGAAATCACAGCAAGAGCGAAAAGCCCTTGAAAAAAAGACTAAAACAAAAAAGAATGAAAAAGCACAAAAAAAGCCGTCCAACGCATAGTTGGACGGTTATTTTATTTCTGATGATTTAGAGTCGCCATTGGCAATCATTTCTGAAACTGTGACCATCTTCAGATTCTTTGATCTGATATCCTTTAACACCAGAGGCAGTGCTTCGGCTGTTTGTTTAGCTGAATCAGAAGCATGCATCAACAGGATATCACCTTTCTTTGCCTTTGCAGCATTCTCGGCAATGACCTCAGTGCCAGGATTCGTCCAATCCTTTGTATCAAGACTCCAGTGGACGACCGTAATCCCGAGTCGTTCGGCAATTTTTAAGGTGCGTTGATCAAAATGGCCAGTAGGGGCACGCAGCAGCTCAATGTTCTTAACATTAAGCTTTTTAAATGCTTCCTGAGCTTTTAGGATATCACGCCTGATTTTATCTTCCTCTAAATCGGTATAATCCTTATACTCATATCCAAGCATGCCAATTTCATACCCATCTTTCACCATCCGGTTCACCAGGTCTGGATGTCTTTCTGCCCAGGACCCTGACAAGAAGAAGGTGACAGCTCCTGCTTTCTCTTCCTTCAGAACGTCAAGAATCGGTTCCGCTTTCTCATCGCCCCAGCCAATATTAAAGGTCAAAGCTAAATCCTTTTCTCCTTTATAAATGGCCTTAGGACCATCTTTTGCTGAAAAAGCAGGGAGTTGGACCATGTTTTCCATGTAAAAGAACCAAGCTGTAAAAAAGGCTGCGATCACAATAACAAAAACTGTTTTAATCGACTTAGCATTCATTACATAAAAGAAATTCATTTTCTCACCACCTCGTCCAATGCACTCCTTGTCTCATTTTTATTCCGCAGGTCAAAAAGATATGATAATAAAAAAATCAGATTATAAATATCCAAAAAAAAGACAACACTACAAGCACTATGTGAAAATGAACAGGAGTGTATGTATGCTTGGTGTTCTGATCAATGAAAAGGAAATGAAAGAGCTAGAATACTTAATAAAAAGGGAAATGGATGAAATCCTATTCGATCTGAAGGATGATCGTATTGATCATGTAGTAAAGAGGTCGATGAAAGAAAGATACCAAATACTTTTTTCGCTTTTTAAAAGAGTAGCACCTCCTAAGGAATGTCTTAAGTATATGCCAGCAAAGAAAAGCATGTATAAAGGATAATAAACAATAAAAGAAACTTTTTTCGTAATACTAGTTGACGTAAATAAATTATCCTGTTATATTAATAAACGTCGCTGCTGAGCCACTCGGTAACACGGTGATCGGCGGGAAAAATAATAAAAAATGTGGTTGACATCAAATCATTCACATGATATATTATGAAAGTCGCTTCTGGGCGGCTAGACAACAAATTGTTCTTTGAAAACTAAACAAACAAGCGTCAACAAACAATAAATGATCATGGCTTCTATTAT
>NZ_JAGGQU010000033.1 GCF_018613155.1 Bacillus sp. ISL-55 | reverse complement strand
CCAAAAAACTCAGAAACTGAAAAAAGAGGTCACCAATAAAGCCGATTGGTGCCCGAAAAACTCAGAAACTGAAAAAAGAGGTCACCAATAAAGCCGATTGGTGCCCGAAAAATCCAGAAACTGAAAAAAGAGGTCACCAATAAGGCCGATTGGTGCCCGAAAAACCCAGAAACTAAGAAAAAAGGTAACCAATAAGCCCGCTCCTAAACTATCTGCTCCTGTCACACCCCCTACTAATTCTGGTATATAGAAAATACTTCCTTTAAAATAAAGGTGATAGATGTGGAAGTGTGGTGGTAATGGTGTTGAAGCTTTTGCTGATTGAGGATGATGCGTCGTTGTTCAATGAGATCCGTGAGCGTCTGACGCAATGGTCTTATGAGGTGTATGGGGTTACGGATTTTGGTGATGTGATGAGTGATTTTAGCAAAATAAAGCCGGATCTGGTGATTATTGATATCCAGCTGCCGAGGTTTGATGGTTTTCATTGGTGCCGGATGATTCGGTCGCATTCGAATGTGCCGATTATTTTCCTTTCCTCACGGGACCACCCAACCGACATGGTGATGTCGATGCAGCTGGGGGCAGATGATTTTATCCAGAAGCCGTTCCATTTTGATGTGCTGATTGCCAAGATTCAGGCAATGCTGCGCCGTGCCTATAATTACAATTCGACGCAGAATCAGCTAAAAACCTGGTGCCGGGCGACGATTGATTATGATAAAAATACGGTTGAAAATGAAAATGGCCGGATTGAATTGACGAAGAATGAGATATTCATATTAAAATTGCTGATTGAGCAGAAAAACAAGATTGTCAGCCGTGATGAGGTGATGAACAGCTTGTGGGATGATAAGCGGTTCATCAGCGACAACACGCTGACGGTGAACGTCAATCGACTGCGGAAAAAGCTGGATGAACTCGGGCTGGGTCATAAAATTGAAACGAAGGTCGGGCAGGGATATATGGCTGTCGAAGAGGACAATGGATGATGTTCATGACATACCTAAAGGAACGGCGGAGCTGGATCCTGTTATTCTTGCTGCTTCAGTTCCTTGCTGTTTTCATCGCGTCCATAGATTCCGCAGTAGCGCTCACGTCGATTCTGTATTACATTTTTCTATCCCTGATCATTTTTGTGATTTTTTTAGTGATGCGTTATCAAAAGGAAATGAAATTTTATCAGGAGCTTGAAGAAGCAGAGGATATTCTGGATTTTTCAAACAGGGAATTCCTCAGTCCTTTTGAAAAAATAACTGCAGATAGCATTGCCCGCCATTTCAAGGGGCTGAAAAAATCAGTTTCCGAGAATGAACGGATACTGGACGAGGAAAAGGATGAATTGCTTTCCTGGATCCATGAGGTGAAAACACCGCTGACGGCTTTGAGTTTGATGATTGACCGGCTTGAGGACCTGACACTGAAAAAAGAAATGACCTATGAATGGCTGCGGATTCACCTTTTACTGGACCAGCAGCTGCATCAAAGACGGATTCCTTTCATGGAAAATGACTTATACATAGAGCAGGCCGATTTGGAGAGTGTGATTTTTGGCGAGGTCAAAACGCTGCAGTCGTGGTGCATCCAAAAAGGGATCGGCTTTGATATCGATCTGCAATCGACAGAGGTGATGACGGATGCCAAATGGCTTGCGTTTATCATCAGGCAGCTGCTGACGAATGCCGTGAAATACAGTGAAGCATCGGATATTCAAATAAAAAGCGCTCAGCAGGATGGGCAAACCACCCTCGAAATTGCCGACACCGGCAGGGGAATCGATTCCAGGGACCTCCCGCGCATTTTTGAAAAGGGATTTACCTCAACAGTCCATCACCAGGACCATGCAGCAACCGGAATGGGACTGTATCTGGCCAGGAAAGCGGCGCACACACTGAAAATCAGGATTGATGTGGAATCGGCACCAGGCAAAGGAAGCACGTTCAAGCTGACCTTCCCTAAAAGCAACGATTTTGTCCGGATAACAGGCATGTGACAAAAATGTCACAGGCCTTTGCTGATTTGTTACCTGAATCGAAGGAAGGAAAACAGGCAGGATTTTATAATGAATCTATCATAGAAAGGATGTGTGAACATGATTTTATTAGAAGCGGCCAAACTTCATAAAACATATGGAAACAAGTTCAATAAACAGGAAGTGCTGAAAGGGCTCGACCTGAAAATTTTCAAAGGGGAGTTCGTGAGCATCATGGGTGCCTCTGGATCAGGCAAAACGACGCTCTTGAATGTCCTCTCTTCGATCGATAAAGTCACCAATGGTTCGATCAAGATTGAAGGAAATGAGATTACCGGGATGAAGGAAAAGCAGCTGGCAGAATTCCGCAAGGAGCACCTGGGCTTTTTATTCCAGGATTACAATCTGCTCGATACGCTGACAGTGAAGGAAAATATCCTTTTGCCGCTTTCCGTCAGCAAGACGCCTAAGAAGGAAGCGGATCAAAAGTTTGAAGCGATTGCTACTGAACTCGGAATCCTGGAGTTGAAGAATAAATATCCAAATGAAATTTCTGGTGGGCAAAAGCAGCGTACGTCCGCTGCACGAGCTTTTATCCATGACCCGAGCATCATTTTCGCGGATGAACCGACTGGCGCGCTGGATTCGAAATCGGCTTCAGACCTGTTGAATAAACTGCGTGACTTGAATCAAAGACGGCAGGCGACGATTCTGATGGTCACTCATGATCCAGTTGCGGCAAGCTACTGCGGCCGGGTTATTTTTATAAAGGATGGTCTTATTTACACCGAATTGAATAAAGGTGACCAGACGAGACAGGAATTTTTCAAGGACATCATGAAGACCCAGAGCGTATTGGGCGGTGTGCATAATGAGCGTTAATCAGCTGATTCTTCGCAATTTGAAAAAGAACCTTAAAAATTACTATCTGTATGTTTTTGCCTTGATGTTCAGTGTCGCCCTGTATTTCGCCTTTGTCACGCTTCAATATGACCCGTCCATGCATGAAACGAAGGGTTCGATTAAAGGCGGGGCGGCCATTAAATCGGCATCTGTTCTGCTCGTCGGCATTGTAGCGATATTTCTCACCTACGCCAATAACATTTTTATCAAAAGAAGAAGCAAGGAGATCGGCTTATTCCAGCTGGTCGGGATGACGAAGGGCAAAATCTTCAGGATCCTGAGTGTGGAAAACTTCCTCCTTTACTATGGCTCCTTACTGGCGGGCGTTTTCCTTGGCTTTTCAGTTTCCAAGCTAATCATCATGATTTTGTTCAAAGTCACCCAGGTTGAAGGGATTGCCAGGCTACATTTTTCCGGAAAAGCCCTCGTGCAGACACTGGTCGTTTTTACGGTCATCTATGTGTTGATGCTGCTGTTAAACTATCTTTTCATCAAACGGCAAAGCATTCTATCATTGTTCAGGGTCGTTTCAAAGGCTGAAGGCCGGGCAAAAAAGATCTCTTTTTGGGAGATGTTGATCGGAATTCTTGGCATTACACTAATCGGGATCGGGTATTATGTATCATCCAAGTTGTTCGAAGGGGACTTCACTACAATGAACGAACTCTTCATCGCGATGGTGTTCATTTTAGCATCGGTCATCATCGGGACGTATCTGTTTTACAAAGGATCTGTCAGCTTCATTGCCAACCTCATCCGGAAAAAGAAAGATGGGTATTTGAATATTAATGAAGTGCTGTCGTTATCCTCCATCATGTTCAGGATGAAGTCGAATGCGTTGGTGTTAACGATCATCACGACGGTATCCGCGCTTGCGATTGGCTTATTGTCGTTAAGCTATATCTCCTATTATTCCGCAGAACAGAGTGCGAAAAATATAGTTCCCGAAAACTTTGCCTTTGTTGATGAAGGGTCTGCTGCTGACTTTATGGAAAAATTGGAGTCAAAGAAGATCGAGTATACGGAGAAAAGGATCGAGGTTCTTCAGGCGGTGATGAATGCAGAAGAAATCATCGGATTGAAGATGGAGGAGTACACCCAGGATCCTAAATCGATGGGCGTTTCGGTCATTAGCGAAAAGTCTGAAGGTCAAAGGGAAGTGAGCAAGGATGAAGCTTATCTGACTGGCTACAGTGATATTATGATGAAATTCATCTCCATGAAAGATTCGGGTCCGATTGAGATCATCGGAAAGGAACGTGGTATTCCTTTGCAGTACATTGGAATGGAAAAGGAATATCCGGTATCCCGTTATTTCGGCGGTTCTCCGGTTGCTGTAGTCGATGAGTCCGTATTCACGAAACTAAAAAGTGATCTGGACCCTTCCATCCAAATAGATCCTTCATTGTATATTGGAATTAATATTGAAAACGAGAATGAGTTAGTGAAGGCGAATGAACTGTTCAATGAAAACAAGTATCATGAAGCGGCTAGGAACGAATCACGCCTGGACAATGAAAATATCCAAAAGAAAAAGATGGGTCTTGTCATGTTCATTGTCGGTTTCCTCGGGCTGACCTTTCTCGTCACGTCTGGGTGCATCCTTTATTTTAAACAAATGGATCAGACAGAAGACGAGAAGCCGAATTATACAATCTTAAGGAAACTCGGTTTCACCCAGGGAGATTTGCTAAAAGGGATCCAGGCAAAACAGGCATTCAATTTCGGCATCCCCTTAGCAATCGGCCTTCTGCACAGCTACTTCGCCGTCAAATCCGGCTGGTTCTTCTTCGGCACCGAACTGTGGTGGCCAATGCTGATTGTCATGGGGCTTTATACAGCATTGTATTCGATTTTTGCGGTCCTTTCAGTCGTTCATTCGAAGAAAGTGATCCGGGAATCTCTTTAAGGAAGCACGGGGCACGCTCCCGTGCTTTTGTTTGTTAATCTGGTGTTTGTCTGGACAAGGGTTGATTCATACCGGAAAGTACAAATTGCATTCTTTATTGAGGATTGAACAACTCTGTGTTAATCTATGACTATAAAAACAAATTCAGTCATACAGTTTGGAGAGGTGGATATGGCGACTGCTTTTACCGAGAGTGAGAAGGAACAGATTAGGAAGAGGCTAATGGAAGCGGCGGCGGATTGTCTTGGCAGGTATGGTGTGAAGAAAACGACGGTTGATCAGCTTGTACAGCTGGCGGGTATTTCCAAGGGGGCTTTTTATCAGTTTTTTGCTTCGAAGGAACTGTTGTTCTTTCATGTTCTTGAGGATTTTCAGGGTTCTCTGATGGAAGAGGGAATGAGTGCCCTCGATGGATCAGGTGCAACGGATTCGGATGCTTTTACTGAATTTATCTTTGATCTGTTTCAGCGGGTGAGGCATTCTTTCATGATGAATCTCATCCAGAATGGGGAGTTAGAAGTGTTGATGAGGAAAATTCCCGAGGAGGAGATTGCCCGCCATCACTCGTTCGATGATCGGCTTGCAGAGAAACTGTTCAGTGATTTTTCCATCAAGGGTGATCCGCATGTTGCGGCGGCTACTTTAAGGGCGATTTTCCTGAGTATGCTCCACGTGAAGGAGGTTGGTGAGGAGCAATTCGACCAGGCTTTGAAGATGTTGATCCGTGGTGTTGCATTGCAGTTAATCGGGGAGGATTCAGAGGATGAACGATGTGATTGTCACGTCTGATTTAACGAAGGTGTATGGAAAAACGATTGCGGTCGACTCAGTTCATTTGCAGGTGAAAAAGGGAGAGGTTTTTGGCTTCATCGGCTTGAATGGAGCTGGCAAAACAACGACGATCCGCATGCTGCTTGGCATGATTGCCCCGACCAGAGGAGAATCTTTTATCATGGGCGAGAAGGTGAAGGCGGGAAATGTCGGGCTCTGGAATCATGTTGGCTATATGGTGGAAACGCCTTATTCCTACCCGGAACTGACGGTGAAGGAGAATCTTGAGATTGTCTGGAAGCTGCGAGGCTTGAAGGATCGAAGCCGGATTTCCTGGATCATGGATCTGCTGGAATTGGGTAAGTATGCTTCGGTAAAAGCAAAGCATCTTTCATTGGGCAATGGACAGCGCCTAGGAATCGCGAAGGCGCTGATTCATCGACCGGACATACTGATTCTTGATGAACCGACGAATGGTCTGGATCCGGCGGGCATTGTCGAAGTGAGGGAGCTGCTTAAGAGCCTGGCGGAGAACGAGGGAGTGACGATTTTGGTTTCGAGTCACAATCTTGATGAGGTATCCAGGATGGCGAGCACTATTGGCATAATCCATAACGGCAGGCTGGTCAGGAAGATGGACACCGCTCATCTTGAAGGCGAATTGAGAAAGACGCTGGCTGTCGACGGAAGGCAGCGGGAAGTGATGAAAGAGGTCCTGTTGAAAAGTGGATACAAACCTAAGGTGACTTCGACTTTGGAGGGGAGTTACCTGGAGTTGATGGAGGATGTGGCGGTCTTGCATCCTGACCGGGTCGCTGAGAGGCTCGTTGAGGCAGGATGTCCACCCACGCTTTTAAAAGTGAACAAAGAGAATCTGGAGGCCTATTTTTTAAGAATGATCGAGAATGGGGAGAAAAACCATGCGTGAATTGGCGATCGCTGTTTCGGTTGAGAGCAAGAAGTTCTTTCGGTCTAAGGTTCCGCTCATTACCATGCTTGCGCTCCTGATGATCCCATTTGTCGGCGGGCTGTTCATGTATATTTTAAAGGATCCCGACAATGCCCGGAATATGGGGATCATTTCTGCAAAAGCACAGCTGGCGGGGGCAGCAGATTGGCCATCGTTTTTTGGACTGATTGCCCAGGCTATTTCGATTGGCGGACTGATGGCTTTCGGCTTTGTGACCAGCTGGATTTTTGGGCGGGAGTTTTCCGACCGGACGATTAAGGATCTGCTGGCTTTGCCGATCTTGCGTGAGTATATCGTGATGGCAAAATTCATTGTGGTATTTATTTGGTGCCTGCTGCTTTCTGTTTTGGTCTTTCTTTTAGCATTGGGTGTTGGCTATCTGGTCGACATCCCCGGCTATTCAGCTGAGATCCTGAAGCAGGGCGCAAACGTCTTCTTTGTCTGCTCGGTTATGACCCTGCTGCTCTCTGCTCCAGTCGGATTCTTCGCGACGATTGGGAAAGGCTATCTCTCCCCTCTAGGGTATATCATCATCACGATGATGATCGCGCAAATCATCGCCACCACCGGCTACGGCCAATATGTGCCATGGTCCATTCCGGCGCTGGCAAGCGGGATCGATGGAAGCGGTGAAATCGCGGTCGAGCCCGTCAGCTATGCGATTGTCCTGGTAACGAGTGTGGCAGGTTTGCTCGCAACAGCATTGTGGTGGCGCTGGGCGGATCAGGGTTAGAAGGGGACATCGGTAAGTCATAATGTATAAAAAAGAACCACAAGCGGCTGAAAACTCCAGCTAGTGGTTCTCTTCTATCTCCCTAGTCATAAGGCTTCTCCTGATAAAAATAATTCGGCTTTATGATCTCATTTTCATATGATTTATGAAAAATATGCGTAGTAGCAGGAGATACTGGCGGAATCAGCCAGGTCCAGTCTCCAGTCAAATTCCTTCCAGCGTTCTTTTCCTTCTCTTCAAAAACCTTGAACTGCATTCCAGCAGTATGGTGGTCGACAATTGCCACTCTGTCTTCATTAAATGAATAGAGCACACTAGCATTAAGTTCAATAAGGGCTCGATCTTTCCATAGGGAAGCATTTTTCTTCATATTCAATCCCATGTGATCAGCGATTCTTGGCAAAAGATTATAGCGGTTTTCATCTGCCAGATTCCGTGCACCTATTTCTGTTCCCATATACCAGCCGTTGAATGGTGCTGCTGAATATTCAATTCCGCCAATTTCAAGCTTCATATCGGATATAAACGGGACGGCATACCATTTTAATCCCAAATCTTCGAACCATTCAAATTCCTCATGACGCAACGGGACCTCAAGCACTATGCTTTCGGGGATGCTATAGCATTTCGGCGGATTGCCGTCGACTTGAATAACCAATGGAAGGAGATCAAAATCTGTTCCCCCTCTTTTCCAGCCAAGTTGTTCACACACTTTTGTAAAATCAATAGAGCTAGAATCACCGAGAATCCCCAATTCCGTTTCATACCCAGCATACCGTACGAGCTGATGGTTCCAGATACGGACAAAATCCTTCTCGTTCTTTTTTTGCTTAAAAATGGTGATTGCCGGTCTGATTTTCCCCTGATTCGTTGCAAATTCTATATGATGGAACAGGGCATGGATTATTTCGTCTTCTTTTTGCAGACCGCGAGCATCAAACACCGTCAAGCTGTCCCAAAAAAGACGGCCGATACAGCGGTTGCTATTCCTCCAAGCCATCTTCGCTCCATGTTCAAGTTCCTCAAATGTATGCTCATAAATCCCGGTTTCAGAAATCTCCCGCTTTATTAAATCGATCCTTGCTTCGATTTCCTGCTCCGATTTTTGCAATTCTCCATAACAGTTCCGTATAAATCTTTCCGCTTCAATGACCAACTGATTAACCAAGTCTGAATCCTCCTGTTACTGTCATCTCATTATCATTTTAGCATGAGGGTCGCATGATCAATAATTAGAGTTAAATCGATCATTCCTCTCCACTTTGGGAGCATGGTGGAGCATTCGAACGCACTCTGTGGGCGTCGCCCCATTGACTTACCTGAATTCGAATAACCATTCACCCCCGAGAGAATACTACAAAATAAACTCTGGAGGCAAATGATGAAAGATAACAAAAAGGCACATCAAGATCCGCGAAATAAAAACGAGGTCCTCAACGAAGAGTTGCTGGAAATCAGCCAAACGGATCATGGACTGGAAGCAGTTGAAAAAGGCATGGATTACATGGAGGGAGATCAAAATAATTCGCCAAACTGTGGCGGGTTGTAGCGGAATCAATTTATATCAGACAAATGAGAGTCCATCTTGTATTAATAGATGGATTTTTCTTTTTAAAAGATGAAACGGTGAACAGCTTGTCATTATTAGATAATATGATTCATAAACTCTATCAAAAGGGGGTGTAGAATTGAACCGAGCACCAAACAGAGTCGATTATTATCTGAAAGACAAGTGTCTCTTAAGTGCCAATGTAAAGCATTGGGAGCAGTATGTTGCAGCATTGAGGGCCAGTAATACGGTCACGATCTACAAGAAAGAATATGTGGTGGATAAAATAAATATGGTTCATGATCCCGCAACCGTAGTCTTAAAAATCAACATTGAACCGCTTAAAATATATAAATAAGTATCCTTAGGGGTGCTTTTTTTATGTAATTGCAAATATATTCGAAGATTGTTCTGCCGATTGTAGGAATAGAATTTGAGTGGGACAGCATCACCGTCCCCATGTCCCCGCCATTCGAGTGTCGTAGCTTTTTTAAAAAGGGTAACGTATAATTAAACTATAGAAAACAATATACGATTCAATAGGAGGCTCAATTTTTCATGGGAAATGAACTAACAATGCCGACAAAAATATCGTTCAAATCTAATAGGGTCATGGTAAATGGAGAAATTGTGCGGGCAGCGATTTTTGCCAGATTCATGGTCGCCGAGGTCCAGAAGGAATTAACCGAAAAATACTATTTGATTTTCTACAAAAATGACCTGATCTATGGTGAACAACTCGAAAAGATTCAAAAAGGTTCATTTCTTGATAAAGTGCTGAATGAAGGGATCGTCTTAGAGCAAAAGCACCCGCTCTTGCCTGTACTCATTCCCGCGACAGCTTTAGCCATACCAGCAAAAAACAAGCTCTTCCATCATCTCCAGCGCAACTATTCCCTCCTTGAAATACCATGTATTGCCGCAGCGCTTGACTCGTTTTTCTCAACTGAACAGCTCTCCAAACTCATCGAAAAAATCTTTTTCCACTACAGAAGAAACGGCAGTTTTTCCAAAGCATATCAATCGGTCCATCTTTTGTCCGACATATCTCCTTCTTTGGAAAAAATCAGTGATCTCCTCCATTCAAGGGAATACAGCTCATATTCCAGTTTTTACACTACTTCAGCTTTACCGGCAATCCAAAAGAAGGACCCCATATTTGCAGAGTTCCGTTGCTTTATGAATCGAAAAAACCCCGAACATTATCAAATACTTTCAAAGATATTAAAAAACGAAGAAAGATACGCAGAAGGCCTGCTGCTTTGGATGGAAGACGAAAGGAACCTGACTTCTGAGTCCGTTAAGAGCCAGACAGAGTTGGCCTTGAAGTACATCCCCCTTGAAAATTGGATTCTGACCTTATCCTATGCAAAAATAAATCCATATAAATGGGTACCGGAATCCCGAACTTTCATTGAAGAATTGATGAGAGAAAAGCAATATGAGAAAGCAGCCGTTTATTTATTCCCATTCATAGAGGATCTGCCTGAGGAGTTTCATCAGATTCTTAATGAAATTTGGAAGCAGATGGATGCAGAATTTGTGGCATCTCACATGGATGAGTTTTTGCTGCTCCATCAGCAAGTTGCTCAGGAAAATGACCCGAAGCAATCTGAGCAAAGAATTCTGCAGCTGACAGCAAAGCTAATGGAGAGGTATGAGCTGCCAGTTGTTTGTAAAAAACTGAGACCGATTCAGAAAAACTTTCCGCATTCTATCACCCTCCGAAAACTCAATGAAATGGCCACTCTTATGGAGAATCCTGACAGAATGATGGAATTGGGGCAATTTTACGCAGATTTCCATCAATATGATCAAGCAATCGAATGCTTCTTCTGGGAAATGGAACTCAACCCGGCGGACCCAGCTCCGGTCAGGCAGCTGTGCAAAATGTACCAGCACAAGGGCATGGTCAACGAGGCGTCAGCTTATCAGCAAATTTATACACAATTAAGGAGCGACCAGGAGACAGGCTAATGACGGGATCTGGAGATGATTTCGACTTCTGATCAAGCAAATGAATTAATAAAAATTTTAAAAATAGTTTGACAAATTATTTGCCAGCTGATAGTTTTATAATTAATAATTTTTTGATAACAAAGTCGATGACGAGAAGAGTAAGATGAGTGCCCTGTTCTACAGAGAGTCGGTAAATGGTGCAAGCCGATGTTCAGAACTGATCCGAAAATCATCTCCGAGATGCGATGCTGAATCTTTTAGTAAGTATTGCCGGGTAGTCCGCCGTTAAAAGGAATGCGTATGATTGTACGTTGATGGAGTGCCGTAAAGTGGATTTTTCTTTCCATGACGGAACTAGGGTGGTATCGCGAGTTAAACTCGTCCCTATTTTAGGGGCGATTTTTTTATTTTTTTAACCGGAAACGAGAAATGGATGACGAAGACTTTTTGAATGGTCAGTTCGTCATAGAGATGAAAACTAGGGGGAATTCGTATGCGCAGTGACATGATTAAAAAGGGAGTCGATCGCGCTCCACATAGAAGCTTGCTTTATGCAACCGGCGTAAAATTAGAGGATCTTGAAAAGCCGTTTATTGGCGTTTGCAATTCGTATATCGATATTATTCCGGGACATGTTCATTTGAGGCAGTTCGCTGATGTTGTCAAGGACGCGATCAGAGAGGCCGGCGGAATTCCGTTTGAGTTCAATACCATCGGGGTCGATGATGGGATTGCGATGGGACATATCGGCATGAGATATTCTTTGCCAAGCAGGGAGCTGATCGCAGATTCGGCTGAAACCGTGATTAATGCCCACTGGTTCGATGGAGTTTTCTACATCCCGAACTGTGACAAGATCACACCCGGGATGCTGATGGCGGCAGTAAGGACGAATGTTCCTTCTGTATTTGTTTCTGGCGGTCCAATGGAGGCGGGTGTGTCCAGCAAAGGGGATCCTTTATCCCTCGTGTCAGTATTTGAAGGCGTCGGTGCCTATCAATCTGGAAGAATGTCTGAAGAGGAATTGCTGGATATCGAAAAGAACGCCTGTCCTACCTGTGGCTCTTGCTCGGGCATGTTCACTGCCAACTCGATGAATTCACTTATGGAAATGCTCGGAGTCGCGCTACCTGGTAACGGAACGCTGGTTGCGACCTCTGAAGAACGCCATAAATTAATCTATGAGGCAGCTCGTCATTTGGTCGATTTAGTAAAAAAGGATATTAAGCCGAGAGACATTATCACCAAGGAAACGATTGATGATGCCTTTGCGCTTGATATGGCGATGGGCGGATCGACAAATACGGTGCTCCACACGCTGGCAATCGCGAACGAAGCGGAAATTGACTATGATTTGAGCCGGATTAATGAAGTGGCTAAACGGATTCCTTATTTGTCTAAAATCAGCCCGGCTTCCCATTATTCGATGCAGGATGTCCATAATGCCGGCGGTGTCAGCGCGATTATCAAACAGCTTTGTGAAATGGAAGGAGCTGTACACCCGGACCGGATCACCATCACCGGTAAGTCCCTTTACGAGAATGTAAAGGATGCGGAAGTGTTAAATGGTGACGTCATCCGCAACAAGGAAACGGCGTATAGCCCTGTCGGCGGATTATCGATTCTGTTTGGAAATATCGCACCAGATGGAGGGGTCATCAAGGTAGGAGCGGTGGACCCGTCCATCAAGACTTTTAAAGGTGAAGCGATTGTCTACGAATCTCAGGATGAGGCTTTGGCTGGAATCGAAAGTGGCGATGTACGTGAAGGGCATGTGGTTGTCATTCGCTATGAAGGACCAAAAGGCGGTCCGGGAATGCCGGAAATGTTGGCGCCAACAGCCGCCATTGCCGGAAGAGGACTGGAAAAGAAGGTCGCCCTGATTACGGATGGCAGATTCTCAGGTGCCTCAAGGGGCATTTCCATCGGCCATATTTCCCCGGAAGCGGCCGAAGGAGGACCAATCGCGTTTGTGGGGAATGGAGACCCTATTTTCATTGATTTAGAGGAAAGAACCATTTCACTGGAGGTTCCTGAAGCAGAGTTGAATGATCGGAAAGCTCAATGGACACAGCCAGAGCCGAAAATCAAGAAAGGCTATCTGGCTCGATATTCAAAGCTGGTCACCTCAGCAAGCACAGGTGGCATACTGAAAATTTAATAGATCACTCGATGACGAGGTTCCTGGAAATTTAGTAGATAACTCGATGACGAGGTAGAGGAATGGGATTCCGTATTCACAGAGAGCTGGTCACGCGCGCTGGAAGCCAGCGTAAAGAGGCAAAAGCTATCAAGATTCCTCAATTATTTTGACAGCTTTTAAGGTTAAGAGCCCAAAGCTGTCAAGAAACAATCGTTATTTTGACAGGTTTGAGGGAGAAGAGGGTAAAGCTGTCAAGATTCCCACGTTATTTTGACAGGTTTGATGGAGAAGAGGTCAAAGCTGTCAAGAAACCATCGTTATTTTGACAGCTTTTAAGGTTAAGAGCCCAAAGCTGTCAAGAAACCATCGTTATTTTGACAGGTTTGAGGGAGAAGAGGGCAAAGCTGTCAAGATTCCATCGTTATTGTGACAGGTTTGAAGGAGAAGAGCCTAAAGCTGTCAAGATTCCTACGTTATTTTGACAGCTTTTAAGGTTAAGAGGCCAAAGTTGTCAAGAAACCACCGTTATTTTGACAGGTTTGAAGGAGAAGAGGTCAAAGCTGTCAAGAAACCATCGTTATTTTGACAGGTTTCAAGGTTAAGAGGCCAAAGCTGTCAAGAAAGCATCGTTATTTTGACAGGTTTGAAGGAGAAGAGGCCAAAGCTGTCAAGATTCCTACGTTATTTTGACAGGTTTTAGGGTGAAGAGGTCAAAGCTGTCAAGAAACCCTCGTTATTTTGACAGCTTTTAAGGTTAAGAGGTCAAAGCTGTCAAGAAACCACCGTTATTTTGACAGCTTTTAAGGTTAAGAGGTCAAAGCTGTCAAGAAACCATCGTTATTTTGACAGGTTTTAAGGTTAAGAGGCCAAAGCTGTCAAGAAACCCACGTTATTGTGACAGCTTTTAAGGTTAAGGGGCCAAAGCTGTCAAGAATAACAAAAGTGATTGAATGGCTTTAATTTTTTTAAAAAAGTCTTGCCATAGAGCAAGGCTTTTTTCTTCCTCTGGAGAATAAATAAAATGAGGGATGTTATAATGTAAGTAATTGAAAAAAGTAAAGATGGCGGTGATATGATGGTATCCCAACAAGAAATCCTTGATGTATTCTCTGAAAATTTAAGTTCATGGAGTGAAAAATACGGTGTTAAGCGTATTGGCCTGTTTGGATCGTATAGCCGTGAAGAGCAAAAAGCTGACAGTGATATTGATGTGATTGTTGAATTTAGTGATTCTCATTTATCCTTTGATAACTATATGGACCTAAAGTTTTATCTTGAAGATACCTTCCAAAAACCTGTGGATTTAGTTATTATCAACGATATCAAGCCTGCACTGAAGCCTAGCATCCTAAGGAGTGCTAAGTATGCATAGAGAGCCAAAAGTCTTCCTGGAAGATATAAAAGTCGCTGCTAATAAGGTGTTAAAGTATACAGAAGGATTAACTTATGACGACTTAATAGATAACGAATTAGTCTCCGATGCGGTGAAAATAATATTTTAGTGATCGGAGAAGCAACAAAGAATATCCCAGATGAAATTAGAAATGCCAATCCGCATATTGAGTAGAGATAGATGGCTGGAATGAGAGATATGATGATACATGGGTACTTCTCAATCAATTATCGTATTGTATGGGATGTTGTCCAAAATAAGATACCTGAATTAAAAAAACAAGTGGAACGATTATTAAAAGAAATCGAATAGGTATTGGTCCATGGGAAGATTTAAGTGTCCCTTAAAACGTAATAATGTGTTGTTTTGTGGGTTAACAAAACCTTCCCTTTGTCTCTCGTGACCGGCAACTGTTGTGCTAAAACCACTATTAATCAATTAGAATGTACGAATCCAGTATCCTGCGGGATGCTTTTTTTATTAGGGGGAAAAGATTTGCTCCTTTCCCGGAAGGTTTGTTCTTGTTTTAATATTTTAATGGGGCAAAATCACATCTTTCTGCCAATTTGTGATTTTTGTTATTGAATTCTTCTAAAATGTGTGAAAAAATAGTGAGGTCATCTGATGACCAGATATCTGTCAAAGTGTGTATGAAAACTATGAAACTATCAAGCTTATGAGCAACTAGGGGGAAGGAATCAAATGTTATTGTTGATTGCGTTAAGTGCGATTATCGCTCCGTTTTTATTCCTTGTGATCATGCGGATGCCGGCGGCCAAGGGGATGGCCTTGAGTTCTTTGATCGTCATTTTGTTAGCGCTTACTACTTGGGGGATGGAAGGACAAGTGGTGTTGGCGTCGATTTTTCAAGGGGTACATAAAACGCTGACTATTCTTTGGATTTTATTTGGTGCTTTGGTGTTGTTGAACACGCTCCGGAATACGGGAGCGGTTGTGCGGATTAACCAGGGATTTCAAAGTATTTCTGGTGACATGCGTGTGCAGGTCATTATCGTTGCCTTTTTATTTGGGTCACTGATTGAAGGAGCGGCAGGCTTTGGAACGCCGGCGATGGTTACCGGGCCGTTAATGCTGGCTCTAGGATTCCAACCGATCGCGGCTGCGACGATTGCGTTGATTGCTGACAGTACGGCGGTCATGTTTGGAGCGGTGGGAACACCGGTGGCAGTGGGATTGAGTAATATTCCAGGTGCTGACACTCCGTTTTTTCATGATATTGCCGTTACCGTGACGAGTCTTGATCTATTAGCGGGTTCGTTCATTCCATTCATTTTAATGGTCGTGTTAACGGTCTTCTTTGGAAGCGGTATCAAAGATGCGTTGCCGATGCTTCCATGGACACTGATGATTGGATTTATTTACACAGGCAGTGCGTTTCTGGTAGCTAGCCTTTTCGGGCATGAATTTGTTTCGATTCTTGCAGCGCTCATCACTCTGGCGGTAGCGACGGTTACTGCAAAAAAAGGATTCTTGCTTCCGAAGACTGAATGGAAAGCTGCGATGCGAAAAGACTTTGTTGTTTCGACGGAAAAGTCAAAGATGAGCATTGTCACAGCTTGGTCGCCATATGTTGTCGTTGTCCTTTTATTGCTGCTCACACGAATTGTTCCGGCGCTGAAAGAGTTTACGAGGACAGCGATTGATTTTACCTGGAAGAATATTTTAGGAGTAGAGGGCGTGACATCAGCCTGGGAATTCTTGTATTCTCCAGGAACCATCCTTACTGCTGCAGCAGTTTTAGCGTTCTTATTCCAGCGAAAATCGTACCAGACCTTTACCAATGCGTCGAAAGAATCGTTATCGACGATGAAAATGACATCAGTTGCCTTGATTGCGACGCTTTCAATGGTTCAAGTGTTTGTTAACTCGGGGATGAATCTCAATGAACTAGTCAGTATGCCGCAGTATATTGCGGAATCCTTTGCTGGCTCGCTGGGATCTGTCTGGATCTTCGTTGCTCCATTCCTTGGTGAGTTAGGAGCGTTCATAACTGGAAGTGCAACGGTTTCAACGCTAACGTTCTCGCCAATCCAATTCAATGTCGCGGATGCCGTTGGCCTTGAGTCGAATATCGTGTTGGCCGTCCAGCTCATTGGGGCAGCTGCAGGAAACATGATTTGTGTGCATAATGTCGTTGCGGCGAGTGCGGTTGTTGGAGTGTCCGGTAAAGAGGGAGAAATCATTCGCAAAACATTGGCGCCTGCGATTCTGTATGGAATTCTTGCGGGAGTGTCTGGTTTTATCTTCTTAAATTTTCTTTAAGCTGCCAAAAGGTCCCACTATCTTTCGGAGAGCTAAATTCTCTGTATAATAAAAAGGAATAGATGGGAGATGAAGGATATGCCATATAAACGAGTGCAAGCAAGAAAGGTTTATGAACAAGTTGCTGACTCGATCATTGAGTTGATTAAAACTGGTGAGTTAAAACCAGGTGATAAATTAGATTCAGTCGAAAAGCTGGCGAAAAGCTTCGACGTTGGGAGTTCCACGATCAGGGAAGCGTTAAGTGGTTTGCGGACAATGGGGCTGGTGAAAATGCGCCAGGGCGAAGGGACGTTTGTGAACTCCTTTGATCCTTCAAAATTCCAGTTGCCTGTTACCAGCGCTTTCTTAATGAAGCTTGAAGACGTAAAGGAACTATACGAAGTCCGTAAGATCTTAGAAATCGGCACCGCAGCACAGGCAGCTGCTGTGCACGAAGAAGAAGATTTGCTTGATATGGAAAAAGCATTGATCGTAATGGAACATGCCAATGGAAATGAAGACCTCGCTTCGCAAGCAGACCTTGATTTCCACGTGGCGATCGCGAATGCGACACATAACAAATTGTTGATTAATCTGATGAGCAGCGTTTCAGCGCTGAATTCACAAACGATACAGGAAACCCGAAAGGTGCTCTTGTATTCGGAAAATATCGTTGATGACTTGCAGTCCGAGCATCGGCGAATCTTTGAAGCAATTAAAAACCGACAGCCAAACGAAGCGCGGCAAGCCATGCTTGAGCATTTACAAAATGTCCAGGACCGACTTTTTAAATACATTGAGTAAAGCGCGCGTTTGCTGATTTTTACATGAGGTGAACAAACATGAAAGTTTCATTATTCAGTACGTGTCTAAGTGATATTCTCTTTGCGGATGTGGCGAGAAATACGCTTGAGATTCTGGAGAGAGTTGGCTGTGAAGTGGATTATCCGATGGAGCAGACATGCTGCGGACAGCCTGCTTATAACAGTGGGTATCTGGAAGAGGCGAAAGCATCGATGAAGCAAATGATGAAGGCTTTTCGTCATTCGGAATATATCGTTGGACCTTCAGGATCTTGCGTGAGCATGCTGAAGGAATATCCGCATATCTTTGCCGGAGACCCTCAGTGGGAAGAAGAAGCGAAAGCTTTTGCGGCTAAATGTTACGAAATTACCGAGTTCCTTGTCGATGTGTTAGACATTAACGATTTGGGCTCGACTTTTAAAGGAAGAGTGACCTTCCATTCTTCCTGCCATATGAAACGCCTTCTTGGTGTAAAAGAACAACCGAAAATCCTGTTGCGCAATGTTAAAGGTGTTGAGCTGGTTGACCTGCCATGGGAAGAGGATTGCTGTGGCTTCGGCGGAACGTTTGCAGTCAAAAACCCGGTGATTTCTCAGGAGATGGTGAGTGAAAAGTCTCGACACGTGGCAGAAACACAAGCTGAATACTTGGTGGGTGCGGATATGGGATGCTTGATGAATATCGGGGGCCGCATGGAGCGCGAAGGCAAAAAGGTAAAGATCATTCATATCACGGAGATTTTAAATACTCACTAAGAAACGGAGGGAAAAAAGATGAGCATCAAAATTGGCGAGGTTCCTTATAAAGAGCGTATCCAAAAAGGAATAAAAGATGATTTTATGCGGCAGGCTGTTTCCTCCGCGCAAGGGAGATTCCGAACTGGCCGGATCACTCAGGCTGAGGAGCTTGGCAACTGGGAGGACTGGCGCAACCTGGGTGAAGAAATCCGTACCCATACGTTGGAAAACCTCGATTACTATCTGCAGCAATTAAGCGAGCAAGTATCCAGACGCGGCGGCCATGTGTTTTTTGCTGAGACAGCGGAAGAAGCAAACCAGTACGTAAAAGACATTATTATAAAGAAGCAAGCGAAAAAAGTCGTGAAAGCGAAATCGATGGTAACCGAGGAAATCGGTTTGAATAAAGCGCTTGAGGAAGTCGGCGCTGAAGTGGTTGAATCGGACCTTGGCGAGTGGATTCTGCAATTGGATGAAGATCCGCCATCCCATATCGTAACGCCTGCGCTGCATAAAAATAAACAGCAAATCCGCGAGACTTTTGCGAAGAAAAAAGGTTATACCGGATCTGATACGCCGGAAGAACTGGCTGCCTTTGCCCGTGAACAGCTACGTCAGGACTTTTTAGCGGCTGATGTCGGCGTGACAGGCTGTAACTTTGCGATTGCAGAATCAGGGTCGATCACGCTGGTCACAAATGAAGGAAACGCCGAAATGGTAACCGCTCTTCCGGATACCGTGATTACGGTGATGGGAATGGAGCGAATCGTGCCGACATGGGAAGAGATGGAGGTCCTTGTCAGCTTATTGACACGTGCGGCAGTTGGCCAGAAGCTAACAAGCTATATTACCGCGCTTACCGGAGCACGCCTTGATGAAGAGGTTGATGGACCGGAAGAATTCCACCTGGTTGTTGTTGACAATGGCCGCTCTAAAATCCTCGGCACGGAATTCCAGTCTGCCTTGCATTGCATACGCTGTGCGGCTTGTATCAATGCTTGTCCGGTTTATCGTCATATCGGCGGACATGCGTATAACTCGATTTATCCAGGCCCGATCGGTGCGGTCATCACTCCGCTATTGGAGGGTTATGAGGATCATAAAGAGCTTCCATATGCATCGACATTGTGTGCGGCGTGTACCGAAGCTTGTCCGGTTAAAATTCCATTGCATGAGCATCTGATCCGCCATCGCCAAATCATTGTGGAAAAAAATATGGCCCCAACAGCTGAAAAGTTGATGATGAAAGGTTTTGCAGCGTGGGCTTCTAACCCGTCGATTTATAATATGAGTGCGAAAATGGCAAAACCAGCTCTTGGTCCATGGACAAAAGACGGGATGATTGAAAACGGACCGGGACCATTGAAAGCGTGGACGGATGTACGCGATTTTTATGCGCCACAGGGACAATCGTTTCGTTCATGGTTCAAGCAAAGACAGAAAGACGGTGAATCCAAATGAGCATCCAAAATCGAGAAGCCTTTTTAGATAAGCTGGCGTCCAGACTTGGGCGGGAGCGAAGGACAGCAGGAGTTGAGCGGCCTCAGTGGAGTGTCACCCCGCAGGATGAAGTGTTCAAAGGCATGAGCCAGGATGAATTGGTCGAGGTGCTTGAAAAACATTGCAAAGTCATCCATACCGATTTTAAACGGACGGACCGAGACGGGTTGGCAAAGGTGTTGAACGAAACGCTGGAGGCTTATGAAGGCAAATTAATCATCACGTCCAAAGATGCGCGTTATCAGGAATATGGAGTGACTGAGTTTTTTGAAGAACAGAAAGATCAGCTCGATGTCCATGTTTGGGAAGCAGCACTAGGCAAGGAAAATCAGAAGATTGCAGAACGAGCTGATGTTGGGATTGTATTCAGTGACATCACACTTGCCGAGTCTGGCACCGTGACATCGTTCAACACAAAAGACAATGGACGCTCGATCAGCTTGCTGCCGAGGACATTCATTGCCATCATACCGAAAAGCACCCTAGTGCCTCGGATGACCCAGGCGGCCAGACATATCCATCAAGCACAGTCCAATGGCGAAGACGTCCCATCCTACGTCAGCTTCATCACCGGCCCAAGCAACAGCGCCGACATCGAGATGAACCTGATCGTCGGCGTCCACGGACCGGTTAAAGCCACTTATATTTTGGTGGATTAGGAGAGTCGGGACGTGAAGACTGTTCTTGTGTCCCGTAAATCGTAAAATATGTAATCTTGTAAGACAGCGAAAAAGTTTCGCTGTCTTTTTGAAATGTCATTTGGAAAGCAGTCATTTTTTGTGCTTTAAATTGTAGTGCGCTGAATAGTCTTTTTGTCTAGAGTGTCGTAAAATTCACGGTATAATTTTAAGTAAAATAATGGTATAATAACATCAACTAAGGAGTTGATATTATGCCAAATATTAAACCTGTTTCTGATTTGAGAAATTACAATGAAGTCTTAAAAGATATTTCTATAGGTGAACCTGTTTTTTTAACGAAGAATGGCCGAGGGAAATATGCTATCATTGATATAGAAGAATATGAGAAAAGTAAAGCGACTATTCAATTGCTTTCAAAGCTAATGGAAGCTGAAAAAGCAATTAAAACTGGAGATGAATGGCTAACGGAAGATCAGGTCAGATTTGATTTGGGAGTATAGTTTCTATGTATAAGTTGAGAATTAACCCTGTCGCTAAAAAAGACATGCAGGAAATTAAAGAATATATATCTAAGGAACTCCTCAACCCAGATGCTGCTATAAACGTGATATCAAAAATTATAATGGGTTATGAACAGCTTAAAGAATTCCCGCGACTTGGTTTGGAGTTATCATCAAAGCTGAATATTATAACAGATTACAGATTTTTAATACTTGGGGACTATATTGTTTTTTACAAAATAGACGATGAATATGTTTCAATCTACAGAATTATTTATGCCAGAAGAGATTACCTAAAGTTGTTATTCACAGAAGAAGAGAACATTGAGTAAAAGCGCATCTCAAACGAGGTGGGCTTTTACTAGTTTATGGCTTCAAAACAGAATTTGAAATCGTTATAGTATTATTAATGAATAAGCTGCCCTTTTGCAAGAAAAATGGGGCAAAGGAGTTAGTTATGGACCAAAAAACAGTGAATCAATTGATCAATGCAATGGAACGTGCGAAGCAGCATCACCAGGGGCTAAAAATGAAACAGGATGAAAGACTCTGGAAACAGGTTGACCAACCGTACCGGCTGATTGATGCTTTGCCTATGCTGACAAAAATCGAATTAGACGATATCCGTAAGCAACTTGGACTGAGCGGAATGAGTTCTTTGAAAAAAGCGGAACTGGCTGTGGAGCTGGCCCGTATAATTCCTTCACGGCTCGACAAGATAATGTCAACTTACGACAAGGAAAGATACGATTTAATTAAAATGATCATCAAAAATGCCGGTTTGATGCCAGTGGATGATGGGTTCCCGATCTCCAAGATTACATCTCTCAGGGACGCTGGAGTGGTGTTTCCTGTTTTAAAGGATGGGGAAAAGCATTTAATGGTGCCGGTAGAAATTATTGATGTGTTCTCAGAAATTGACGAAGTGAAGTTGCAAGACACTATACGCAAAAATACAGAATGGGTTAAGCTGGTCCACGGAATGATTTATTACTATGGAGTAATGAAGTCTTCGGAAATGCTTGAAAAGGTTGAAGCATTTACGGAGGGTGATGTTGATATCAGGAAATATTATGCCGTCATTGCCTCAGCTGAAGACTATTATCAAAAAATAAGAATTTTGCCTTATTCATATGGTGGATATATCACCAATGACAGCATTCTTAAGTCAGGAGATATCATAAAGGAACACGAGGCGAGACCGGATTTAGATTACTATCCTTTTACAAAAAAACAGCTATTAAAAGCAGGAGAACCTGGTTTTATTGATCAATCTCCGGAAATGGTGAAGTTCTTGCGGTTCTTGTCGGAGTGCTATAACCTGACCGAAGAAGTACTTGAAGAAATCGCGTTACAACTTATCAATATCATCAATTCGGATGCCGACCCTTCAATGATGACGGATTATTTACAAAGCATGCTTGAGATTCCCTCCATGAAATTCATGCAGGAGTTAACCGGATACGTATTGAACGTCCACAACAATACACGCATGTGGATATTGAAGGGTTATACCCCGACAGAGTTACGAAGGAAAGAGAAAAAGCACCTAAATCCATTACCGGCTATGCCGTTCAATCACCCACAGATTCCGTCGAATGTCATTGATATGAACACTAGGAAAAAAGCCGGAAGAAACGATCCCTGCCCTTGTGGAAGCGGGAAGAAGTATAAAAAATGCTGCGGAAAATAGCTATTGGGGCATGGGAGGGGATTTCTGTATCACTCGAAACAATCTACCACCGACCCATAAATAGCTGAAATAGACATAGGAGAAACGTCCTGTGTTTTTTTGCGATTGCGGTGGAACGCTATAGAGAAAAAGTTGTTCTGAGGCAGGTGGTGATTGGAGTGAAGGTGTTATCGATGATTCAGCCCTGGGCGAGTCTGTTTGTCCTGCGCGAAGCTCAATATGAAACGAGGTCCTGGAGTACGAAGTATCGCGGTCCTTTTGCGATTCACACCAGCAAAAAGATCGATAAGGGAGTCTGCAGCCATGTGGCCATCAAGTCGCTGCTTTTAAAGCATGGCTACAAGACAGAGGATCTCCCAACTGGCGTCATCATTGCTGTCTGCGAGCTTAAAAATTGTTTGAGAGTAATGGAAAACAATGAGACATGGGCTGTGTTGGAGGATGGAAGGACGGTATCAGGCAATGACTACTTCCTCGGTGATTATAAAGTGGGAGGGTATGTCTGGGAAGTCCGCGATATGAAGATGCTGGACAGCTTCATTCCGGCAAAAGGAAGGCTTGGGCTATGGGAGTATGAGGTATAGAGTGCCTGTTCATCGGGGAACAGGCACTTTTTTCGTTTTGCTATTTTCACCGGATAAAATACGGACAGAAGCCGGAACCCTGAACCTGACAGGCTTGTTTTTCAAAAGTGTAAATAACAAGCAGCCTGCAATTACAATGACGCTGCCAGCGGCCTGGATCCAGGTCATGTTCTCTCCTAAAAAAGCAAATGCCAGGACAGCGGTAAAGATGGGGTTGAAATTAAGGAATAACCCGGAAGTGCTTGGTCCCAGTTTATTGACTCCGATATTCCAGAGAACCATACAAAGCACGGTCGAGACAAGGCCTGTGTATAAAATGCCTTGCATAAAGGAGGAATTCAAGTTGGTTACCGTGAAATCATCGATGGAAAAAGGCAGCAAGACGAGCAGGCCGAAAATACCGGAGTAGAGGATGGACATCATCGGTGTAACGGTCGCCATCGCCCACTTGCTGCTGACCGAATAAATCCCCCACATTCCCACAGCTGCCATCATATAAAGGTCGCCTTTATTAAACTGCAAGGAAAACAATACATCCAAATTCCCCTTTGAAAGGACGAGCAGAACCCCAAATAGGGAGAGAATCATTGAAAGGAATTGAAGTTTATTGATCTTTTCTTTTAAAAAAAAGAAAGAGAATGCCGCAATCGAAAACATATTCAATGTCGAGATCAAGCCAACGTTCGTTGCCGAAGTCTTTTCGAGTGCCATGAATTGCAATGCCTGAAATAAGGCAACCCCGGTGACTCCCATTATAAACAGTGGCAGAAGGGATTCTTTTGGCGGGATCAGCTTTTTTTCTTTCCACCAGACAAGCGGAATCAGACAGATGATCGCGATGGCCCATCGTAAAATAGTCAAGGTAATTGGAGAAGCATGGTCTACAAGCGTCTTCCCCACGATAAAATTTCCGCCCCAAAGAAAGCTCGTTAAAAGTAATAGTAAATAATATTTCATGTCATTTGGCCCCCTGATCAGAGCCATTGTGCACAATGACTTACGCTATATGAATTATTTTAACATTTTCCGCAAATGACAAAAGATAATTTTGTATAATTGATTTAATTCAAAATAAATAAAAGTATAATAGAAATATAATTTAATATATTCAAATTCTGGTCGTTGTTTCGCTGGGTTTTTAATTTTTAAAAAGGGGGTTCAACCGTGGAATCAGTGGTAAGCAAGGTTTTGGATCATGTGGATATTAAAATCCTGGATTTATTGCAAAAGGATGCTCAGTTAAGCAATCTGGAACTCTCGAAGCGAGTGAATTTATCTGCGCCGGCCGTTCACGCCAGAATCAAGCGGCTCGAAGGTGAAGGATATATCAAAAAGCAGGTCGCGATTTTGAATCACGAGAAGCTCGGCTTTGATTTACTGTGCTTTGTTTTTATGAGCACCAATATGCATCAGTTAGAAAAGCTGGAATCATTGGAAGAGACCCTCGATGGAATGGAAGAGGTCTTAGAGTGCCATTGCCTCACCGGGGAGTATGATTATCTGTTAAAGGTGGCCTGCAAAGATCGCAAAGGGCTGGAGATGTTCATCAGGGGGCTGAATGAACTGGGGATCACCAAGATCCAGACAAGTCTGGCTTTAAGGGGAATCAAAGACTCCACCGTGCTGCCTATTAGTGGGTAAATGTGAGACGTGGGGCGTTCTTTAGTAAACCTTAAAAAAGACAGCGAATCCGTTTCGCTGTCTTTTTACATATTATAGTTAGTCTTCCTTGGACATGGCATTATACTGCTTGAGGCTTTTAAACCGCTTTTTCTTTTTCAGATACTTTTCGTTCAGTACGAGTACTTTCCCGTTCTCTGCGGCTGAAAATTTGCGGTAGACGGCTTTGTATTTTTCAAAGGCTAAGTGACCGGAAATATAAACAGGTAAAATGATGGCGATGAGGATCAGTACATCCCTGATGATATGAAATGGCTGCTCGAAAACATATCTTATCATAACCGCCTGAGAAGCAAATGCCACCATCAAGATGATCAGCCCATTGCAGATGTGAAAAGCGAAAAACTCCTTTCCGCTAAGGAACATCCGCTCCAGTTCATTTTTAAAAATGAGGGAAATGAATACCGAAATCACAATGAATATAAAGGAAATGAAAAATGCCACTTTACCCGTCCTCCTCCATGGATGAACCCTTTTCAGCATTGTACCATACTGTTTGCGGTCAGTAATTGAGGAGAGGATTCTTGTTTAAAGCATATGAGGACTTGTGAGACAGTGGGTGATCCCGCGATTCCCCATTTACATACTTTTCCTCTCCCTGAGCAACATAAAAAGAAATTAAAGGGAATTAGGGGGACTGGAAATGAGCTTGGATGATGTCATTTTAGCGCGGGAAAAAATGAAGGGAATTGTACATACGACTCCTCTTGATTACTCTAAAACGTTCAGCAATCTCTCGAATAATGAAGTATATTTGAAGCTTGAAAACCTGCAAAAGACAGGGTCCTTCAAGGTTAGGGGTTCTTATAATAAACTAATATCTTTGCCTCCTGAACAGCTTCAAAATGGGGTTGTGGCAGCTTCAGCCGGGAACCATGCCCAGGGTGTGGCGTATTCCTGCCAGATGCTTGGCATTCGGTGCACAATTGTCATGCCGAAAGGTGCGCCTCTCAGCAAGGTGCTGGCAACACGGCAATACGGAGCTGAAGTCATACTCGAAGGGGCAGTTTTTGATGAAGCCCTTGCCTTTGCATTGGAGCTGAAAGAAAAAGTTGGCGCCACTTTTATCCATGCCTTTGATGATGAAGCAGTCATTGCCGGACAAGGAACAGTAGGTTTGGAAATACTTGATCAGCTGCCGGATGTCGAGGCGATTGTCTGCCCTGTTGGCGGGGGAGGGCTTATTGCAGGTGTCGCGTTAGCGGTGAAAGAGAAGAAACCGGACATTAAGGTATATGGAGTCCAGACGCTTGCATGTCCAAGCATGAAACAGTCGTTAACAGAGAACAGACCAGTCGCTGTTGAAGCAGCCCCAACGATGGCAGATGGAATCGCTGTTCAGAAGCCCGGATTAAAGACTTTTGAGATCATTAGAAATTATGTTGATGACATTTTCTGTGTGGACGAGATGGAAATAGCCCGAACCATGCTTCTTGTCCTGGAGCGAAATAAGCTGCTGGTCGAGGGATCCGGTGCAAGCCCGCTTGCTGCACTGCTTTACGATAAAGTGAAGCTTAGCGGTAAGAAGGTTGCCGTTATTTTAACCGGGGGAAATGTGGATGTCAATTTTATCTCCCGGATCATTGAGCGCGGACTCGTTGAATCAGGGAGATTCGCCCATTTTACGATCACTTTAAAAGATAAGCCAGGAGAGCTGCAAAGAGTGCTGAGCTCTGTAACTGAACTGAACGCAAACATCCAATCCGTCAACCTTAACCGGATCGGCAAGCATATCTATCCAGGGTTTGCTCAGCTGGAGTTATCAGTTGAAACGAAGGACCATGAACATATAGAGCAGCTGGAGAAGAAGTTAAGAGTTCAGGGATTTCAGCTGGAGATGGAAGAATGACCACATGAGCATGGGGATGTAGCGTATGCTTTCATTCTTTGTTGAAGAAGATTCGTCAATTCTTTCTTGAAATTCAGCCTGACTAATGAATTAAAAAAGTAGAGAAAGAGGAGGACAGCCCCTTATACGATTAGCGTCTTTATACGAAATTTGTCGAACAATGATAAAATTTCAGAGCGGTATATAGTGATAGAATATAAATGCAGCTGAATATTGTATGGGTGGTTGGTTGTCATTCTCCTCTCCTTAAAGGATAAGGAGGTGATAACTATGGAGACAATTCTCGATCTTCTCAAGGAAGTTTTAAAGGGGGTTGTGCGTGAGCTTAGTGCGCATGTCTATCGGAGAAAAGTTCTTGAGAAAGAGAAAACCACCCGCGGCCGTCGAAAGCAAAAGGGTGGTTCTCATCGAAGATAATTATGACAACCACCACCCTGACGGTAGAGGTTGCAGGGAGAAGTGTTGAAGCACTTCTCTCTTTATTTATATATCCATTATATAGGAAAATATTCTAAATGAGAAGGATATATGGTGTATTGAGTTTATTAAAACAACCTCATCTGCTCGTTATTCTCTTTATTTTGATCTGCTGTAACATATCCCATCGTTTTATATCCACTCTGTCTCTTGGCGAACATCCTTTCAAGTGTGGGGACTTTTTTATCTACATAATCATATACTCGTACTTCCTGCTTTTGATCATGTAGCCTGTGGAGGCGGCCTACATATTGTTGCAATGTGCCTTTCCAAGAAATTGGCATAGCAAGAAATAAGGTATCAAGCCGTGCATCATCAAATCCCTCACCAATATATTTTCCAGTTGCGATGACAAGGCGTTCTTCTGTATCAGAAGTGTTTACAAGCCTATCTAAAGCGACTTTTTGCTCCTTTTTAGATACATTTCCTGAGAGCATGATTATATTTTTAGCAAAGCCTTTGAACTTATCATGTAAATATTCCAGGTGTTCGATTCTCTCAGTCAAAATGATAGGAGAACGCTTTTCTTCAAGAGCATGTAACACATCATCAAATAACATCTGGTTACGCTTTTCATCCTTTGAGAGAAGTTTATAAAGCTCCTGGATGTTTTCTGATTTAGAACTGAATCTTGTAGTCCTGACGATAAGTTTATGGACAAAAGGACGAACTTTTGCCTGGCTTCTGGCATCGACTTTATATCGGATTGGTCCGCATTGCATAAAGATAATCGGATGCAAGCCATCTTTTCTGGTAGGGGTAGCTGTTAGCCCATAAACATATCTTGCTCGTACATGCTTTAAAACTCGCTCGAAAGTAAAGGCTGAAATATGGTGGCATTCATCGACTATGATTTGTCCGTACTGGGTGATAAAGCTCTTCACTTCCCCTTTGTAGGCGAGGCTTTGGAGTGTTACCACATCAACCTTACCAGTAATCCTCCGTTTCCCTCCTCCCACTTCGCCAATCTCCTTTTCAGGTAAGGTTAAGAAGGATTTAAGTTGATTGATCCATTGTTGTTTCAGTTGAGTTTTATCGACAATGATTAGTGTATTTACCTTGCGTTCTGCAATCAACGCAGCCGCAGTAACTGTTTTTCCAAAGCCGGTAGTGGCTGACAGCACACCGTTGTCGTGTAACAGAAGTTGAGAAACGGCATCAGATTGTTGGGATGTCAGTTGACCAGTGAATCGAGTTTCGAGAGGCTCTCCTTCAAATGCTTCATCTTTGTATAGAACCTCAATTCCTGAATCCTCTAGCAACTTGTCTAAATCAGCCTTACTGCCACGTGGGAGGATAAGAAATTTTTCATTCTCTGTATAACATTTGATTACCCTTGGGATGGATGATGTCGGCAGTCTCCTAGACTGAGCCTTATAGAACTCGGGATTTTTAATAGTAACAGTTGTCATTATTTTTTCTAAAAGGGACGAAGGCAGATATTGCTTATTAATATAAAGGCCGTTTTTTATATGTACCGTTATGCTCTCTGGAAAGGCTTCCAGTGGTTTGACGAGGTCAATTGTCTTGACTGAGAAAGGGCTTGGTGATTTTCTATCATCGGTGAATTTCATCAATTCTCTTTTAGAAAGCTTCTTTACAGAGGATAAATAAATCCACTGGTCAGGATAAGGATTGAAATTCTCATCGACAAACAGGCTATTGCCTTGCAGACCTGCCTGTCTTTGTAATGGAAGGGCAATTAAATTACCGAATCCACCTTTAGGAAGAGTATCCTGGTTGGGAAACATACGATCGAATGATGACATGCCAATTTCGTGGTGATGCTCCAATGTTTTTGTCAGAAGGGTATAGCCTAGCTTTCGAGCAAGACTAGACTCGATTTTCTCAGAAAAGAAAAACCAAACATGAGCACCATTTCCTGATCTTGATCGCTCGATACTAAACGGCAATCCTAAATTGGTACAGACTTGGATGAATGCTTGGACATCCTTTTGCCAGTTAGCTTTGTCAAAATCTACAGCCAAAAATGAACACGTGCCATCCTTCTGCATGGGATACAAACCAATTGTATGCTCACCGTTTAGATGGGAAATAACAACCTGGTTAGTAAGAGGCAATAAAGTACGATTCAGGCATTCAGAACATTTTATTTCTGGCTTTTGACAAATCGGTCGATCCCATTCATGGGCGCAAGCAGGCAAATAACCTGCTCTGCCATCTTTTGCTTCCCAACGAAGGGCATATACGTCCGGTCTCCCTTTGAAAAGACTTCTGTATAGCTGTACTTTTGCCTCAAGAGGGGATTGTTTCGTAATGAAATAAGGTTCATTTATAATATTAAGTTTTGGATTTTCCTTTTGTAAAAGACTAGCAATTTGCCTTTTAAGGTAGGCATTCTCATTTCTCAATTGAATGCACTCTGCAATCCAGTCTTCGAGAGATTTGTTATGGTTCATGGGCAGACCTCTTCAAATAATTTAATCTTATTTTAATTGATGAATAGGAGAGAGACAAACATGGAATAGAATGTTTATGTCTTCAATAGCTTATTTAAATACTCAAAGCTTTAACTAGGATAATCGTTTTATTCATCTTTTATACTCCTATTCTATTGAACTACGGGGACGATGGAACTTATATTTAAACTCAATAGGTGGTTAGCAAGTTTATTATTATTTCTCCTCCAGAGTGGGAGATGAAACCATCCCTTTCTTCCAAGGTACATTCAAACAAAAAATAATAATAGTATAATGGATTAACAAGGTGTTTTTCTTACTATTGCTAATTAAGGAGAGGGTTAATACATGGGTGAAAAAACTATTAAATGGGGAATTTTAGGGACAGGCGGCATAGCAAGTGCTTTCGCTAGGGATTTGAACTTTGCTGTAAATACCGAAAAACTTGCTGTGGGGTCACGTACAAAAGAGAGCGCTGCAAAGTTTGCGGAAGAGCATGGCGTTTCCCGTGCATATGGTAGCTACGAGGAACTGGTGCAGGATCCGGATGTGGATGCGATTTATGTTGCGACGCCACACCCTTTTCATAAGGAAAATGTATTGGCTTGTCTTCGTGCTGGTAAGGCTGTGCTTTGCGAGAAGCCTTTTACCATCAATAGCGGGGAACTAGAAGAAATCATTCAATTTGCCAGAGATCAAAAGCTTTTCTTGATGGAGGCGATGTGGACACGTTTTCTGCCTCCGATTATTAAAGTTAAAGAATGGATTGACAGTGGGGAAATTGGCGACGTCCTTTTGGTAAAAGCAGAATTTGGCTTCCGAGCATCATGGGATCCTGAGGGAAGATTATTTAATCCGGCACTTGGAGGAGGCGCGCTGCTCGATGTAGGGATTTATCCAGTTACATTTGCATCAATGATTTTCGGAACAAACCCGGAGAGGATTCTGAGTACTGCTCATATTGGTGAAACAGGCGTTGATGAACAATTTTCCATCATCATGTCCTATCCTTCTGGAAAGACCGCTACCCTTAATGGTTCATTTCGAGTGGGTTTAACGGACGAAGCTTACATCCATGGAACAGAAGGATCTATTCGGATTCCAGCATTCTTTCGGGCAACATCCGCAACCTTATATAAAGATGGTGCGGAAGTAGAGACATTTAACGATGACAGAAAATCGGCTGGTTATGCGTTTGAAATAGAAGAAGTAGGAAGATGTCTCAGTCAGGGGCTTTTAGAGAGTCCTGTCGTTCCGTTGGATGAATCATTGAAAATTATGAACCTGATGGATGAAATTCGCGAACAATGGGGATTGAAATATCCGTTTGAGTGATTTTTTATGAGAAGCACAGGGGACGTACCCTGTGCTTTTCTTATGGGATGAGGGATATTGAGACATTGAGTGCTAATCCAAATCAATCCTACTTCTACTTTGTTTTAAATCCCTCGCTCCTTGTTAAATGCTTTTTTTGATAAATACGATATACCAATGAAGATTAAAACAGTAGCCAAGAACCCAATCAATAATTGTGAACCGGATATCGGTAACGCTGCTGCTAGTTGTACTGAGTATGCCAGTAAGGTTGCGGTGATCAACTTTGAGACTGAGGCAATCAGCAAAAACCTTTTTGGTAATACTTGCCCTATGCCTGCTCCTACACAAATGATTTCATCTGGAAGAATGGGTACGATGAATAATAAAAACATGATCAATGTTTCATTTTTAGAGACATACTTATCGTATTTTTGCAGCTGCTCTTCCTTAATCAGTTTTGAAATAAATTTCCTTCCTCCGTATCTGGCGGCAAAAAACATGGCTGTTATCCCCAATATTGTTCCAAGAAAAGAAATTGCCGCAGCAGTAGCTGGCCCGAATACAGCACTCGCACCTGGAACGGTAACAGCTTCAGGAATCGGAAGGATGATTGGTTGGGCAAAGCTGATGAAAAAGAAAATATATTTGGCTGTTTTTAGATGTTCTTTTAACATTCCTTCAAATCCGTACGTATCAGTAAGAACAACGATTTTTGTCATATAAAAAATTGCCAGAACAAGAATCAAAAGAGCTGTCAAATAAAATAATGCCATCCTGTTGAACTTCAGAAGGTTTCCCTGTTTCGTAATCAGGAAATAACCATCGATTAACAAAACAGTCATAACAGCGCTTATGTAAAGCCATTTATATATTGGCAGAACAGTAGGCAATAACACAATCAATAAAAATAATGACAGGATACTGAGGGCTAAGTGTAGAATGATTTCCATTTTTTCATTGTAGCTTTCTTTATGTGATAACAAGTTGGTATTCCCCTTCATTACAATGTCAGTCTGCTTTTTTGCTTGTGTTTACATTATAGTGAAGGCCGTGATTTGATTCGACGCGCTTAGGGTTGAAATTATGCTAGGACCTGAGGCTTATGGAGCGGAGAGGCACCTTGCAGGAAAAGGTGGTGGTTCGGGTGAATCTTGGATTGGAAAAATTGACACTTTATGAGACAGCGGAATATCCCGCTGTCTCGCTTAATAACATTATCTTTCATCTGTTTCAGGTATGGTCAAGACATCCTCTTTATTCGGATGATTTTTCTCAATATGCTGCTCTCCCCAGGTGCAGAGAGAATCCAAGATCCCTTTTAATGACCATCCATATTCGGTCAATGAATATTCGACTTTAGGAGGGACCTGGTTATAGACTTCTCGTAAAATGACATTATCTTCTTCCAGCTCACGCAATTGCTGTGTGAGCATTTTTTGCGTGATGCCGGGCATGAGTTTTTTTAATTCGCTTGTCCGTTTCTTGCCTTCGATCAAATGGCAAAGAATGACGACTTTCCATTTCCCGCCGATGACCTCGAGGGCTGCTTCGACTGGTATATTATATTTCTTCAAAAATACACCCTCCTTATCTTTCCGATTGTTTGTAGTGTCATTATAACCCTACATTTCTATAAGTAGTATAGGGCACTTTTTGGTGCCTATATCACCTGGGGGTGCCTACGGAACTTTAAAGTGCGTACTTCTCAAGCGATCAGGTATCCTTCATAATTGCATTCATGTTGGTCAAACGTGAAAGGCGCCTTCACTGGTCAACTTAAAAAACTGCAATGGAGGATACCTTTTTATGAGTTCACATACACGAAACAATAATAAGGGATCACTATCCCTTTTGGCTTTGGCAATTAGTGCTTTTGGAATCGGTACGACTGAATTTGTACCTGTTGGATTATTGTCGACGATTTCAGATGATCTCAATATCTCGATCACTTTAGCTGGTTTGTTAATATCCGGATATGCGATGGGTGTAGCATTTGGAGCACCGATTTTAACAGCTTTGACCAATAAAATGAGCCGCAAAACCTTGCTTATGGCTTTAATGGTCATTTTCATCATCGGAAATTCCATCGCAGCCATTTCGACCAGCTTCGGTCTGCTGTTGGCAGCAAGGATCATCACGGCCTTTTCTCATGGAGTCTTCTTTTCAATAGGCTCGACGATTGCCGCTGACCTTGTCCCTGAGGATAAAAGGGCAAGCGCGATCGCCTTTATGTTCACGGGATTGACCGTCGCCACCGTAACTGGTGTGCCGCTTGGGACCTTCATCGGCCAACTGTTCGGCTGGAGAGCGACATTTGGGGGAGTGGCATTATTAGGTGTAGTAGGAATTATCGCAAGTGCAATCCTTATACCAAAAAATATTAAGCCTGCGCCGCCGGCAAAATTCAGTGATCAACTAAAAATATTGGGCAATGGGCCTTTGCTGCTGGCATTTGCGATTACAGCTCTTGGATATGGCGGAACCTTTGTCGCATTCACTTATCTGACTCCAATTCTTCAGGAGATAACCGGCTTTGCCCCGAAAGTCGTGAGCATAATCCTGTTGGTATATGGGATTGCTGTAGCGATTGGGAATGCCATCGGAGGGAAAGCCGCTGATCGAAATCCATTAAAGGCATTATTATGGATGTTCATTGTCCAGGCCATCATTCTCGTCATTTTATCTTTCACAGCACCCTTCAAGGTGGCTGGAGTCATTACTATTTTCTTGCTGGGAATGTTTGCGTTCATGAATGTACCAGGCTTGCAGGTATTGGTTGTTAGATTAGCAGAACGCTATGTTCCAGCAGCTGTTAACGTAGCATCAGCAATGAATATAGCAGCTTTCAATCTCGGAATCGCAATCGGTGCGTTTGTCGGAGGAGTAATTGTTGACTCGATTGGATTGATCCACACACCGTGGATTGGAGCAGTAATGGTATTGGGGGCTATCCTGTTAACGATATGGAGTATTTCTATTGAAAAAAAGGAAAATGAGTAACTGTTGGTGATGAGTTGAAGCACGGACTGATCCGTGCTTCTTAACTAGTTCTACTAAATATGGATATATCCCGATTGGAGTTGCATATTGCTGAAAATCGAAGCTGAAAAATAAGCTGGAAAAATTATTCTGTTCGTTCCACTCGATAATTGCACGGTCATCTTTAATATTTGCGCTGTGGTGTAGGATAATTGCACCAATATAAGCTATAATTGCACGCTCAGACATGTTAATTGCACGTTCGCCCAAGTTTTACCATCCTGAAGGTCATCAAATTTTTTACGTACGCTTTCCTTGCAACATAATCCTCATGAAACTTTACCTCAGTTGATTCGTATATGTAGAGGACAAAAATAAAAGGGGATTTTTCTATGGGAAATATCATTCTGTTTGCTCTTTTGGTTGGATTGGCTTCTGCTCTGATTCTTACTCCTTTTTCTAAAGGGGTAGAGAAGGACAGGAAAATGACATCTGCCTTTTTGATTGCTGTGATTGTCCTGTTTACGGTTGGGACTTTTGCGTTTTATTATGCGTTTAATTTGGACCGCAACCTGTCTTCTCTGTGGCCGTTTGCGATTGTGATCACGTTTGCCGGCACTTTTTTTGCGGCTGGCAAGGAAAGGATGATTAAGGGGAGCTTGTTTTTGCTTACCCTGCTATTGGGCGCGTATTTTATGATCGCTTTTCTTTTTAACGCAGAGGAAAAATATGAGTCTGCGAAAATGGCGGAGAAGATGGAAATCTCGACTTTTGATGAAAAGGAAACACCAGCGAGTGTCCCTCCGCATTTTGCACGAAATAAAATGAAAAAGGCATTCGGCCAGGTTCCGAATACGAGTTATTATGAGCTCGGAAATCTGCAGATCCAGAAGGTCAATGGAGAGTACGTCTATATTGCTCCGGTTGAATTCTCAGGCTTTTTCAAATGGTGGAACGGCAAGTCCACACCGGGTTATTTTACAATCAGCGCTACCGATTCATCAGCAAATCCAAAATTCAAGAAAACAGACATGGTTTATACACCTTCTTCGTTCTTCAATAAAAATGTCGAACGCCATATCCGTTTGCAGTATCCAGAGGCAATTTTCTATGGAGACACTCAGCTTGAGATCGATGATGAAGGCAAACCTTTTTATATCAGGACCTTCGGTGAATTCATCTCAGCCAGGAATGGTTTTGATGTAAAAGGGGTTGTCGTAGTGGATCCTGATTCTGGGAAAACGGAATCCTATGCGCAGGCCGATGTTCCAGAATTCATTGACGGCGCTGTTTCTCCCGAGGCTGTGAGTCTGCAGAACAGCTATTATGGTAATTACATTCATGGCTATTGGAACAGCGTGTTTGGCAAGACGGATATAAAACTTCCGTCAGATGAAGGAACCGAAGCCCAGGTCAGTCCAATTTTTGATGAAAATGGCGATATGTATTATTTCACCGATTTTACCAGTCCGAAAGAAGGGGTAGACTCCATGCTTGGGTATGCCTTGACGAACGCAAGGACTGGGAAGGCGACCTTCTATACTGGCAATCTTGAAGAGTCCTATATGGATTCTGAAGGGGCGCTGCAAATTATTGAGAAGAAGTTCATCGAGAAAAAATGGCATGGCGAGATGCCGATTCTCTACAATTTCTATGGAGAAGCAAGCTGGCTGACGCCTGTTCTTGATTCGAATGGCTTCCTGCAAAATTACTTTATCGTATCGGCAGCAAACCCGGAAATTTCGGTGTTTGGCAATACTCCTAATGAAGCATTGAAAAAGTATAAAACCGCATTGCAGCATGGCGGCGGAACAGTGGATGGAAGTTCGAAGGCAGAGGAAAAGCAAACGAGCGGAACCGTGCTGCGCGTCTACAAAGAAAAAACAGGCGACTTCACGATTGTTTCGATCCTGCTGGATAACAAAAAGAACTACCTCATTTCATCAGAAACGAACCCGCTGGCGATCTATGTAAAAGAAGGCGACCAGCTCAATCTCAAATACATGGATACCGGCGAAACCTTCCTGCCAGTGAAAGAGTTAGTGATCCAAGGGTTAGAGTAAGGACATAAAAAGTGCCTGTCCCCGGAGTGATGATGCACCTGGGGACAGGCACTTTTTGGTTTTGGATAAAATAAGGAAAGCAAATGTATTCTCGAGGATTCTTAAGAAGTATTATGTGAGAAGGATATTAAAGAGAGCGCATTGAACAATCTTACTGCTGTTTTTCATTCAGTATCTCTAAAACATCCTGATGCTGTTTCTGAACATTGGAGACATGCTTGATTTCACTCGATAGTTCTGATTTCGTTTCATCAAGCTTCTTCATCAAGGTACCATAATAAAATCCCATTTCCCTCCGCATTTCACTCTGTTCGGAAAGGATAGTTTGCTGGCCATTTTCTAAATTGTCCAACCTGCTCTCCATAGACCCAAACCGGCTCTCCATAGACCCAAACCGGCTCTCCATAGACCCCAACCGATTCTCCATAGACTCAAAACGTGCATCAACAGAATCAAAGCGCTTGTCGAACGAATCCAAACGGTCTAGAATTTTATTCAATATTTTCTCCATCTCATTTCACCTCCTTCTTTATGAATTTATTATACCCAGTCCAGTAAAATAAGTCACCACAAATGACAAGCTCTTTTAGAACCGATCACTCCACTCCAAGTGTATTACTTTTACATAAGAATTCTGCTAACTGGAAATTATCGCTAGTTAAATTGAAAGTGAAGAAGACCACATTCTTAAAAGGTTGTTTCAGGTAAAATTGTACCTTACCGTCCCTCTGTTTATATTGATGGCCTTCCTATACTTTAGTTAGCGGTATCAGGAAAACTCCGGAAACTTATAGTAAAATTGTCCTTTATCTCGTATTCTATAAAAGGAAGTCGAAATTCACGTTTTAGGTGGTATTACCTTGCTGAAAGATTTTTTTATACATGCTAGTTTTGTTATTACATTTTTGTTTATAGGCGGTAGTTTATTTAAAAGCAATCCGGAGATAGATACAACTCTTCAAAAGTTGAAACTTGGAGCATTGGCGGGAATACTTGGTTCAGTGTTAATGGCTTTTAGTATCCAGATTACTCCTGTCATCATGATGGACTTGCGTCATATCGCGATCCTGCTGTCTGCTTTTTATGGAGGGTTCGTGCCGGCTTTCGTAGCCACGAGTATAATCAATATCAGCAGACTAGTATTTTTTGATGGGAGTTTGGAAACGTTTCTAGTCACTGTGCTCATAATGTTTATTATTGCAGTGTTTGCCGCACTGGTCCAAAAAAAGGTGAAGAGTTCGGACTTTTTTAAGTGGTCGGTTATGGGATTAATTAGCTTAATTACGATTTCATGCGGCTTTTTGTATCTGATGGGATTTTCAGATCAAGTGTATCAAATTTTGGTTAACTATTGGGTTATTACAACCATATCGGGAGTTTTGGTGTATTTTTTGGCAGGGTATATCGTTCAGTCGAACCAAATGTTTATGCAGCTGAAAAACCAATCGGCAACAGATTTCCTTACGGGGTTAAATAATGTCAGGCAGTTCGATTCGTCATTGAATGAAAGTATAGAAAGTGCCCAGGAGCTTAATGAAAAATTATCGTTGCTAATGATTGATATCGACCACTTCAAAAAGGTCAATGATACGTATGGTCATCAAGCAGGGGATGAAGTTTTAAGGCAATTAGGAGGACTGTTAATCAGCTGCTCACGCCCAAGTGATATTGTCTCAAGAAATGGCGGTGAAGAATTTTCACTGTTATTAAAGAATTGTTCCTATGCTCAAGCGCTGGAAATTGCAGAACGCCTCCGGGGAATAGTGGAAAATCATCGATTCTCCTTACCAAATGGCAAGGAAATCAAGATCACCATCTCCCTTGGTGCCTCAACCTATCTAGAAACAACTCAATGCTTAGAAGAATTCATCAAACAAGCAGACGACACCTTATATACATCAAAACGGACAGGAAGAAATAAAATTTCAACATTATAAAGATTTGAAAGCACGGGGGCATACCCTAGTGCTTTTTTGGGTTAAATAAGGAATTATCATCCGTAAGATGCCCTTATGCAAGCAACTTGAGATCCATAAGGGTCCCATTCAATCGGAAAGAGACCCTTATGCAAGAGATTCCCCCTCTCTAAGGGTCCCGTTCAATCGGAAAGAGACCCTTATGCAAGAGATTCCTCCTCTATAAGGGTTCCGTTCAATCCGAAAGGCACCACAATCTCGGCAGCATTCCCTTTTTAAAAAGATCACTAGCATAATAGGTAATTAAAGGTAAAATAGAATTAGAGATAGAGCGTGTTAAAAGGGGGGAACAAATTATGGTCCCAGCGATGGACTCCATTACGATCACAACTTTTCAGGAAAAAGGGATAGATTCTGTCGTGGATTGGTTCGAGCGCCATCAGCAATCGTTTTATGCGTTAGGCTGGTTTTACCTTCGAAATCAACAGCAAATGGAGGAGTTATTTTACCGGTCGATCGTTAAGGTGCATAAGGAATTGCCTTCATATAAAAGGGAAACCTCATTCGAATTATGGGTGGCTTCGATTTTTATCGATATCTGCCGGGAGCTTTCGGGCGAAGAGATGCCGGCATTGGATGACAATGCATCACATCAGAATTTATTTAATGCACTTGATCAGCTTCCAATAGAGGAAAAGGAAGCGATGGTCCTTACATATGGCATAGGGTTCTCTCAGGAGGAAGCTGCGCATATTTTACGAGTTTCAGTAGATAGAATGAAAGACCTGTTGTTATCAGGAACTCAGTCGGTCAGGAAACAACTGTTTGGAACATCTTTTAATGGCTGTAAGAAATATAAGAAGAACTACATTAATTATCTGGAAAAAACGATGGAACGGCCGGAGAAGATAGAGTTCGAGATTCATCTTTACAAGTGCGCAGAATGCCAGGAGGATTTAGCTGCCTTTCAGGATGTCACGATGTTGTTGCATCATGCTGAGTGGATGAATGATTTGCCTGTGCCGGATAATTTTATCGCGAAAATCAAAGAGCGTCTGGCGGAAAAGGAGAAGCATAGGAAGCAGAAGAGTAAAAAGCGCAAGAGGATGGCACTTATTTTTGCAAGTGTGTTTGCCTTCGTGATCGGAATCGGTTTCGTTACTGGCACTTTTGCCAATGTCTATTATGGATGGACAGAAGAAAATGAGCAATTGCGAGCCTTCCTGCAAAAGGACCTTGGCGAGAGGATGAACCTGGAAGCGGAAAGCGATGGTGTGAAAATCAGAATCAAAGGCGTCGTTGCTGATGACTATCAGACACTTGTTTTTTATGAAATTGAAGATACAAACGAGGATAAACAATATGTTATGTTTTCGGAAGATGGAATTTCTATAGAAAATGAGAGTGAACTCATGAAACACGATATATACCCGCGTTATCATCCTCCTGACCTTAAAGCGGAGATGAATAAAAAGGAAAAGCATATTTTTTACGGAGTGGTTGGACTGCGGCCGCTTGAGGAAGATAGCGGCGTTCTTAAACTGAATATTGAAAGGATTCAGGAGCTTGCTCTCGATGAACAAGAGCCAAGGCTGGGATTTGGTTATAGAAGCAATGGATTTAAGACAGGTGATTGGAAATTCGAAGTCCCGGTAACTAAGCAGCCTTCCATCGAATATGACTTGAATGAAAAGGCAGAAATCGAAGGAGTTCCGGTTCGCCTCGATAAATTAATCATGGCCCCAACAGCAACGCTTTTGGAATATGGTATTCCTATGGATAGGCAAGAAAAGAGAATCGATCGGATTCATTTTGCCGATTTGGAAGTGGACGATGTAAAAGTGAAACCGGACCAGTTTGGCGGTGGCTATAACTATTTACAGCCTGAAGCCAATTGGCAAATACTCCAAATGTATTACGATCCATTTTTGGGAGAAGAACCGGAAGACGTTACCGTTCAATTTGAATCTGTCTATTTTTCATTCCAAGATCATAAAAGCATCGAACTGGATGTGAGTCAATCTTTTCCCCAGACATTTGAATATGCAGGAAGTACGAACAGCATTGATAAAATAGAAATTGGCCAGCCCACAACCATGGTCATCAGCAATCATGAAGTTGAAAACCGGAAATTTGAAACACTTCATCTTAATGTTGTAAGAGAAGGTGAAAATGAACATGAACCAATATCGATAGGGATGGAAACGGAAGGTGTGATCGTGGATAAGAATGGGGTTCAATACGATATGAAATCACCCACATTCGATTATGATAAAATTGAACAGCCACGTCATTTCGTTACCGACATAATCTTAATGTTAGATGGCAACAAAGTCATCCCTACCAGACTCGATCTTTACGGGTATACCTCGATGAAATATTTGGATGATGTGGTGAAGATTTCGCTGGACTGATACGCAAAAAGTTCCTTTTATAACAGGGAGGCCATAAAATGAAGCTATTTATTCATACAGCAATTGTTTCGATGGCCATTCATGTGATCTATTTTGTGGGCATGCTGCTGATTGGCTACATTAAAACAATGAACTATACACCAGATATCGAAGGCTCATGGGAAAGTATTGATACACTTCAGAATGAGGTAGCTTTTGGCATGACGGGTTCTCCGTTTTTCTTCCTTTTTACCTTTATCGGAGTCACTTTATTTTTGTTAAGGAAATTATAAAATTATTTAGGTGTGGATAACTGCATGTAGTTTTCTTAATCCAGCTCCAGCGCCTAGCCCCTCGAGTCGCTTCGATCCGTCCATTGAAGTCAAAGAACGACTTCATTGGGCGGCTCTCCAGCGCTTGTCGGGGCTGAACGAGGCGCTTGCGCTTTTTGTTCTTCGAACTGGTCATTGTTTTATATAGAAAAGTGAGAGGAGCACAGGGATAAAATGCCCTGTGCTCCTTTAATCTGTCTTCACTTTTTGCCAATATGCTTCAAGGCTTCTCTTCGGCTTAAGTTCGAAAGAGGAAGTCTGTTCGTAATCTCAAATACTTTCTCAGGGTTTTGCTTAGCGTATTCTCTCAGAGCCCAGCCGATGGCTTTATTGATGAAAAATTCGTTTGTATGGCAGGTTCTTGAAATAATGTCCTTGAGCATGGCCACGTCGGTTCTTTCTTTGTAGCCTAATTGAAATAATATGCAGGAACGGATCAGCCAGATGTTATCCGAGGCGATCCAACTGTCGATAATAGGCTGCCGATGCTGCGGGAATTTTTCAAGATAATAACCGAAATGCTTTTTCGCAATATGGTCGACCGTGTCCCACCACGGCTTGGTCGTGATGATATATTTGAGAAGCGGGAGATCCTCTTCGGTGAACTGTTTTTTCATTAAATCTAACAGGTATGCCCCGCTAATCTGCATCTCTCGTTCTTCCAGCTCCCAGAGGGAAGTGATGACCTCATGCAAATCCTCCTTTGCAGGGAGGCCATGAGTCTTCACATGCTGTTTGAAAAGCTCCTGCATCTGCGGAGCCCTCAAACCGATATATTCAAATTGATTCCTCATGTATTTAGACAGCCTGGCTGCTTCCGAGCTATTCCGATGTTTTAATGCTTCCTCATATAATGCTTTAACGTAGTTGTTCATCAGATACTCCTCACCATTTCATTCAATTAAATTGCATCCTTTAATGTTAAAACAAATAGTCCAGAGCAGCAAATCATGGAAAATCCGGATACAGCTGAGGTTATTGTCCTGCGATAATTTTGCCAAAGAAAAAGCCACTCAAAGTGGTTTTTTTAATCCCGCATGGAGCCTGCCTCTCGGGACGTCATGGCCCCTTGGCCAGCAGCCACATCTTTCTGGATCTGCTGTTTTACTTGTTCAGCATCTGTCCCTGAATTAGATTGCATAATAGAATCTGGCTTTCCTTTTGCTTGTAAATTTTTCTTCATAAGTTCTCTCCTTTTTTTAAAAAATAGACCATATTCCAACTGCAGTTTTTTGAAAAAATAACAATTTTATCTATTATTTGTAAACAACTTATATATAATGTATTTAGGAAAATGTAGCGCTTTTATATTCGTTTAAGTTGGGGGAGAGACATGATGTCTAATGAGCATGAGGTGTCATTGGATAAAGCTTTAGAAAGAAAGCCAAAGGCGAAGGTGGAAAGGAAAGAAGGAGAACCTACTGCAGCGTTTAAGGGAGCTTCATGGGGAGCTCTGTTAGTTGGCGTTTCCGGTTATCTGATTGGTTTATTCAATGCAGGGATGGAACTGAACGAAAAAGGCTATTATTTTGCCGTCTTGGTATTTGGTCTCTATGCACCGGTATCCTTGCAAAAGGCAGTAAGAGATAAGGAAGAGGACATACCAGTTACGAATATTTATTATGGCATTAGCTGGTTTGCGCTTATCGTATCTATTTCCTTAATGGCGATCGGTCTATACAATGCCGGAAGTATTATCTTAAGTGAAAAGGGATTCTATGGTATGTCATTCGTACTTAGTATCTTTGCAGCGATAACCGTTCAGAAGAATATCAGGGATACACAGAGAGCAAAAGAAAGAGATTGATGGAATACAGAGGGTGCGTGGGTCTGGATAAGATTCACGCACTTTTTTGTTTGTGTTCGAAAACCAAAGGATTTTCAGCGATCTTATTGAACTTTAAATACTAGTACTGTTTTAGGGAGGACTTCCAGTGGATGTTTTGAGTTTGAAGAGCGAGTTTCATCATTTTGTGATCAAGAGTATGGAATTGTTGAGGGCAAATTATATTTATCCTGAGGTAGCGGAGGACATTTGTGGCTATTTGGAGCACCGGATGAGGGATGGTTATTATTTTGATGCTGAGACCTATGAAGAATTCAAGGAACTTTTTGATCAAGATATTCAGTGCATTAATGGTGATAACCATCTGCATATATGGCTTCAGGATGAGGGGGCTGATGAGTCTGAGGAGATGATGGATGAGTATAAGCGGGTCGCTGAGAAAAATAACTTTGGCTTCCATAAGGTAGAGCGATTGGCTGGAAATATCGGCTATATTGATTTGCGGGTTTTTTACGATATGAATGCTGTGACGGAAGCTTCTGAGACGGCCATTTCTGTGATGAATTTTGTCGCTCACACAGATGCCCTGATCATTGATTTGCGAAAGAATATTGGCGGGAGTGCTTATATGGTTGCACTGATTGCCTCTTATCTTTTAAAAGAGCCGACCCACATCGAGAGCTTTTACAATCGCAGCGAAAATAAGACGTCCCAGGTCTGGACACAGCCCTATGTGCCAGGGAAGCTTTATCTGGATAAACCGGTATTCATCTTGACGAGTATGAAGACATTTTCAGCGGGAGAATTATTTGCATACGCACTCAAACACTCAGGCAGGGCGACCATTATCGGGGAAAGTACTGGTGGCGGGGCTCAGCCAGGGAACTATCATCAGGTTACACCTAAATTACGGTTGTTCATTCCCTCTGGAAAATCGATCAGCCCGTTCACTGGTGGAAATTGGGAGGGACAAGGCGTCCTGCCGGATTATGAGACCAGTGCAGAAGAAGCACTGCCGATTGCTCACGAGAAAGCGCTGAAAAAAATAAAAGAAAAATATGCAGGGCGGACAGAATATCAGTTTTTATTTGAAGATTAGAACGGCAGAAAAGGGACGGTTCTTAAAGCGGA
>NZ_JAGGQU010000032.1 GCF_018613155.1 Bacillus sp. ISL-55 | reverse complement strand
CTTTAGTCTAGCAGTTACACTGGCGAAGCATATCAAGTGTCTTTTTCGAGAACTCGCCCAATTCATCAAGGAACAGAACGCCGCGGTGGGCCAAGGAAACTTCACCTGGTTTGGGATTGGTACCGCCTCCGATAATCGAGACGGCCGATGCAGAATGGTGAGGATGGCGGTATGGAGGAAGAATCAATGAGGAGTAAGGAGCACCAGCCAGCTGATAGAGGCTTATTTTTTCAAGCTGTGACTCTTTCGAAAGCGATGGCAGGATGGTTGGGAATGTCTCAGCCAAAAGACTCTTTCCGCAGCCCGGTGGTCCGTCCATCAGCACATAATGGCCGCCGCTCGCCGCAATCTCAAGACCACGCTTGGCAAAATCATGCCCAATAATCTGATTGAAATCCCTTGAGGTCACCAGGGATTTCTCAATCATTTCTACTTCCGGCAGCAATGGCAGCAACTGCTGTCCGGCTAAAAAATTCATCACATCCAGCAAGGTTTCAACATAGACAAGTTCCAAGTCATCGATTTCAATTCTAGGAATTGTCGGATCAAAAGGCAGAACAAGCCGCTTTAACCTCAGCTTCCTGGCAGCCAAAATAGCTGCAATCATCCCCTCAACAGGATGGACCGTCCCATCAAGAGATAACGCACCGATAAAACCAGCATCCATTGGGACTGGATCCTGTATAAACCCACCACTCTTAAGAATGCCAATCGCAATCGCAAGATCAAACAAAGGCCCATTCTTCTTCTGCTCTGCTGGCGACAGGTTGATGATTACCTTCTTCTCAACCAGTGGAAAACCGAGACTGTGCAGCGCAGCCGTCACCCTCTCCTTCGACTCCTTCACCGAAGCATCAGGCAGCCCAACAATCACGATTGACTCGAATCCTTCCTTCACCTGAACCTCAACATCAACACGATAACCCTCAAGCCCTTTCAAACCGATACTTGCAACCTTTACAGACATAGACATACCTCCAGACGGTTTAATATATTTGATAATTAATAGGGTAAAAGCAAAATAAAAGAAGAGAAACGCAGAAATCATAAAGAGAGACGAAAGAAGTAGTTAATATTTGGAGAAAGTCTCATAGAAAAAGAAGGGATGAAAATCAGAAGAACAACTCACATGAGGAGAATGACAAAGAGGATAACAATCATCAAATCTATCATAAACCAAACAATAAAAATAAGCACTTATATATAATCCAGGATTCAATAATATATCCAATAAACTATAAAAATCAGTTCAACAAACCATAACCACACTATTTCCAATACCAAATGTGACGCGAAATCCGCCAGTACGTTACTTCCCCTTGCTTCCAAAAATTCCCCCTTTACTTTATAATAAGAATATACATAAAAAGAATAAGACGAAGGAGGCACTTCGTTTTGAAAAGTGAAACAAAATTGTATGGTTTACCAAAAGAAAGTTTTTATAAGCTCATTAACATTTTTACAGAGTACTCAAATAGTATAGATAAAGTAATTCTGTTTGGCTCAAGAGCAAGAGGTGACTATAATCTTACTTCTGATATTGACTTAGCCATTAAATTTAAAAACAAGAATGAAGAGCTTGTTCATATAAGTGATATGCTGTCAGAAGCAAATATTATATACACCTTGGATGTCATTGATTATGATAAAATAAGCAATACGGTATTGATAGACTTTATTGACAAGGAAGGCATCGTTATATTTTCGACAAACTCGAGCGGAAAAGTGGTGGATACTATGAACAAAATGATGGTTAAAATGGAGGATCTGGCAAGAGCTCTTTCCAAGTTGAAAGAAAGCCTTTCAAGAGACCCTGAACAGGATGACATTGTAATAGATGCCACCATTCAACGATTCGAATTCACATATGAGTTATCCTGGAAGCTTATGAAGTCCTATTTAGAATATACAGGTGTGACAGAATTATCGAGTCCGAGAAGCACAATAAAAGCGGCATTCAAGGAAGGACTCATAACAGATGGTGAGCTTTGGCTAAAAATGCTAGAAGACCGAAACAGAACCTCCCACACATACGATGAAGCTACCGCGTTAGACATATATCACAATATAAAAAAAATATATATCACCCTATTAGATGATGCCTGCAAGACCTTAGAGAAAAACATATCTCTTGATTAATGTTTTAATCATTTAATGGGACGTCTCCTGTATAGCTCTTGGCAGTTATACAACAGGAGACGTCTTTTCCATTCTATGAATTATATTAAGCTTAATACACTCGTCCATTCCCGGGCAGGCAATAACGTCAACTTACAAAAATTCATGGATTTCAAAAACAACCAAACTAACTTGACGATTTAACCATCAACTTCAAGACAAAGAAACCTCCACCGAACTATTTCAACTCCCAAGTGAAACTTAAGAACCGTGTCTGTTTCGCTCCCTTTGCGACCACCGTCCCCGTGTCTCAAAACCAAGTGTATGCAGCGCTGCTGTCACCCTCTCCTTCGACTCCTTCACCGAAGCATCAGGCAATCCGACAATCACGATTGACTCGAATCCATCCTTCACCTGCACCTCAACATCAACACGATAACCCTCAAGCCCTTTCAAACCGATGCTTGCAACCTTTACAGACATAGACATACCTCCAGAAAAAGATTCAATGCAATAATAATATTGTGAAAAACAAATAGCAGGAATGATATCAAAAGAAGGCAGAAAGAAGTAATGGTGAAACTTTTTGAAGAAAAACATTGAAAGAAGAAAGGAAAACTAACTTACGCAGTATGAATGGTATCAAGAAAACAACGACTTAATGGAAGACATACGAAAAGGATTAAAAGAAGAATAATAGAGGAAATCAATCATCAAACATATCATAAACTAATAATCAAAATTAAGCACTCATTAATTACTAAACAAGCCAAGAAAAGAGAGAGGAAGCTGCAGTTTCGCTCTCAAATAGCATATCGATAAAACCTCATATGAATATAAAAACAAAATCAGAAACATCCCTCCGACCTAGATTAAGATAAATCATATAATTAACACTATATTGTAACCTAGTACTTCCACTTAATAAAAACGGACAAATAACATCATCAATACCCGGACAACCTGACCATCAGCAAAATACTTCGACTTCCGAACGGGACACGAGAACCATCCCTATGTCCCTCCAGAAGCCCCTATATCCCGCGTTGATATAACACAACTTTGCACTGGTCTACTTCATCAACAAGTTTTTTTGACGCCGTAGACAGGTTTATTACATCTATTTTCAAGAGTGTTTCTAATTCTTCTTCCAAGGTATCTGTGAAAGTTAACCAATCCCTTGATGTCATATCTGGTGCTATTATAGCCAAATCAATATCCGATCGTGGACTGTGATCACCATGAGCTCTCGAGCCAAACAATAATACCTTTTCTATATCAGGAAATCTAGCTGCTATTGAAGTGATTTGAGATGTAATGTTAGATGCAAGCATATTAATCCCCTACTTTTTTTCGTAAAATCCTCAAAGTGGTCTTCATTTCCGGAAAATATTCTTTGATGTTTTGTAATATTCTTAGGGCTGCTTCTTCATCGTATGTATGCGATGTTTCGTTTCGATCCTTTAGCATTTGGAGCCAAGCGGTTTCATTTTGAAGCCAGCCAATTTGATACGCTTCTTTAAGGGTTTCTTTTGGGGTCCTAGTTTCAATTCCCTCTGAAGTCAATATTCGTTTCAGTGTTTTCCAGTAGAGTTCAATTGTGAATTCAAAACGCTGAATCGTTCCATCAACCAATAAACTGTTCGATAGATCTTCCGCAAGCGCTTCCTCAAGTCTAGTAATAGCTTGTTCCAAATTGTTCACGCTTTGCAACAATTTACGATTACTCACTCTATCAACCCCTTTAACGCTTTTCTATATAATCATTATACATTCACCACAATTATACAACAATGCTTTAACATCCGGAGTGTCAACGCGGCCTAGAGTTTAGAGTCTAAAAGTTGCAAAACAAAAGCTTTAGGATAAGTCCTCATATCATACACAAAAAACCAGATCAGAACACCCTCCAATCCCGACCTAGGTAAAGCTGTATCCTATTATCACCACTAACAAAAGAGAACAAACAAAACCAGCAACCCCCAATAAACTGACCATCAGCAAACTATTTCGAATTCCGAAGGGACACGAGAACCGTCCCCATGTCCCCATTTCGACTCCCAAGTGAAACTTAAGAACCGTGTCTGTTTCGCTCCCTTTGCGACGCCAGAACCGTGTCTCTTTAATGACTAATCATTAAAAAGGAAGAGTTGGCAAGTGACACATTTTTAATTGCCGTTTGATACATTTTTTACTTGCCAAATACAACAGAACGATAATTAGGAGAACAACATACTCAACCTTTATCTCTTCGCGGTAATTTGTATGTAATGTTAATTGATTTAGAATGGGGCAAAGTTATAAAAGAGGAATTGTTGTGTAAGTACACGAAGGAATGATGCAAGAGGATTGTGCCGAGAAATGCATGGTCCTTTTTGCGTTGGTAACCGATATTAAACCAACAGAAATAACCCGTCAAACCTCTTATCTGACTCAACGGGTAATATCTCTATTTTACTTCAACTAAATCCTTATAATTCTTTTCAAATCGCCAGGCATCACGGCACATAGCAATAATATCACGTTTTGCTATCCATCCTAGTTCTCTCTCTGCTTTTGAAGGATCAGCATAGCATGAAGCAATATCTCCAGGTCTCCGTTCTACTATTTCATAAGGAACCTTAATACCATTAGCTTCCTCAAATGCTTGGACTAGCTCTAGCACGCTAGTACCCTCACCAGTCCCCAAATTATAAACATGAGCACCTTCTTTAAGGTTATCTATTGCTGCAACATGTCCTTCTGCGATATCTACCACATGAATATAGTCTCTTACACCGGTACCATCTATTGTTGGATAGTCATTTCCAAATACTCGAAGTTTTTCTAGTTTTCCTTTGGCAACCTGAGTAACATATGGCATTAGGTTATTAGGAATACCATTGGGAGCTTCACCAATTAATCCGCTGTCATGTGCACCAACAGGATTAAAATACCGAAGAAGAGCTACTGAAAATTTCGGATTAGCTTTAGCTATGTCAGTTAGAATTCGCTCACTCATTGCTTTCGTTTCACCATATGGATTGGTAGTTGATAAAAGGTCCATAGTTTCAACAAAAGGAACTTTATTATCTCCGTATACAGTTGCAGAGGAGCTAAAGACAAATCGATTCACATCATATTTTTGACAAGCTTTTGCAAGAACCATAGTACTAACAATATTGTTATAATAATAAGTTAATGGTATGTCTACTGATTCTCCTACTGCCTTCAATCCAGCAAAGTGAATAACACCATCTATTTTATTATTATTAAAAATAACATCAACAGCTTGTTCATCAGTTACATCAATCTCATAAAAAGTTACTTCTTTATTTGTAATGTCTGTAGTTTTATCAACGTTTTCACGCTTACTATTACAAAGATTATCTGCAATTATTACTGAATGTCCTGCCTCCAGCAAAGCCACACATGTATGGGAACCTATATAACCAGCGCCCCCGGTTACTAGAATATTCATAATTGTACCTCCGATTCCATGAGTTACTTCTTTTCATAATATTCTACATACCAATTTGCAAACTTCTGAAGTCCTTCTTCGATAGAAGTCTTCGGCTTAAATCCAATCGCTTCTTGCAACAAATCAGTAGATGCATAAGTAGCTGGAACATCTCCAGGTTTGATTGGTTCAAAAGTCCTCTCAAATTGTACTTCCTTATCTAATGCATTGCTTAAAGATTTTTCTAACGTTTCGATAAATACCATCAATTTTTCTGGGCTGTTGTTCCCAATATTAAAGACTTTATATTGAACATCACCACTAGGTGGATTACTTAAAAGACGTTCAATTCCTTCTACAATATCATCTATATAAGTAAAGTCACGATAAAGGTCATTTTCAAAATCACCATTATTAAAGATCTTGATTGGCTCACCAGCAAAATATTTATCTGTAAATCCAAAGTATGCCATATCAGGTCGTCCCATAGGACCGTAGACTGTAAAGAACCGAAGCCCAGTCGCTGGAATCTTGTAAAGGTGACTATATGTGTGAGCCATTAATTCATTTGATTTCTTGGTAGATGCATAAAGTGATACTGGGTTGTCTACAAAATCCGTTTCTTCAAACGGAACCTTTTTATTAGCTCCATAAACAGAACTAGAAGATGCATATACAAGATGATCAACGGGATTGTATCTACATGCTTCAAGTATGTTATAAAAACCAATTATATTACTTTGAATATAGGCATCAGGGTTCTCTATTGAATAACGAACACCAGCTTGAGCTGCTAGGTTTACTACTACATTAGGCCTGTACTCTTCAAAGGTCTTCATTATCATATCCTTGTCTGATATGTCACCTTTAATAAAAATAAACTTCTCATAAGGCTCCAAATTCCCTAAACGAGTATGTTTAAGATTCACATCATAGTAATCATTGATGTTATCAATACCAATCACTTTACAGCCCAGTTCGAGTAACTTTTCAGATAAATAGTATCCGATAAAACCAGCTGCTCCAGTAATCAAATATGTTTTACTAAGGTCAAGAGTTTTGTAATTCAAGATTCATCGACTCCTTAACAGCTGCTCTAATTGCAGGCTTCCTTCCAATTGAGTGATATTCTACTCCTGCTTGTTGCATATCCTCAACACGATAAATGTTTCTACCATCATATACTAATGGTGTCCTCATTAATTTTTTATAAGTTTCAGACGTAACTGCCTTAACCTCTCCCCACTCAGTAAAGATAAAGCAAACATTCGCACCTTCTAGGGCTTGCTCGATATTAGAAACATAAGTAATGCTTCCTTTACCGTTCTTACCCTCTGGATGAACCTTAGCAAAGTTCTCTGCACCAACAGGATCATATGCATAGATATCTGCACCTTGTTCTAATAATAAAGGTACATTTTCAAGAGATGCTGCTTCCCTTAAATCATCGGTTCCTGGTTTAAAAGTTAAACCCAGCACTGCTACCTTTAGTCCACTAAAGGTAATGAGCCTTTTACTAGCCTTTTTATATAACATAGTCTTTTGCTTATTGTTTACATCAATAGCAGCTTTAACTGTTTTTAATTCATATCCATTCTGTTTTGCAATGTATTCCAATGCTTTTGTATCCTTTGGGAAGCATGATCCACCAAATCCAATCCCTGCATTTAAAAACTTACTTCCTATACGTTCATCGTAGCTCATTCCCTTAGCTACGTCCTGAATATCCGCACCAACCAATTCACAAAGATTTGCTATATCGTTCATATAAGAGATTTTTAGAGCAAGGAAGTCATTGGATGCATATTTTATCATTTCTGCCGACCTTCTATTTACTGAAACAATAGGTAAAAGAAACGGTTTATAAATTTTCGTTAACAATTCTTCAGCCCATTTACTCTCTGTTCCGATAATGATCCTTTCAGCATGAAGAGTATCGTGTACGGCAGATCCCTGTGCCAAAAACTCAGGATTAGATGCTACTTCAATCCTAACATCATTAACTAAAAAATCTTGGATAAATTGTTCCACTTTATCATTAGTTCCAACTGGAACTGTCGATTTAACAACAACTAGACAATCTTTTTCTACAGATTCAGCAATTTGTCTAGCAACTGTAGCAATGTAAGAAAGATTCGCAGAACCATCTGGTTGTTCCGGAGTTCCCACTCCTATAAAGATTGCATCAGCATCCTTGTATGCTGACTTAAAATCAGTTGTGTAATTAATTCTTTTTGCAGAATAATTCTTCTGCATTAACTCTTCTAAACCTTCCTCAAAAATTGGAGAAACGCCTGATTTCATTAATTCTACCTTTTTCTCATCGATATCAACACAAGTCACTTGATGACCTACTTCAGCAAAACAAACACCAGCTACTAAACCTACATAACCAGTTCCTGCAACAGCTATTTTAAACATAAAAATACCTTCCTTTCCCGCTATCTGTAAAAAATGCGCCATAATCATTTCCCAAATAAAAATAACTCCAATATGAGTTTTTTATACAAAATAAACAAATATTAAAGCGGTTTTTAAATTTAGCTTAATTAATTTTTTAATAAATATTCTTTTACACGTAACCATTAAAACTTCATTTTTTCATTTATCTTAGTTCTGTTACTCTGGTGAATTTCTCAGTTATCGCTAAAGAGTTGTTCGGTATATTACCTTTAATTATCGCACCTGCACCTATAACACAATTGTCACCTATAGTTGTTCCTTTTAGGATAATAGCTCCTGCTCCTATCCAACAGTTTTTTCCTATAATCACATTATCGTATTTGTATTCTCCAGGAATCATTCCTTCACTACTGAAACTGTGATCATGGTCATATATACAAACATTAGGACCAAAGGCACAGCCATCTCCAATTTTGATATTATTTCTACATGCAATTATGCAGTTTCTATTAAAAAACACTTTGTTGCCAATAGATAAATTTGCTGAAGAAGTGATCGAACATCCATCTCTTGTATGCAAATTTTTTCCGATAAGTATTTTTCCATTGCCAATTGCCTTTATCTCTGTTCTCCAATTTATTGTATAACTAGTTTGTAATGAGATTTTATCTTTATAAATTATCTTAACCATTAAGCTCTTAACTATACTAGTAACTACTCTCTTAATTTTAGAAAATATCAAAATATACCTCCCCCCTCCGATCAAATTCTTCAATAGATAATTAAACTCTCTTAATTTTATGGTTTATTATTCTTTGCACAATCACTAATATTTCCTTTGTTATCTTATTCTCAAATATAAAATTAACAATAAATGTCATGAAAGATGCAATGGCTGTTACTATGGCAGAATTAACACACCAGCTTAACCAACTTTCCGATTCCATATTTATAAGGTATTTGAATAAAAATACGTTAATCAGCACAATAATAACAACAATTACTGAGCGTTTAATGGTTTTTGTAGGTGATTGTTTTAAAATTCTTTTATTTGAATAGAATATAATATCACTTGTTCTATATAAAAAAGATAAGATTGTTCCAAATAAAATACCATACATGCCATAAAACTGAACCAAAATTAATGAAGCTATTATATTAATTATTGCTTCAGTTATTGCCCTCCATTGAGTCTCTTTATAATAGCCTCCTGAATTAATTAAAGTTCCACCTGGAACCCTTAAATTATTAAAGATACTAACTACTACGAATAATGTTGCTAAAATATTATCTGTATAATTAACTTCTTCTACACCCGAAGTATATAAATTAACAAAAGGTACAATCATTACTGCGCATACTGAATATATTATAGAAATAAACATATAATAAATTTGTTCATACTTGTTATAAGCTATTTTCATTTGATTAATTTCATTCGAAGCTAGCATATGTCCAAAACTAGCCATGATACTCTGTGAAAAAACAAATGTTAGAAGGCTATATAAATAAGTAAAAACAAGATGATACACCGAGTAAATACTTACCAAAACCATGTTCCCAAACACTGTTAAAATAAGGACGTCAGTATTATTAACTACCAATCCAGCAATCTGATGTGTAAAAGCAGACCACCGCTTATTTAAAGCTGACATATCTGGTTTTATTTTTTTATTTAAAAAAGGATAATTCAACTTAACATATCTATTCATTAAAACTACAGTTAGTATTACCATGATAGCGGGAATTATTTGAACCAAGATTATTGATGCTTGAAACTTTATTAATATAATTTGTAGAATCCCTCGAAAAACCATAGAAATTATGTTACATAGACTATAAATATACATTTTTTGATCAGCAATCAACATTGCTTTGCTTTTGCTTGCTAAAAATGTTTCAAAAGTAAGAGTAAGTCCCATGGAAACCATTAGAAGAAATACTGTATTACTTGGTACTTCATTTATAAAATATGGCAAAATAAATGCAATTAAAGTTATAGCAATAACAAAATAAAAACCCGTTTTAATATAAAATTTGCGAATCGCGTTTAAAACCTCATTGATCCTGCTTGTTTCACCGGAAGTAAGTGGTGCATATAAAGCCTGTACAGAAGCTGTTGCTAATCCAGCATTCAACAAAGAAACGTAACTCATAATATTAGCTATTGTAGATGTAAGACCATGAATAGAAGGACCGTAGGTAGTCAATAGCATTTGTGGGATTAGAAAACCTAAAATCATGATTATAAGTTGATATACAGCTGCAATAGTAGTATTGTGAAATGTAACTCGTGTTTTACTTTTTTTCATAATTATTCCCCAAATACAACGATTCCAAAGTTCTCATACTACTTCTAATATCAAAGTCTTCTAATTTACCATAAGAAGTACCTTTATAATTGAAATCGAGTATCCTATCACTCCAAAGTTCAGGGCAGTCATCTAAATCAATCGACACAGTATTTTCAGATAAGAAAGCACTTTTAGTAATAGTATTAGATACAACGCATCTTACACCTGATGCCTGAGCCTCTATTAAACTAATAGGGAACCCTTCTTTAAATGATGGGAAAATAAATGTATCAAATGCATTTAATAATTCAGGTACATCTTGCCTTTTACCAATAAAACTCACTTTTTCTTGTAACCCATAATCTTTAACCAAGTCTTTTATAGAGTCCATCATTACCCCATCTCCTACTAATACCAAATGGGAGTTATGTCGTTTCTTTTGTACCTCATTAAACACTTTTATTATAAATTTATGATTCTTGACACCTTCAAACCTTCCTATATGACCTACTACAAATTCATCATCTCTTACCCCGATTTCCTCCAAAATAGTCTTCCTGTTTTTCTTGGGTTTTTTAAATTTCTCAATATCAATTCCATTATTAATAATTACGGTCTTATCAGTCTTGAAAATTAAATTACTATCTAACCTCATCTTTTCATGCAATGCAATAGGTATCATATCTTTTTTATGAATGCAGTAGTTTGTTGTGAACTTATAATCCTTATAATTTTTAATATACCTTCCTATTTCTGTATGGTAAGTATGAAAAAGTTTAGTATTTAACTTCTTTGAATTAATAGGGAATATATACTTATTTACAGCTTGATGTGTATGAAGTATATCTGGTTTTTCTTTTTCTATATATTTTTTCAAAAGATAGAACCTATTTAATAAATTTATAGTCTTGGTTAAAGGAGTTCTTGCATTTTTGAATTTTCTTTCATCATCGAGAAAGATCACTTTAATACCACAATCCCTGAGCAGTTTTTCATAAGGTGTATCTTTACTGGAAGAAAGACAAATAACTATACATTGAAATTGTTCTTTATCAATATGCAATGCATAGTCCTTAACAATCGTTTCAGCTCCACCCATTTCTAACGACCCTATCAATTGAATAACTTTTGTTTTCATTCTTTAACTCCCCTAGTAGAACGCTTATAAAGAAAATATGAAAGTGCATATACCAAACCTATTGATATAATAGTAGTATCTTTAAATATCAACACTACCCAATCTAATGTACTTGCACGAGAAATAGCAAAGAGAGAATTTAGGATTAACAACAAAATGGCGAACTTCCAAACCTTATATTCTTGAAGTATGGAATACCTATTAAAAATGAAACCTAATAATATATTAAATACGATCACTCCGATAATGCCAAAATCAGTCATTAACTCTGCAATATACGATGATCCCATTCCCATACCACCATAATAGTTATAAGGCATTATTAAATAACTAATAGTTTTTGAAAAGCTATTACCAAATAAAGCAGCTGATTCTGTATTTCCACCATAAAATGGAGTTGTGAAAAAGATTTCTGTTAATGTGTTACTTTTTAATAGATTAATCACCGGTCCAAACACGTAACTAATATTTGTACTCGGAAATTTATCTTTATACTCCATTGCATGTGAAATTAAATGTACACTCCCTCCTTGCGTTTGGAAAAAACTCACAAACAGATCCCAAAAAGAAGTATTACTAATAGCTTGACCAGCTCTTATAATAGAAACCAGTTTTAAAACTACAATTGCTATTGGCATAATTGCAATACCTGATAAAATCATTTTTTTAGTAAACCATTTCTCATTTAGGTTTAACTTATTCTTATTTATTTCTCTAAAGTACATATAAAATATAACAATTAGGACAGAAATAACAGCAGCGCTTCTTGCTCCTGTTAATATAGTCATTAGTTTACCCACTAAAAAGAGTATTAAATAAATTGATGTTTTTTTCTTTGGTGGCATAGTAGCTAGGTATAAGAAAAAAACAACATCATTAATTGCACTCATTATTTCTAATATTGAAATACCACTATAATTCGTATAATAAGACAAGTAGGAGGTATTCTTAATAAATATAATCTTATATATATTATTTATTAGTGCTCCCAGATAAGTTATAAAAAACAAAATAGAACTAATTTTTCTTATAGCAATTTTCATATCGTAGTTTTCTGTTTGTGAGGCATTTTTTGAAAAGACAAATTGAATCTTTATTCTTTCAGAAAACCAGCTTCCCATTAGTAGACATGCTAACGAGATATATAGTAGAAACATTGTTTTAATTATAACTTCAATTGAAAAGCTTGATTCCAAAACACCATCGTAAAAAGTACTCCACCATTCTCCCCCACCTAAAAATTGTACAAAATATCCTCCTAATAAAAATACAAAAAAGGTAAAGAGAAATAATAAATAAACAAATCTTCTTCTTAAGTCTATCAAACAATAAGTTACACTGGAGCAATATATTAAAAGCACTGCAATCACGTATAAATTTATACTTTCTAACCAATAAGCAGTTGCTAAGGTAAAAACAGAGCTAAATAAAAAGAAGATACTTAAAAATAAATTCATATCATCACCAAAACCTATTTAGGACAGACACTATTTAACTCTTTTATTAGACTTTCCTTAAATAAAGAGTAAGAAAATTGCTGTACCCTATTTTTTGATTTTTCCCCAAGTATTTTTCTTAGTTCTCGATTTTTTATCATAAAAATAATACCTTCAGCTAATTTTTCTTCACACTCTTCAATATATTTTCCATCATAATTACACGAACCAGACATTGGAGGCACAATAACACCGAATTCACAAACTTCCATATCCGTCGCTACTTTATTGTAATTTTCAAGTGATAGTATCTCTCTCGGGCCAGACTTACAATCTGTAGAAAGTATTGGTGTTTGAACAGCCATAGCCTCAACCAACGCATTAGGAAAGCCCTCACTCAACGAGGACATAACATATAAATCAGCTTTTTTCATATATTTATAAGGGTTACTTTTTCCTCCTAATAGAGTTACATTATTTTTGAGCCCCAACTCGTTAAGCAATTTCTTTAAAGTTTCTTTTTTATCACCATTCCCCAAAATAAATAAATGAGCCTTTGGTATTTCTTGTACTACTAAAGAGAATGCTTTAATTAAGTGGTTATATCCTTTCTGATCCGCAAGCCTTCCAGCAGAAACGATATTAAAGCATTCAGGTCTAAAAATATTATTCTCCATTTCTTCTTGAGCGAGACACTCAATATGGTCAATATCATATGGGTTGTATATAACCCGATTAGAATCCAAAGGTATCTTCCAGGTTCTCTCAGCCTCTTCAGCTATCACTTTTGACACACTATTAACTGAATCTGCCCTATTAACAATCCATTTATCTAAAGCTTTAGTCGTAAATGGCTTTGTTAGCCAATCGTAGGATCGAATCCCCATTATTATTTTTTCTTTACCTTTAGTTAATGAATTCAAATAATTAGGATACATTCCAAATGAAAATACAGCATCTGGATTTAAGTCCCGTTTCATTTCTTTTACAGACTTAATACGCTTTATCATGTTTATTGCCTTATTTACTTTTCCACTATTGGGTGGGAGATTTAAGTCATATACATCAAAATCTAAATTATATTCTGCCTCTGCCTTATAAAGAGTTACTATAGTTGTTTCAAAATCGTCTTTAAGTAATTGATTTGCAATAAATACAACTCTCTCCATTCCACCAAACTTTAAACCACCAATTAAAAAAACTACTTTTTTTTTCATGATTACCCCCATCAAGTTACCTATATAACTCTTGCTGGTACTCCTACGACTGTACAATTATCTGGAACATCTTTCAAAACAACAGCATTCGCTCCTACATTAACATTATTTCCAATTCTAATATCTCCTAGAATACAAGCCCCTGCTCCAATTGTGCAATTTTCACCTATTATGGGTGCCGCTTTCCCATTACGTCCTCCAAGAGTAACATTCTGGTAAATAACTGTGTTGGCACCTACTTTACTTTTCTGATGAATTACTATTCCAATAGCATGTGCTATATTAACCCCTTTGCCCAATTCAACTGTATATGGTATATAACAACTAAATAATATATGAATTATTCTCCACACTATAATTGCAAAAAACTTCATATGATGCTTATAAAAAAAACGCTCCAGCCTATATAATTTCATTACGATCGATAATTTTTCATGGCTATTTTTTTTCATAAGCAGCTTCCTCCTCACTAGTTAGCGATAAGTAAAAATCTAATAATTTATTTGCTTCTTGCTTTATATTAAATCCTGCTTTTTCCAGTTGATTTGTTACCCTGTTTCTTCTATTATGATCTTTCTTTTTCAATATTGCATTTGCCCATACATCTATTTCTTCATTTAAACTTAGTATTACATTATTATCTAGGATGTCTACTTCATCTGGAATATTATCTGAGTAAATACATGGCAAACCTGCTGCTTGTGCTTCAATTAAAACTATACCCAATCCCTCAAATCGAGAGGGGAATATAAGAGCATCAAATGTTTGCATAATTTCAGAAATATCACTTCTCTGACCTAAGAGAATTACATCGTTTTTTAATCCACTCTTTATAATCTGGTTATTTATTTCTTCATATAATGGACCATCGCCAACTAATAACAGAACACTATCTTCGTTCATTTCTTTAATTTTCTTAAAAACTTTTATTAAAAAATTATGATTCTTTTCTGCACTAAACCTTCCAACATGCCCTACAACATATTTCCCTTCCACACCTAGATGTTTCCTTATATTTTCTCTGGTCGTCTCATTGTACATAAATCTATTAATATCAATTGCATTGTTTAACACCATAGATTTCGAAGAATATCTAAACTTTTTTCCAAAAAGAAAGCTTCCAGCAGCAACTGAGCAAGCCAACCATCTAGTAGCATTCCTTTGAATCGGTAAGCACATTAACCAATTTCTAAATCCCTTTATTTTACTATCCGAATATTTAGTAGAATGACTATGTGAAATACATTCTTTAATTCCAAATTTCTTTGCGATAGGGAATACTATGGAGTCAATCTGGTTAAAGTGGGAATGTATAATATTATATTTTGTTTGATGACATTTAAAGAAATCATTAATAGCTCCATAAAAACTCACAACATTAGCTATACTTAGTTGAGGCATATAGTATACATTACCACCATAAGATTTTACCTCGTCAATATAAGTATGTTCTTTATCTCTAGTAATTAAAAAATCAAACTGAACTTTATCTCTATCAACATTTCTATAATAATTCATTATTACATTAGCTACCCCTGATTTTTGATATAACGTATCTAGTATATGCAAAACTCTGACCATTAATATGCTCCTCAATATTATTAACTCAACTTTCATCTACAGAACAAGTATAAATTATTATTCCAACTTATTTGAATTAAAAATAATGCTTTTTAAGAGCATTAAAAATAAAAAATAACGTATTAAAAGTTGCAAAAAATGGATTTAATTTCTCTTGGTATGTTTGAATACTCCAAACTTGCTTTATACTTTTCCACTTATTAGATGATAAAGAGGAATTACTAACACGATATTTAACTAGAGCCTCATTGACTCCATATGCTTCTTTACCATCTCTTAACAACTGTAACCATGTAGCATAATCTTGACCTGACCTTATTAGTGGCATTCTAAAATCACCAGTAATATCTCGATCTATAACAATAGAAGAAGTCGCCATCATAGTGTTCTTCAATAAAAATTTATAATCCAATATTTCTTTTACATCTCTTTTACCTTTAATTAAAATATCATTTTCATTAATCATCTCAATTGCGGTATAGCAAATTGGCGCTTTGGTCTTCTTCATTAACTCTAATTGTATTCGCATTTTGCTTTTATCCCACAAATCATCACTATCTAAAAAAGCAATATATCTGCCGCTTGCTAATTCTAGAGCTTTATTTCTAGCTACAGCTGCCCCTGAATTCCTTTCAAGACGGTGATAAACTATATTTTGGTTATTCTTTTTATAGTTATTTATTATTAGTTCTGAGTCATCGGTAGAACAATCATCTACCAAGACTATTTCAAGAAACTTATAATCCTGGTTAAGCACAGAATCCAGTGTTTTACTAATATACCTATCTGAATTATATATTGGTATAATTACTGATACTAAATCTTTGTCAAAATGTGTGGCCACTTATTATTAACACTCCCTTTGCAAGGGATTCTCAATCCTACTTTGCAGTATTTTTAATAAATATTATTTTTTAATAAATTGGTGTTAACCACTTAGAGTAGGCATCAACTTCCCCATACACTACTTTCAAATAAATCCCTTTTATTTCTTCAGTCACCTTACCGGCTGTTTCATCTCCCACACTAATTCCATCCACACTTAGAACTGGTACAACTTCCATAGCAGATCCACATAGAAAAATTTCATCACAAATATACAATTCTGTTCTATCAATTTCTCTTTCCAAAACTTCAATATTTAAGTCCTTCGCTAATGCTATAATAGTATCCCTTGTAATACTCTCTAAAATAGAAGCAGTAACTGGTGGTGTAATCAATACACCATCCCTAACAATGAAAAGACACGATCCAGGTCCCTCAGCTATTTTCCCCTGGTTATTCATAAGAATGGCTGAATCATAACCATTTTCAAGTGCTTCCATCTGAGCCATTCTACTATTAATATAATTAGCGCCTACTTTTACTTTGGGGGACATATTTCTATCGCTAATACGTTCCCATGAACTAACACAACATTTCAAACCTGGTTTTGATGAATTTAAAGTGCGTCCCTTTGGAATCGGAGCAATAAACATATTTACTGGACCCTTTGAACTCCATGAACCAAAGCCATCTATAAAGACAGTTTGTCTTACTGCAATATCTTCTTTGTATTCGTTTGCCTTAATTACATCAACTAGGCCTTGTTTTAATTCCTCAATTGAATACTTATCTTCCATACGAAACATTTTCATTGAATCTTTTAATCTTTTGTAATGTTCAGGTAAACGGAATGCAAATAATTGCTGTTTTTCTTCATTCCAATAACAACGAATACCCTCAAATACATTAGCTCCAAATTGAGATGATGGTGCTAAAACATTTATTGTTGCATCTTCTAGTCGCACTATCCTTCCACCGAGCCAAATAAATCTATTATTATTATTATTATTATTATTATTCATTCCGTTTCCTCCAAAAGTTCACTCTTAACTTTTTAATTATCAATTACAGGATACTAATTTGTTACATATGCTTTATTCGTTTTCAGATTTCTTTAAAGATCGAGCATTTGCCATAACTTTTTCTTGGGCTTTGATTGCTAGTTCCTCATCGGAACAAGTTGCAGCTGTCTCGTCTTTAACTTCATATATATCTTTCATTGTAAAGACATTCAGTATTGTAAGAATGATAATCTTTACATCAATTAAAATACCGTATTTCTTAAATAAATCAATGTAGCGATTATCATGTATAACTTTTTCATCCCATGGTAATTCATTTCTTCCACTTACTTGTGCTAGGCCTGTAACACCAGGTAAAACTGTAAACCTTCTTTTATATTGGGCATTCAAGTCTTCATAATTTCCAAGTTCATATGAAACTGGTGGTCTGGGGCCAACTATTGACATATCCCCTTTAATAACATTAATCAGTTGAGGAAGCTCATCCAAGCTAGTACGCCTTAGAAAGCCACCAACTTTAGTTACCCTAAAATCATTCTCATAATTAAATAAACCTGCTCCCATATTCTCTGCATTTTCAATCATAGTTCTGAATTTATACATAGTAAACACAACACCATTTTTGGTTAATCTACCTTGTTTAAATAAAACAGATCCTTTGGAATCTAACTTTATAGCAATTGGTATTAACAAAAACAGTGGGGAGAAAATTAACAATGCTATTAATGAAATTAGAATATCCATAAATCTTTTAAGCAAAAAGTTCAAATTGTATACCTCCATTTTACACAATTAAAATTCATAAGTTTGAAAGACATCATTAAAAGTTTCTCTATGTTTAATAACTTCAATAGTCTTAGATTCATCGTCATAATCAACTACAGCAAAATTAGGAAGAATAAATGGCGGTTTTAAAACCACTGAATAAGAGCCAACATTGTCAAAAAGCACATAATCTCCAACAGCCATTTCACCATCAAATCCACGATATAGGTAATCAGATTCGATACAAGTGTACCCTCCAAAATCTAAATCCGTATACATTTCCAATTTATCTTTATTATTAACATTGTGAAAAACTTGTACTGGAGGGTTCTTTTTATTAAGAGTTGGATTGATGTTATAAATGCTACCGGCTAAGGTTGCTATTTTCTTCCCCCTTATATCTTTTATATTAATAACCTTTGCTGCGAATTTCATTGCATCTCCAACAAGAGCACTTCCTGGTTCAATTATTAATTTAGGTTGCTTTGATGGCTCAACATTCTTGTAAAAATCACTAAACTGTGTTGCCACAACTTGAGCATAATCTTCATAAGTAGGGATATCATAGTCAAACTGCGCTTTTAATGATGGCGCCATCTTTCCAAACAAACCTCCACCTACACTGATAAATTTCGGTGGCTCTTCAAAATACTTTGCTACTAATTTAAGCATTCCCTCCGGTCTGCCTGACCATGTTTCTATAAATCTTGTAGCAAAGTGACAATGCAAACCAATAAGCTTAATATTATGTGCATCATTTATTGAATTAATAGCTTTAGTAAAATCTTCAGATTCAACATCAAAACCAAACCTAGATTTAACACCATCATTAATATCAAAATTACATCTAAGACCTACACAGAGTTGGTTTTCAGGATAATTAGATGCTATCTCTTTTATAATTTCTAATTCATAATTAGAGTCAATATTAACAGTCCCACCATCTAACAATAACTTTTCAACAGCACTAGGATTTTTATAAGGCCCGTTATAGTAAATATTTTGTGGTGCAACTCCTATTTTCAAAGCAATATTGTACTCCATATCTGACACAACTTCTGCAAATCCGCCATTATCATTCACTATCTTACATAACTTAGGTATATAATTTGTTTTGTAAGAATAAGCGATATGCGTATTAGGATAAATATCTCTAAAAGCCATTTCTAGTTCTTGGTAGTTCCTTTTAAATTGTTTAGAATCTAGCAAGTAAAATGATTCCCCATGTATTTCACTAATTTCTTTTAAAATACTAAAATTAATATTCATCATTCTTCCTCCAACCTAATTTATAAATTCTAAAAACTGTTACACTATTATGTTTTTATCTTTAGTGTTTATCTAGTAATGCTGTATACAATATCGGAAACCTTTTGGTCGATAATTTTTTTGTTATTATGATAATAGGATTCTGATTTGTTTTTTAACTGAACTTCAAAATCTTTAATTTCCTTAATGCCTGATTTGAATAAGTCACTAACTTTATCTAAATTATTAAATACATTTAAATCACAAAAGCTTCTAGATAAAATAGCCATACTGGAACCTAAACGATAATGTTCTCCTATAATATTTTCAGCTGGAAGGGCACCTTGTCCTACCTGCGCAATCCCCCCAAAACCGTAGGTAATTCCTTTTCCTTTGATTTTATTGCAAAGAGACTCTACCATACCATTCACTAAAAGTTCAAACATAAACTGCATACCATAACTTAAGTGAAGGTCGTTTAATCCAATATGAATGTAGTCAATACCTTTAATGCTTAAAATAGCATCGATATTTTCAACAGCTTCTGCTGTTTCTAACAATAAACAAGTTTTGACTCTACCATTAACATAATCCACAAAAGTTTGAACCTCTTCTACAGTCTTAAAGAATGGGAGCATAATAATGTCAGCACCATCTTTAATAACTTTATTAATCTCTTGCTCGGAACCTTCATATATTGGGTTAACCCTAACTAGTAACTCCGCTTTAGTTAGTACTCGCCTAATTTTCTTTACATCATTTATACTGTGACGAGATATTACTGTGTCTAAATGACCTTGCCTCTCATCTTTACCATTAATCTCGAGGTCAATAAAAACCCAATCAACTTGACTGTTTTCTGCTATTTTCGCAACATTTTCATCATTTGTAATATACATTAACTTCAATCCCATGTAGAAGCACCCTTTCATATTTCTACTCTCTATGACTAATTACCTGATAGTACTATCAACCTTATAAATTAAAAACAATTAATCTAATTAAGTTAAAACGCTATTTAGTTGGCTAGTGCTTAGTTAGAACTCCACTCTTTTCAAACCAACTACTAACCCACTAAACCTAATCTACTTCTGATACTCACCTCGTAATATCTATTCAATCTACAAAGCAAATACGAATTAGATATTCTTAAATTTAATCGCTTAACTGAGAGTTTCTTCCTATTATATATACCATTCAATCAACCTATAATTCTCACTAAAACACCTGCGAAAGGCTTCTAGCATCTTAAATGATTATATGATGACGATTGTCAGTTCCTATTTAACATTCAATCATAACCAGAAGGACGAAAGGCCTAAAAAGAAAGCCCCAGCCCAGTTCCTATCCTCCTCTAGAGAAAATGAGCCAGACTACCATCTTTCTTAAAGAAACCTAACCCCACTTTCATCATTACCTTAGTCCTCTTTATCAGGAACTGCAATTCCGAACAAGACTCCCGTAATAATTATAGCTGCCTACAACCCACCAATGTATAACCCATGGAATTCAACATAAGCACACGCCTTAATTAAACTCTTGCACTGGGTAAATCCTCAAGAGTCCAAGCTCAAAAAAACACCCCGGATCCATGTAAACTAAAAATGAACCCGGGTAATTGGATATTATTGAACTTTTTCCTTTGACATAACCTCCTCAAGATAAGCAAGCAACTCAGATCGAAGCTCTTCATTCTTCAACGCAAACTCCACAGTAGTCTTCACGAACCCAATCTTCTCCCCAACATCATATCGCTTGCCCTCAAAATCATAGGCAAACACTCGTTGGATTTGATTTAACTTCTGTATTGCATCTGTCAACTGAATTTCCCCACCAGCACCAGTCTCCATTTGATTCAAGAACATAAATATTTCTGGAGTTAGAACATATCTGCCCATAATCGCAAGATTAGACGGTGCTGTTCCTGGTGCAGGCTTTTCAACAAAATTCTCAACCCGATACCTTCTTCCGCTCTGAACCGCAGGTTCAACAATTCCGTAACGATGAGTTTCCTCATCTGGTACTGTTTGCACACCAATCACAGAAGAATGAGTTTCTTCGTACTGTTCAATAAGCTGACGCAAACACGGAGTCTCACTCTGAACGATATCATCACCAAGGAGAACGGCAAATGGTTCATCACCAATAAAGTTTCTTGCACACCATACTGCATGCCCTAGACCTTTAGGTTCCTTCTGCCTAATATAATGAATGTCCGCTAGATTGGTAGAATACCGAACCTTCTCAAGAATATCCAACTTACCTTTTTCCAAAAGATTCTGTTCAAGCTCATGGGCAAAGTCAAAATGATCCTCAATCGCGCGCTTTCCCTTACCAGTTACTATGATAATATCCTCAATACCAGATGCAATTGCCTCTTCAACTATATATTGAATTGTCGGCTTATCAACAATTGGAAGCATTTCCTTTGGCATTGCTTTCGTTGCCGGCAAGAATCTAGTCCCTAAGCCTGCTGCCGGAATAATTGCCTTTCTAACTTTTTTCATTTTTTTGCCCCCTTATTACTTTGCCACCAAGAAGATTTTGTTCTTTTTCCGATTCGCTAAATTGATGACATACTCTTTAAGTTGTTGAGAATTAAAATTCTCAAATCGCTCTAGAAGGTAAGTGATTTCTTCTTCCTGATCTAACACAGCTTTCCCAATGAAAATCTTTGGAAATATCGGCTCTGGATGTATTTCTTTTTCATTTAACAACTCTTCAAACATCTTTTCTCCGGGTCTCAACCCAGAATACTTGATTCCAATCTCTTCTATTGTATATCCCGACAATCTAATCAAGTTTTTCGCTAGGTCTGTAATTTTGACCGGCTCACCCATATCCAGGACGAATATCTCCCCGCCACGGGCAAGTGATCCGGCTTGGATAACGAGTCGTGATGCTTCAGGGATCGTCATGAAGTATCTTGTCATATCAGGATGGGTCACCGTAACCGGTCCGCCAGCCTGGATTTGTTTTTTAAATAACGGGATAACACTTCCCCGGCTGCCAAGTACGTTTCCGAAACGGACAGCAACAAACTTTGTCTTGCTGTGCTGATCCAACTGCTGGATAATCATCTCAGCAATTCGCTTCGTTGAGCCCATCACGTTTGTAGGGTTTACAGCTTTGTCAGTAGAGACCAGTACAAATGTTTCCACACCAAAAGTATCCGCTGCTTCTGCGGTATTCCTTGTTCCGAACACATTGTTCTTTACCGCTTCTCTAGGGTTGTACTCCATCAATGGCACATGCTTATGTGCAGCGGCATGATAGACAACATTCGGTTTATATTCTTCCATTACTTCAAACATCCGATCACGGTCCTGGACATCACCAATGACGGGAATAATCTCGATGACCTTGCCATATTGATTTCTCAGCTCCATATCAATGGTATAGATACTGTTCTCTCCGTGTCCTACAAGCACTAGTTTTTCAGGGTTGAAACGGCAGATTTGGCGACAAATCTCTGATCCTATCGATCCACCAGCTCCCGTCACTAGAACTGTTTTACCAGTAACATATTCAGAGATACCCTCGATATCCAGCTTGATTGGCTCACGCCCAAGCAGATCTTCCACTTCCACATCGCGGAACTGGCTGACGGATACTTTTCCAAGCATGACGTCTTCAATCTTTGGCATGATTTGTGTCTTGATATTCGTTTTCGCGCATTCTTCAAAGATACGATTTAGTTCTTCCTTTTTTAATGAAGGTATAGCAATGACGATTTTATCAATTTGATATTTTTCTACAGCCGCTACAATATCTGTAGATGTTCCTGTTACAGGAACCCCCAAAATATGCAGCTTGTATTTACGTGGGTCATCATCGATAAAAGCTGCTGATACCATACCGAGCTCGGGGTTGTTCTTCAGTTGCCTTGCCAACAATGTCCCAGCCTGCCCAGCACCTACGACCAATACTCGCTTAGTATCCTGATCAGGCTTGATATATCTGTCACGATATATCCTCCATACGAAGCGTGACCCACCAATCATTAACACGAGAATTGACCATGTACTAAATAGCACTCTCCCATAAAACGGCAATCCAAATGCGAATTGGAATACCGCTACTGTCAGGACCGCAAGAGATACCGCCCTAAAAATGCTCACTAGTTCACCAATGCTCGCATATTCCCAGGCCTTATTATAAAGCTGTAAGAGTGACGCGAATAAATGATAGCTGCTAACCAGGACAATCGCACTTATAAAAAGATTTTCGTAACTGAAGGTTTCAAGTGATGGATGAAGTGGTATGTAACTTAAGTAAATTGCTGATAACACAATCAATGAATCAAGACCAGCTAAAGCTAATAACCGTTTATGGTAACTCATCATATTCCCCCTTTTCATAATTAACACTTTCCTTTGCTAAAGGCTCACTGACAAAATAAATATCTAATGGAAATCCATGTGTCTTGACATGCACTTTCATTAGATATCTATCTTCAATATTAAAATTATTGGGCATCTAACCCACCCTCACACCACACTATTGACAACCGAAGTGTCTAAGGAGTACAACTTTGTATCCCACAGCGTGGTCGAGTGCCTCCATTGGTAACGGGCAGGAGGCATCGCCGGTCAGTTCTTCTGACTAATTGTATGTTAAATCTGGTTGATATTTAAAAAATCCCGAGGAACTTTTTCTTTTTAATTGGTTCCGGAGTGTCCTGGTAGACATGATTCCCTTGTACCAATAACTCTGCGTTTTCTTGAAAGAAGTAGACTAGGTCGATCCCGTATTTTGATTGAATTATATCCATCGTTTCTGCCATCTTGAAGCCTCTACTTCCCACATTATGAGCATCTGACGCAATAAAGTGAGTAAGATTGGCTTCAATTAATTGGAATGAGAAGTTTCTTATTTTCTTGCCGAAATGTCCGCTCACGCTTGAAGCTGTCACCTGTGTCAGCGCGCCCTTTTTCACAAGATTATATAGTACTTCAGGGCGTTCAATGATTTCCTGGTTTCTCTCAGGGTGGACTATGATTGGCGTGATTTCTTTTAGCTGCAAGTCGAACAGAAGTGTTTCTGCATACCTCGGAACATGGTTCGAAGGAAACTCGACAAATACATATTGAGTATGGTTTAGACTCAATATCTCGTTATTTTCGATCCCTTCAATCACTTCCCCATATAACCGTACTTCCTGGCCGGGGAGGATCTTCAGGTCAATTCCCTCGCTAGTTAATGCCTGATTTACTTCTTCTACTTTAGGAATGATCAATTCCTTTGGGTTATCGTATTTACTATTTTTATGGTGAGGAGTGGCGATGATTGTATGAATTCCTTCATCGACGGCTGCACGCGCCATTTTGATCGTATCTTCCATACTCTGGGCTCCATCGTCAATTCCCGGCAATATGTGACAATGTATGTCAATCATCGCTAATCCCCTTCCTTTTAAATGTAAATTTTTTAAGACTTTTATAATACTAGCATGCTATTACTATACCTACAAGGGGATGTTTTTGTCGAATCGTGTCAATTCGTCCCGTAGTAATAATATTGTTCATTTCCGTCCATCTTTTTATTGTTGAGCACCACTCCAAGAAGCTTACCCTTCGCTGCATTGAGCAGATCTTTCGCTTTAACAGCTTGCTCTTGTTCCGTCTTGCCAGAGCTCACGACAAGAATCGTTCCGTCACATTGATTCGCAAGAATTTGCGCATCCGTCACTGCAAGGACTGGAGGTGTGTCAAATAGAATCACAGAGAAGTTCTTTGAAGCTTCTTCAATAAAGTGCTGCATTGCTCTTGATGACAATAACTCAGATGGATTCGGAGGAATTGGCCCACTTGAAAGCACCATAAGGTTCGCAACATCCGTCAGTTTAACCGCATCCAACATTGGAGTTTGGTTAGTCAATACACTAGTTAAGCCTACAGAGTTCGTTTGATTAAAAGTATAGTGAACAGTCGGCTTTCTCATATCTGCATCAACAATCAAAACTTGTTTACCCTGCTGGGCAAATGTCACGGCAAGGTTAGCTGCAGTCGTTGACTTTCCTTCCCCTGGTCCAGTGGATGTTACCATTAACGTAGTAATTTCATTATCAATAGAAGAAAAGTGGATATTTGTCCTGATTGTTCTGTACTGCTCTGAAATCGGTGATTTCGGATCCAGCTTTGTAATCAGCTTTCTTTTGTTGTCCATCAGTTTCTTCTTTGTTGTTTTCTTATTTAGAGCCAAGGGACTCACCTCTCATCCTGCTATTGCTTTCCTGCCGGCTGCTTCTATCCTTCGTGTCACCAATCGTCGCAATGACACCGAGAACTGGCATGCCAAGAACTTTTTCCACATCTTGTTCTGTCTTGATTGTGTTATCAAGATATTCCATTAAGAATGCTAAACCTACACCTGCCATCAAACCGACTACTAACGCGATTGCGATGTTAAGAAGCGGTTGAGGCTTGATCGGCGATTGATTTTCAACTACTGCTGCTTTCGCAAGGATGTTAACATTGTCCACATTCATGAGAGTGACGATTTCTCTTTGGAATACTTCTGCCGTTTTATTTGCAATATCTGCTGCCTTTTTGGCATCAGGATCTTGAACAGTAATATTTACAACCTGGGAATTCTGCTCACTTTGAACGTTAATTTTTCCCATCAGTTCGTTTGCTGCCATATTTAAATCCAGCTCTTTGCTTACTAATTCCAAAATAGCTGAACTCTTGATGATTACGTTATACGTATTGATTAACTGCAAGTTCGTCTGTACTTCGCCGACACTATATGCCGCCTGGTCATCCTTTGATTTGTTGACTAATATTTGTGTTGATGCCTGGTATATGGGTGTCAGGAAAAAGAAACTGATGATCCCGCTGATTAGTACTGCAATCAATGTGACTACTAAAATCAAATTCAATCTTTTCCTTAATGTCTGCATTAATTCCTTTAAGCTGATAGTCTCTTCCATTTGCTCCTCCATTAATTCTGAATTAAAACATGAAGTATTATATCATAAATTGTTGTTTTTTTTGGTTTTTCTTGTCATAATTTTAATGATATTGTAATTTTTTTATCCCACTTCTTAATTTAACAGGATATTACAGTGCCGTATAGGGGTTTTTTGGCATTGGAATTATTTTCAAAGTTTAAGATGAGATTCTTGGTTAAATAAATATATTTGGAGGTTAATTATGAAATCCTTTTTAACTACAATCCTGGCAATCCTATGCGGAGTGGTCTTGCTATGGGGTAATTTCCATTGGAACGACAAGACTGCTGTTAAGGTTGATGGAGCCAGCGTAAATACTGCGGCTGAGAAGCCCGTTGAGAAAAGTTCAGAAGAAAAAGATCAGGTGGCAGAAGAGGGAGCAGATTTACTGTCACTAACAAAGAATTGGCCTGCAGAAGCAGCGGAGACCTTCAAACTGGCTCAGGAAGAAGGACGCGCCTACAAGATTTTAATCGTCGGTTCTTCGGCATTGGGAGAGGAACCTACTGGCTGGGCTTACCTAACGAAGGAAGGATTGATCCAGGCGTTCGGTGAAGAAAACTTGACGGTCGAAATAATGGAATTTGAAAAGACATCGCTACAGTTTGTACAAGAAAATAATCAGGAAGAGCTGGCATCATCGCAAGCTGACCTGATTATCTTTGAGCCATTCACTTTAAACGATAATACGAATGGAGTCGGCACAGAAAATTCACTGATCAATATCCAGACTGTTTTAAATCATATAGAAGAAGTAAGTGCGGATACAGCCGTTATCCTAACACCTCCAAACCCTTTGTATAACGCGAAATATTACCCGATTCAGGTTGATGCCCTGAAGGAATACACAGAGGAAAATGGCATCTCATACCTTGACCATTGGACAGCATGGCCTGCACTGGATTCAGAAGAGATGAATGACTATTTAACCAACGGTTCACCAAATGAACAGGGCCATGAATTGTGGGCGAATTATATGCTGGATTATTTGGTTTCGAAAAATTAATTCCTTTCATATCAACGCTCTTCCCTATGTGGAAGGGCTTTTTTAATGCCGGAATAGCATGTAACGATAAAAACTCTGATCAATGGATAAAAATGGAGACAAAAGTCTCTGCTAAAATGCTGATAGAAGTAATATAATGCAAGAAAAATGAATAATTTGGAGGAATTTTTGTGTCGAAGCTAAGGCTTTCTGTTCTTCTAGTCTTTTTATTTTCACTGGCAAGCTTTTTTGCTACTGCTTCTATCACGTCTGCGGCAAGTAATTATGAGAGGATTGCGGGGAAAAATCGGATTGAAACCTCGGTAGAGATTTCTTATGCAAGCTGGGAGCAGGCTGATGCAGTCATTCTTGCGCGCGCTGACAACCCGGCTGATGCCTTATCTTCCGCTTCCCTGTCAGGTGCCGCCGATGCGCCAATTTTACTCACCTATCCTACTAAACTCTCTCAATCAGTGATTGATGAGATCGACAGGTTAGGTGCTACTACCGTTTATATACTAGGCGGTACTGGAGCAATCAGCGGTACAGTTGAAAATCAACTGAAACAGCTTGGTATTGATCCTGTCAGAATCAGCGGAAAGAACCGTTTTGAGACAGCTGCCAATATTAATAAGGAAGCAGGAAGTTCATTAGGAACAAAAGCCATCGTAGTCAATGGATTTGCTGTTGCCGACGCTTTGTCCGCTTCAAGTAACTCTGCCATCAATCAACTTCCTATTTATCTTGCAAATAAAACCAATCTGCCAGTCAACTTGCCTTCGAATATTAAAGAAGTAATGATATACGGAGGTGAAGGTGTAATCGGGAAAGAGGTTGCCCAGGCACTTGAAGCTCAAGGCAGAACAGTGACAAGAATTTCCGGTAAAAACCGTTATATGACGAACCTTGCTGCTGCCGACGCTTCATTGACTGACCATGTCATTATAGTACGAGGCACGAGTACCAGCACAACGGCTGAGGAATATCCAGATGCAGTAGCAGGAGCTGGACTATCCCATAAGCTTGGCGCAAATATAATACTCTCTCAACCTGATACAGTAGTTTCTGCAACTTCAGAGTACTTTAAGAAAAATCGTTTTTTAGGTTATTTTATCCTTGGCGGTGAAAATGCAGTTTCCACCGAGACGGTGATGGAGCTTACCTTTCATCCCGATTCAAAGGTTTTAAAAACCTTTGAGCATAATATCATAGCCTCAGCAATGGATACTACTAGGCCTGTACTGTATTCTCTAAGCGATGATGATTTCAGCTTGCATTCTTATAATTATGTGACTGGTGAACACAGTTCAATACAGTTTACCGACATGCCGGAACAATTATATGTAGCAAACGATAAAATTTACGTTACCCTCGTGCATCGGGAACATGATGATTATTGGTTCGATGAGCAATCGGGCGGAATCGCCATCGTTGATGCAGAAACGTTTGAACTTGAAAATGAATTCGAAATCGCACTTGATCCATTTGATCTTGTTGTTGACCAACTTGGATTCATCTATGTTGCCGGTGGCTCAGGTCAATGGACAGAGCTAAAGAGCTACTCAGGGGTGACTGGTGAAGAAGTCTCTTCAAGGATGATACGCCAGCGCAGCTACCTGGAGTTAAGCCCGAATGAAAGCAAAATATATGCTATTAATACAGATGTATCTCCTCGAGATATTAGTGAATATTATATCTCTCAAGGGAATATCTCAGGGTACAAGGATTCTCCCTATCACGGTGATTACGATTTAGGTAATTTTGGTTTCATTACAAATATTAAAGTCTCTCCGGATGGTAAGTATCTATTCAACAATATGGGTCATGTATTTAAGGGGAATTTAGACTACGCTGCAGAACTTGAAATTCCATATATGGATCTTGCCTTCGTTCTGAACGAGAACCGTTTCTACTCTGGCATTAGCAATTATATCTTCAAGCACGATTATTCAACTTTCCTCGTTGACCGCTCTTATCTAATCAACGGGGAAGCAGAAGAAATGTACCAGAAAAATGGAGAGATATATGTTCTTTCCTTAGTTCAAGTCAGCACTACAGGGCTTCAAAAATATGCTCTTGAACAGCTTGATACATCAAAAGGCATGGAACTGCAGTCGGAAGACGTTACAGATCCAGCCTTTCAGAATTACTTAAAATAAAGTACTGACGAGTGTGAGAGATTACACTCGTTTTTTTATTGATATTAAACACAGGAGGCATAGAAAACACCTTATTAGTTTCCTATTAAATTTAACAAACAAACAGGAACTGCCGATATAACTAAAAAGGAGAAACCTTCCATTAGGTTCATATAAATCGTGATAGGTATATTAACCTATTTAAAAATATGATTATTTGCATGCATTTTGTAAAATTAAGTATTATTTTACAGTCTAATATGATAATATTTTATCAAATATTGGAAAAATGACAGGATGGTGAAAATTATTATGAAGAAAAAAGTCGTGGCTCTGGCGACAGTCGCCATGCTTTCAGCCTCATATGCAGGAAATGCTGCAGCCAGTACATATGTTGTCCAAAAAGGGGATACTCTTTCCCACATTGCCAGGAAGTATAATACGAGAGTTGCAGATATCAAGGAGTGGAATCGACTGACCTCTGATTTGATTCATATCAATCAGACTCTGGTGGTCTCAAAACAGGAGCAGAAAGCATCTACTCCATCTGCCCCACCTGCTCCTGTCCAGGCAGCCAGTACATACAAAGTCGTCAGCGGAGATACATTAATCAAAATCGCCAATAAACATCATATTTCTTTGGCAGAGCTTAAAGAATGGAATGGACTTAAAGACCATCTCATCTATCCTGGACAAAAGCTGAATGTATCACGTCCTGGTCAGCAGACAGGCACAGGCAATGCACAGCCAGCTCCGGCTCCTGCACCACCGCCTCCAGCCCAGGCTCCTGCTAATCCTGCACCCGCTGCCCCAACATCAGAATACATAGTAAAGAGCGGGGACACCTTAAGCCAGATCGGTACAAGGTTCAGATTATCTGTACAGCAATTAAAAGCGATGAATAACTTAAGTTCAGATATGATTTATATTGGACAGAAGCTGAAGGTCAGCGGCAAGCCAGAAGAACAAGCAGCACCAGGCAGCCAGGATCTTAGTGTAGAGGTCTCAGTTCTGCTTGAGGAAGCAAAGAAGCATCTAGGAACTCCATATGTATGGGGAGGTTCTGATGTATCCGGATTTGATTGCAGTGGCTTTATTTATTATGTATATAATAAAGCTGGAAAATCGATAAATCGTTTATCCTCCGAGGGATATTTCAACCGTTCTTATTATGTTTCTGACCCACAGCCTGGCGATCTGGTATTTTTTGAGAATACTTACAAAAAGGGAATTTCCCATATGGGCATTTATCTAGGAAACAATCAATTCATCCACGCTGATGATAGCGGTGTGAGAGTGACGAGTTTGGATGACTCCTATTATAAAAAGCACTTTGACAGCTTCAAGAGATTTTATTAAAAATAAGAGAGACTCCTATTAAAATCAGGAGTCTCTCTTATTTTTTCTGTTCTCGTTTATATTGGATTATTTCTCGAATAAACAGCATACCGGACTTGATTACCTGAAAGAATAACAAGATCCTTTTCATATCAAATTATCTCCCGTTTCTCGCTGTTTATTGTACCCGTATTAACCCTAAATGAAAAGCCCTTCTCAGAAAGAGAAGGGCTTGCTGTTATTTAATGAAGCTGTTCAATTTCTTTTCTACATCCGCAGAGACAGCTCCGGTACCGCCAAGAATATACATATTATCGATTTCATTGCTATTTTCCGTTAAGAAGGCATTCACCTTATCATGCATCTTGTTAGCAGGAGTAAGAATCAGAGGTGAATAGTAAAAGTTTGCGAGAGGCGCGCCAGAAAGGGCATCAGGGAATAGGTCGCCACGTGCGAATGTCAGTGTGCTGGCATCCATCCCACGATTCTCGATTGCATACTCCGCTATATTGACAGACACTTCATATCTGTCCTTTCCGCCAATACGATCAACTTCTGACCCTGGACGGAGTTGCTTAATCTTGGCGCCAACAGCATCGCTTACAGCTGCCGTACCTCCAACTATGATATAGTTTTCTATTTGCGGATTATTCTTTATAAAATTTTCAATAGGAGCCGGTACTCCATCTTTTCTTACAAGAAGAATCGGCATTCCTGATGGCCCTGCAATAGTTGATGCAGAGAGTGCGTCTGGAAATGCTTCTCCGCTGGCAATAATTGCTGTACTTTCACCCCAAGATTCTGCTACCCGATCAGCAATGCTTGCCGAAACTACATAGCGATCCTTCCCTCCGATACGCTCTACCTCTTCTATCCCTAAGCTTTTAAGCTGGGCTTCAACGTCAGGTGAAACAGAAGCAGTTCCCCCAAGAATAATCGCACGTTCTGGCTGGATGTTTTCAAGTTCTGTAATGACTGACTGTTGCAAGGATTTTGGATTTGTCAATAAAATTGGCGCATCCTCTGTTGCAGCTAGCGGACCGCCTGCAACCGCATCAGGGTACAAGTCACCTCTAGTGATGATGACAGTACCGCTTCCAAAACCACGATTCCTTAATGTGCTGCTAACATTGCTTGAAACTTGATAACGATCCTTCCCCTGAATCCTTGAAAGACCTGGGAGGGTAACACTGTACAATGCAGTAACCCTATTTCCGCCAGGTTTCATGGCTTCAAAAGTAAGGAAATTATATCCCGGTGAAAGTACTAATTGGTCCCATTTGAAGGTACCTGGTGCTGTTAGATCAGCTTCCTGCTCCCCATTAAGGGACAATGTAAGACTATCTGCATCCGATGTTCCCGATACAGAATAATTTGGCGATGAATTTTTCGCCAGGCGGACTTCCGAAGCGGATGGATTAGCAATTGTCAGATTTGGCAGTACTGAATCTGGTTCAGATGAGAAGGTTCCTGAGAATGTATATTCATAATTAGTCTTCTCTTCTGAATAACCCATTACCACAAAATAATAGGCTCCCCGATCTAACAGGAATGTTTTTCCATCGTAAGGATCAACCAGTTCACCTGTGTCCATGTTATATATATAATAATCCGGACCTAAAGAATCGTCAGCATTCTCGTGAAGCGCCTCTACAGTAAAAGTACCGCCATTAGTAGCAAAGTGGTATTCATGAATCTGGTTATAATCAATTTGCTGCTTATAGAAAGCCTCTGCTGTGATTGCCTGGAATGAAGATGATTTGCTAGTAAATTCATAGGACTCTGGATCACGCTGTTCAAGATGATTGATCATAAAACTCTTTCTTTCTTCCAATCTCTTAGATAAACTTTCCTCCGCATTGGCAAAAGGAATGGAGAGAGAAGTAGTAACCATGGCAATAGCTGCAGCTGAAGAAAGCACTTTCAAAATACCGTTCAATTCATTACGCCCCTTTTTTCATTTTTTCACAACAACATTATGATAAAGGAATTTACAATATTTGTAATGGGTACTTAGCCCTAAACAACTAATTACCTTGACTAACCCTCACTAAACAAGGTTTTGCTGCGGAATATATAGGGAATATAAAGATACCAATCCTAGCAGGAGGTAGGCTATTATGCAAAAGCTTATTTACCGTGTAAAGTACAGTTGGCATTCTTATCAACATGGATATCATAAAACACTTTTGAATGATTGCATTAATCTTGAACTTAAGTCTAAGATTGAGAAAAAACTAGAATTTCATAAAAAGAAAGCTGAAAGAATTTATTATCAGCTTCAAGCTGCAAACACATTAATATGATAAAAATAAAAAAGGAGGCGGTGTATAGCTCCGGCCTCCTTGTTCTATATAGTCATTATACTTTTCAAATCCAACTTTAATTCTTCCAAAATTTTTTCTACTGTCATTTCTTTATCATGTAAACCTTTATCGTACGCGCTTTTTAAGACTTCGACAAAATCAGCCTTTTTCTCCTCTTTGCTTAGCTCTTTCAATTCTTGATCCTCCATACATTCGTTTAAATATGACATCATTCTATTAAAAATTCATATAATTGTAAATAACATTCCAATTAAATATTGTTACAGTTTAGTTAAATCTATAAGGAAAGCTCAACAACATCTTAATCCCTCATGCAGATGTCTAGAAGGCTCTACCTAAATTTTCAAATACTCCGAAGTTTTATAGAAGGTCCCTTACTCTCCATAACATAAAAAGGACAATGAGTTTGATACTCATTGTCCACAAAACTTATTTCACTAGTTCACCCAATTCGTATTGGATATTGATCGCTTTTGTTCCTCCAAGCAGACTGAAGTGTCCAAAGTCATGTCCCGTAATAGTAGTCCTTGTCGGTTCCGGGATATTGTCGGTATTCGACAATAGCAGCGAAGAATTATTTTTTGCTGCGAGGACTGCACCAGTCAACGCATCGGCGAATTCATAGCCAAATGCGATATATGCTTTTTCCGTTCCAAGTGGAAGCTGGTTTACAATCATGGCGTTTGTTTCATATCGATTTTTGCCGCCATAACGCTTAGGATCATTTAGCTTGCTGAAAAGTGTACTATTGACTACACTTTCACTTCCCACAACAATCGTATGTTTGTATTTCTTCAGTTCCTGCTCTGTTGAAGGCGAAAGCTCAGATTCCCTCGTCAAGAAAATCGGGAAGTTATTTTTAGCAGCATAAGCAGCGATGGACAGGGCATCAGGGAAATTATAGCCATAAGCAAGTACAGCCGTATCCCCTTTTACAGGAAGCTTTTCTGCAATCTTAATTGCAGTTTCAAATCGGTTCTTGCCGCCATATCGCTCGACATTCAACCCCATTGATTTTAACTTCTGCTCTACCTCGGCATTGATTGCTCCTGTGCTGCCCAGTAGAATGACATTCTTTGCTTTTAATCTAGTGATTTCATCCTTTGTTACATCAGGTAGCAGATTATCCCTTGTCAGGAGCATCGGCGCATTCAACTGATGTGCAAGCGGAGTGCCAGCCAAGGCATCAGGGAAATCGTAGCCTTTTGCTAGTACGACCGTATCTGCGGTTGTCCAGCCTTCTTGTGAAATAGCAACTGCAGTTTCAAATCTGTTTGCCCCGGAAATTCTGCTGGCTAGCTGCTCCAGTTCATTTGAGGCTGTATACCCAATCGTACCGTCCTTCAGTTGAACTTTATACCAGACATATTGAAGGTTGAGCATCTGGCTGTCGCTTAAATTTGATTGGTCGTATTCAAAATCTTCGAGAATCGTCACTGCTTCCTTTACACCGGAAGGCAAAGTCTTCACTACCTTGGCATATCTTGATGGCGCTTCACGGAAGTTAGCACCTTTTGCGGTGAAAACGACATCTTTTGGCTTGTAGAAATATTTGCTTTCATGCAATAGATGTTCCGGAACTTCAAAATGATCCTTTTCAAAAATCAACTGATATTTCGGCGCTCCTGTATAGGTGAAATCCTCTTCCTTGAAGTTGAATGGCAGTGGATAAACACCAATTCCTGGATTTTTATTATTCAGATACGTATAGACCTTTTCCTGATAGGCTGCTGTATTCGTTTGTCCTCCCGGTTTATAGATTGGACTATTTTTTTGGACTTGCCCATTATAAGCCAGCACCGCAAAATACCAACTTTCAAGGATATGACGGTCATTATCGTTTACAGTTGGCAGTTTGTTACTGTTAACTGCTCGGAATTTCTGATCAAGAATCTTAACACCGATCTCAATGTTATATTTAATATCGGTTTTAAGCTTTTCCTGATCAAAGTCCCCTTGATCTGTTATTTGCATAATGCCAATACCTCTACCGTCAACTTCCGATATATAAGGCTGACCATCCTTAAACTGTTGCCAGCCACTTTCCTCCATCGCAATGGCTTTGACTATTTCAGGTGGTACGTCAAATTTTAATGCAGCATCAGTAAGGTATTTATTTATTACCGGCACAGGTGGATTCTGATAGCTTACTGCACCTTCTACTGAATCTGCCTGGAATGGCACCAAAATCATTAGGACTGCAACTAAAGCTGTAATGAATTTTTTCAAACTTCCCTTCTCCCCTCTATCTATTATTCTCCTTAAATGGTAACATCCTTCCAAATATAAATCTATAAATGTATAAACATTTAAATTAATAGTACTTTACTCTCATTTCATATAGTCATAATGTCTCAGTTTTGGTAATATATAAAAATGTAAAACATAAAAAAGGGAGGATTAACCAATTGAGTAGATTTTTTCAATTAACTCTTCAACTCCTGCTCGCTTTCGCTCTATTTTTCAGTATGACACCTGAAGGAGCAAATGCACAGGGAGGAGACTCCAGCAAACGTATTTCTGGAGCGAATCGCTATGAAACAGCGGTTAACATTTCAAAATCAGGTTGGGCTAATGGTTCAGAAACAGCCATTCTGGCTAGAGGAGATTTATACCCAGATGCGTTGGCAGGTTCACCATTGGCATTCAAATTGAATGCACCTATCTTGCTGACAGCTCCTGATCAATTAACAGAAGCTACGAAAAAAGAATTAGCAAGACTTAAAGTCAAAAACGTTATCTTATTGGGTGGCGAAAAGGCTCTAACCAAAAAGGTTAAAACACAAGTTGAGAGTATGAATATCAAAGTCAAGCGTGTTTCAGGAAGCTCGCGATATGAAACAGCCCTGAAAATCGCCCAGGAAGTTAACCCTGCAAAAGACCAGGTTTTCCTAGCTACAGGCGCTGATTTTCCTGATGCTTTGGCAATCGCTCCTTATGCTGCAGAAAATGGTATTCCAATTTTGCTGACAGCACCTAAAAGCATACCAGCCAATATTGAGGAATTTGCCAAAACGTTCAATAATGTAACTCTAATCGGAGGAACAGGTGTAATCGATCCTGCGATTGAAAAGAAATTCGAGAACCCTACAAGAATTTCCGGTAAAAACAGATACGAAACAGCTTCTAAGGTTATCCGGGAGCTTTACGACAAGAATGAAAATATTTACATCAGTACTGGTACGAACTTCCCTGATGCCCTTACAGGTTCTGTTTTAGCAGCAAAAAACAAAACCGGTATCCTTCTAACAACCAAATCGGCAGTACCAGCAGATGCAGAAATTGTTTTCCCTCAACAGCAAGTCAAGGACTTTAAGGTATTTGGCGGAACAGGAGTTGTTGAAGATAAAGTCATCACAGCCTTCCAACAACTGCTTGTAAAGTTTGAGGATACTGTTGGCGGTGGAGAAGTAATTGAGAACGCTAAATTCCTTACAGATGCAGAAGCGGATAAGTTCATTGATAACACCGTCAAAGTACAGACAAATGATAATGGGACTCTTACATACACACTTAAAAACATTTCCCAATCCCAGTATGTTAAAGACGATATGATTTTCTTCCCACAAAGTGAGGATCATCCGACTGGCATGATTGCCAAAGTGATGAAATCAGAAAAAGATGCTAACGGCAACCTCGTTCTTCAACTAGGACAGCCTGCGATTGAAGATGTATTTGAAGATTTGAACATCCAGCTTGATGAAGAACTGACAATGGAACAGTTGGTGGATATGAAACTCCAGGAAGGTGTTGCCATGGTTGTTGATGACCAGGCAGTAAATTCGTTCCAGGAATTTAGCCAGCTACAGAATCAGCGTTTTTTAGCAAGTGACAAAATGAAATTAGCCTTTGAGATGGATTTGGGCAGGTTGCTTTCAAAAAAGGAAGATGCTGAAGGCGGCACCGGCAGTGAAGATAATGATGATTTCATTGTAGGAGAAACCCAGAAAGAATTAAAACTGACAGGTTCCTTCGAAATCAGCAATATTACACCAAAGGCAGAAATCAAAAAAACTAGGATATTAAAGAAATGGAAGAGCTTTGATTTCGGAGTCTCATACGATTCCACAGTAAATGCTGATCTGACAGGTACACTTAAAGGAAAGTTCGGCCTAAAGAATAAGACGAATTATGGTTATGGGGATGATGACTCCTGGGTACAGGTTGAGGGAGTAAAAAGGGATGACAGGCTATCTCTTGCAAGTTTCACTTTCGTCCCGGCCCCTGTCGTTGTTAGAGGAGCTGGCGTGGGTGACTCAGGCTATCAAGAGGTGCCAGTTGGAATCACCCTTTTTATCACCACTACCTTTGAAGGTAAGTTCAATGTTGATGTCCATATTGGTTATGTAAAAAAAGATAAAACTGATATGGGGATAAAATGGGATAAAGAGTCAAATGACTTTGATGCATATAGAGATATTACAAAAGTTAAAAATGAACTTACCGGAGATGTAAAAGGAGCAATCGCGGTTACCAAGAAATATGGAGCAGATGCAGCCCTTAATGTCGGTGGGCTCCTTCCGGCTGTTCTCGAGAATGACTTTGCCATTAGCAACACTGCTAAGGGTGAGGGATATATTAAAATGAATTTCTTGAATGGAGAATTTGAAAAAGACGGGTGCGTTACAAATGATTTTGATATCAGCCTCCAATCAAGAGTAAAATACCGCCTTGCAGCAAAACTTTGGGTAATTGAAGGCGGAGTTGAAGGTGAGTATGAACTTGCCAACTTATCAATTTATAAAAATAAACAGGAATACTGCTTAAACTCCGGGATTCTTAAAGGGGAGGTAAAAGATGCAGTAACAGACCAGCCAATCAAGGATGTGGCGGTGACTATCTATAAAGATGATTATCCTGTAAAAACATTGAAAACAGATGCAGAAGGCAAATATGATATAAGATTATTTAATGGCACATATGGTGTTACCTATTCGAAAACCGGTTACGGTCCGCTTGATTATGATAATGTCATCATAGATAGCGATCAGATAACCCATAATCCTAAAATGAGACTATTAAGTAATGAATATATCAATTCGCCTGGATCTGTTGGAGGTGTGATATCCAATGCCATCAATGGACAGGAGATCGAATGGGTCACAGTTAACCTTCGTAAAGGACATAACGCACGTACTGGCGATATTTTTAAGACTACGACTACAGATAGTTATGGAGAATATGTAATCGAACCGCTTGAAGCTGGGTATTATACTGCAGAACTGGTAAAAGAAGGTTTTACCACTACCTTTATTGATATCGTTTCAATCGGTGATCAGGAAGCGTTTGAATACCATGCAACATTACGTCCAATTCTTGCAGAGGATCAAATCTCCGTTGTCCTGACATGGGGTGAAACTCCTTCTGACTTGGATTCACATTTGACAGGGCCGACAATGGATGGATCTGATCGTTTTCATATCTATTACAGAAATAAAGCTTATTATGAAGATGAAGATGATCCGATCGCCAGCCTAGACTATGATGATAGATACTCATTCGGTCCTGAAACCGTTACAATTAACAAGCAAACTGCCGGAAAGTATAGCTATTATGTCCATAATTACTCCAACCAATCAGATGATACTAGCACGGCACTAACCAGCTCAGGTGCAAAAGTTGAAGTGTACATTGGCAACGAACTCATCAGGACTTTCCATGTCCCTACTACTGGTACAGGAACAGTCTGGAAAGTATTTGACTTGTCAGGAACGACTATAACACCAGTAAATGTAATTTCTGGACCAGGTACTACTTTTGAGAGTACAGATGCAACTCCTCTTATTGAGAAAAGCGTCCTTGATTCATTCAATTTACAAAAATAAAAAGCATGACAAGCAAAAAGGACACTATTATTCAGTGTCCTTTTTGCTACTGATATTAAAATATAAAAAACAAGTAAACCACTGTCCCTAACCCGAGAGTTAACAAACGGATTAGTTTATTCATTGGGTGGGGCTTTCCGCTTTTTAAGATTGAAGTATCCTTATCAAAAACAACATCCGGATTCATCTGCTCTATCTTTTTTAGCAGCTTGGGAGTGTTTTTTGCGAGGGAAATAAATGAAAATGGAAAGCTTACAATAAAGCCATCTTCATATTTAAAAGCTACATATTGAAAGTTCTGGAATCCTTCTCCTGAGAATTGATCCTTAACAGTTCTTCGATACACCTTCTCTATCCCTTTTAAACTATAAGTTTTCTTTTTAAACCCACTTATGTATTTAATATGATCATGATATATTTCTATCCGAGTCTGTAAAAAAAGAATGGGTAAGCCTATTAAAGGTAGTAAGGGCAGCATTGCAAATGAAATGACCATCCAGTCTCCGTTAGAAAGCACATTTTTTGCGGCACTGAACCAGGCTAGTATTCCAAGAAAGATGAAGTAAAGGATAATCAGTGGATTTCGTGAAATTGAACCGTTTTTCATAAAAAATTCTCCTTAATTTGGGGTTTGAGGCTATAAACTATTAAACACTTTGACTTCTAATAATATATCTATTATATTCCTATTTTTCTATAATTACGACCAAAGACCTATAAATAATGGGTATAATGTACTCATGTGGATAAAAAAGGAATAATTGGGGTGGCATATATGTGGGGATTATTGGATGACCTATTGAAAATTGTTTCTGAGGATATCAAAACTTCTCAACCTGGAACATCTTCTTCCAAAGACATACTAGATGTATTTTCAAAGAAAGAAAGAGAGAAAGTAAAAAAGGAATTAAAACGAGATACAAAAAAACTTATTAAAGAAGTAAAACAATTATCGCCTCTAGTCGGAGATGTATTGGAAGCGCGTTATTTGCTATCAGAAACAATTGATAACCATTCTAGAGCATCTAAAGACCGGCTTTCTCTTCGCGACCTTGAATACTCAGCAAAAAAATTCTACCGCGGTGACCACTTATATGTAAATAGGTGGCTAGGGTTAGACTATTCGCACCACGGGTTGTACCTGGGAAGAGGCAATGTCATTCATTATAGCCAGTTTGAAATAAGAATTGACAGTCTTGAAGACTTTGCTCAAGGCGGAAATATACATTTGATGGATAGCGATATAATTTATACGATTGATACCGTCATCCGAAGAGCAAAGAGCAAATTGGGAGAGGAAGAATATGACCTCTTATTCAATAACTGTGAGCATTTTGTCAATTGGTGCAGGAATGGGGAAAGACGGAGATAGTACTATACACTAAGAAGTACTTTTACTAAAAATGATAAAAGGTGAACAGACCAATCGCTGTTCACCTTTATTATTAGTTACCCTTGATTTCCAGCAATTTTTGCTTTAACTCGTTTTCCATTGCGGCAAGATCCTGCTCTGCCTGACGTCTCTTTGTCCTGCCTTCCTGCTGGATCCTCAATGTTTCTTCCAAAGTGGTGATCAGGTTTTCTTGCGTTTTCTTCAACGTTTCAATGTCAACAAGGCCACGTTCGTTTTCTTTAGCTGTTTCAATTGTATTTGTTTTTAGCATTTCTGCGTTTTTAAGGAGTAATTCATTTGTTGTTTTAGAAACTTGTTTCTGTGCTTCAACTGCGTGCCGCTGTCTGATTAGCGTCAAGGCAATCGCAACCTGGTTTTTCCAGAGTGGAATGGCTGTCACAATTGAAGACTGGATTTTTTCTACTAACGCCTGATTGGTGTTCTGGATCAGGCGAATTTGCGGCGCACTCTGGATGGTGATTTCTCGGCTTAATTTCAGGTCATAGAGGCGCTTATCCAGGCGATCGGCAAACTGGATCATGTCATTGACTTCCTGGAACTTCATCTGGTCCTGGGAAGACTCCGCTTCCTTTTTCAATTGAGGAATGGTTTTTTCATGGAGTTCCTCTAGCTTCAGTTCTCCTGCCGCAATATAGATGTTTAGAGCATTGAAATACTCTTTGTTTGTTTCGTACAATTTTTCGAGCATGCCGATGTCAGATAGCAGGACATTTTTGCTGCGGTCCAGTTTTACGCTGATCCGATCAATCTGTGCTCCGGTCTTCTGATATTTAGAGAGAATCTCCTGCACAGATCCCGTAATTTTACCAAACATACGGGCAAAGAAGGATTGCTTTTCCGCGCTCAGCTCATCCGGATTCATATCATTGAGATGTTTCATTAAGTCACTAATGATTTCTCCTACTTCACCAACATCCTTTTTCTGGACATGCTCGAGCATCGCATGCGAAAAAGTCAGCAGTTTCCCCTGTGCCTGGGTACCATATTGAATCATCGCCTGGTGATTTTTTGGATCGATTTGCTCAGCCAATTGATAGGCTCGCTGGCGATTTTCCTCAGGGATGACATCAATCAGCTTAACTGGTTTGCTGTTCTGTTGCTGCGGGCTGGGCTGCAGCTGCAATTCAGGTGAATCTCCAAACGGGTTGGTTAAGATATCATCCATTATATTTCCGGTATTTTTTAAAAGGTCAGGATTTTTTTCCGTCATTATTTCAACCTCCTGGTTTCATCAGGAATTTCATTTCGCTTCTTAATCGAGTACTTTGCTACATCTATTTCAAAATTCAAGTGGTCAAGATCCTCTTCCAGCATATAATTCAAGTCTTTCTCAACGATTTTGGTAAGGTCCTTTAAAGTATCCTGCGTATCCTGTAACGAGTATTCCAATTCCCGATTTTTAGCCGGCTGGGAGGATAGGAAGGCATACTTTTCACTTAGTTCCATTATCGAATCAAGATGTGAAAAATAAAACTGTTCTGCCTTGAAGAATCTTCTCGGCTCGCGATTGCTTAGCTTCTGGATGTTTTTTACAAGCCTTAACAGCTCCATCCTTTGTTTCAGCGAACGGATATGCCGGATGGAAAAGAGCGACTTCTGAATCCTGTTGATCTTCACATTCGCCTCTTTAAGATTTCTCTTAATATATTTGTATTCCTTCATGGTCAGTCTGTTTTTTTCCAAAAAGCGTTTTTGCAGATATGAACCTAGTCCAAAGAACATCACTCCACCGCCAATAAACCCATAGAGCGAAGACATCCAAAATGTCTGGTCAAAGCCAGTAAAGGCCAATAGCCAGATGAACGCCGAAAAAGGGATTGCCGCACCAGTTTGCATAAATCGTAAAAGGAATTTATTCATTAGTATCGACTCCTGTTTTGAATCTTCCTATCTTATACGAATAGAAGATACAGAATGTTTCATTCACTGTAAAAAAATGTTTTCTCCCTTATACAATACTTCAAAACAAGCTATTTTTCTACAGACTCAGTTTGTAGTGTGTTCTAGGTCTTGAGACGGAGATGAATTCAAACTGGAAATATTTAATATCATTGTTCAACGACTTTTCGACAAAAGATGTGGACTAGCATGTAGGATTACCTGGTAATTTGTAGAAACTTTTGTTGTTTCATTATTCAAAAAAGGCGGTATATAGGGATTACAGAAGCAAAAGTAAAAAAAATACATCTGATAAGGAGTGTTTAATATGAAAGTTAAAGCAGGAAGCTGGAGCATGTTGAGCCCGGAGGAAAAGTTTTGGTTGTTAACAATCATCAGCAAACAATCTAAAAAGAATAGAAGCAATGAGTAGAGATGGTGAAGTGGATTTGAATATTGAAAAGAGATTAGCATTAATAAAAGAAAGACTGCTATAAAGAAATTTTGGATTCCTTTTGATAGCAGTCTTTCTATTTTAAGCTTATCTGCCCTTCAAGACAGTGACAGTCGCCTGAACTTCTGTTGTGTTTCCTGCCTTGTCTGTCGTAAGATAGGTGATCGTGTAGATTCTACCATTACCGTTTCCATTTCTTTCTGAACGAAGGGCAAAATCGGTATCCAATGTACCATATAATGCACCACGGATATCATTATCATCCGCGTTTTGTTCATTAATTTCGATTGACTTCAGTACCACAGAATCCATCTGAGAAGTTGAATCGCTATAATCCAACTTTGCTCTAATATCGACCAGCTTATGGTTTGGAACAAGAAGGATCGGTTTATCTACTGAAACCGTTAGTTCAGGAGCAGTCTTGTCGATTTTGACATCGACAGTCTTCGTTTCTTCCCCATTCCCTCGAACATCTTCGCTGCGGAATTCAATGGTGTATTCACCATCTTCCTTCAACTCGATTGGAGCTGCATACTTTCTCCAGTTCTCTTCTCCTGAGAAACGATATTCAGTGGTTGCCACGCCAGATTTATCATCTTTGGCGGAAAGTGTAACGGTTACGTCAGTAGCATACCAGCCGTTTTTGCCAGTTGGTGCTTCAGGGTTTACAACAGCTGTTGTTTCAGGTGCCGTTCTGTCCCCAGGAGTTCCGATTAACTCTTTTGTATCACGCACACGGATTCTCGTTCCTTGAGCGAAGGAACCAGACAGGCCGACAGCCTCTAGTGTATCCCCTGCTTCCAGTACTGGTACTGGACCGCTTTGGTTGACAATATAGCCATCAGTGAATACTAAAACATCTCCGTTGCCGTCATTAATAATATAAGAGTTATCATCGAATTTCTTTACGACTTCCCCTTTCACTTTTACGAGAAGGCCTTGAATGTTTTCAGAAGTAGCTTCTCCTGTTTTAACGAATTTAGGTTCAACAGGATCACCTTCACCAATCTTGATGACATCCTGTTCAAACTTTGCAAACTCTATTTCCTTGTTGTTATCAAATGTAATGATATGGCCATAGACGCGGACCTTATCACCAGGTTTGATTGAGCCAGCAGGCACTTCCTGGAATGCCATGATGCCGCCTGTTTCATCCTGTACATAGAATGCGTCGAAGAATACTCCAGCTCCAGTTGTGACTGTACCCTCGATTACAGTTTCGGAATCTTCCGCAAGCTTCCTTGCATCACCGATACTAGTAATCTGTGTTTCACGGTGAGCGAGCCAGTTAATTGCATTCAGTGCGAACTCATCATTCCCTTTCGGCTCATATGACTCGTCGATTTGTTTATCGTTGAAAATGTTCATTCCGGATACGATGATGCGGCCATTTTCACCGATTTTTTCAGAGGCAATCAAAGGAATCGCAGATCCGCCAGTTGCGTCAGATACAGCGTCATATGTGTACCCGCCCTTAATATTGCCCTGATAGGTTGTTTCATTGCCTTTTGCTAAGATAACCACATTTTCACTCTCAGTAAGAGCTGTGTTGTTTGGACCAGATAAGCTTGTTCCACTGTAATAATCAAGGAATGAAACGCGGTCCGTGATGTAGTTAGAAACCAGCCCAGGGAATGCTCTGACTGCAAAAGGCGCTACGTTCGGATCACTCCAGAAGTTGCCTGTCTTGCTGTCATCAAATACGCCGTCATTGCCCATACGGATGGTTGCACCCATTTGTTCAAGCATGCCGTTATTGATTGCAGGATTTGTGCTGTGATTGCTCTTTCCTGACATTAATAATGATCCGCCATTCTTTACGAATTGGGCAATCGCTGCACTCTCATCAGCGGTGTAAGCTGATCTTGGGTGTGTAATGACCAATACGTCAACATTGTTTAATACAGCATCTGTAATAGCTGAGTTGTTCTCGGTAACTGTATAACCTTCTTTTTGCATCATCGTTGTGAAAGATTTTAGATTGTCTTTATACGATCCGCCATCGCCGCTTGTGTTTTCATTGCCATGCTTCGCATCAATTACCACCTTGATTCCAAGTGGCTCCTTGATTTTAACCGACAATTCAAACTCATTATCTCCAAGATTCAATCCATCAAGTGAAGATACAACAGCTATGATTTTATGGTCGCCTTTTAACGGACTTTCCCATACAGCCGTTGCAGCCGCTACTCCCTTTGAAGGAATTGATGAGATATCCTGTGATCCAATCAGGTTCTCTGCCTTTACCTCGTCAAAGTAGAGGTCTACTTTTAAGTTTTTGACTTCCTGTGTACCATTGTTCGCGACGTTTGCTTTCAATGTTGCAGGGTTTCCTTCAACAATAACGTCACCTACGATATCGATTCCATTTACTTTTACATCGACAGCTTCTTCTTTAGACCAGATTGGTGCAGAGTACATGCGCTCGCCATCAGTCTGGGTCACTCGTACAACGAACCATTGCTGGCCGCCAGTAACATTGTAAGAAGGCTCCCATGTAAAATCTGCTGTCATTGGAGAATAAGAGTCTACTACTTTGCCTCCATTTGTGATCAATTCAACTTTTTCAACACGATCATCTGACTTATAATCTGCAGGGAGATAGCCGTATTCAGCCATTGACCGGCTCTCAGCAACTGTATCGCTTCCAGAAATATTGAACTTCAGTGACTTGCTGTCTACAGTTGATCCCATATAGAAACCATTGGCCTTCACATCGAATGTGAAGTTAGGATCTTCTACCATGTACACACGCATATTACGCATAGAGTGAAGAAGGGAATCCTGCGACAGGTCATCGGCAACGATAACCGTACGAGCCCTTGTCTGTCCCCATGTACCTTCGTGGTTGTCCTCACCGTAAGTCGGTGCTACATGCCATCCTAGATCCAATACAGAGAAGAACTTTCTCTCTGCATTCGCGTAACCATAATGACCTGATCCGTTTCCAACTTCAAGCATGGTGAAAAGTTTATCCATATCTTTGTTGTATGGCTTAAAGTTATTGAATGCATCCTTTGACATATCAGGATGGTTGAACTGTCCTACCACATCGTCATATGTCATGACCCAGGCGTAGTACTTGTTCAGATCCTGATACATTTTTCCATTGATGTTTCGATCAATGAAGTTTTCAGTGCCGAAGATATTGGAGTGCCCCCATGTTGTCGAGGTCATTTCAAATGCCGGGAATACGACGTACTCGCCATCTTCGGTATATTGTGCAGACAAATCCTTTGTCAGCTGCCAGTCTGCTCCGCCGCTTCGCTCCAACATTCCATTGCGTTCTACCGTATCCTGTCCTAGTTTGTCAGGATCGATATCGTGGGAATGATCAGAGAATGCGAACCAGTCATACCCATACCTTTGTCCAGCTCTTAGTGCATCTTCTGGATTTCCGGCACCATCATGAGAAATATTCGTATGGTTATGAGTTGTACCTCGGTAGTGGTTTCCACCTTCAAAGCGCGGTACTACAGTAAATGTCCATTCAGATTCACTGCTGTTCCCTTTTGAGTCCATTGCAGTAACTTTTACTGTATGGTCTCCAAGTGCTAAATCTTCCTCAGGAGTGAACTTCACCTGACTTTGGCTGATTTGAGCATTAGTAAGCTTCTCGCCATCAAGCCAGATTGTTACACTTTCCTGGTCAACGCCACTTGGATCTTCCAGCAGAACAGAAATTTCCGGACGAGGACTTTCAACCTTCGTTCCGCCTACCGGTGACTCACCATAAATACGCGGTCCGTCCTTATCTTCTCCCAATGTAACTTGATGAGGAGTTTCTTTTGTACCGGAACTCTGAACTTTCTCGCCAGCCTTCGCTTCAATATAATAATCAAAGCCAGCAGCTGGTACATTTTCAGACTGCAGGATTGCTGTATAACGGGATTCACTTCCCATTGTCATCGGCAGAGCAATATAGTCTGCATCACCTGTTGCACGGTAGTAGACCGTTACAGATTCTGCCCCACTTGCTTTTGCCACAAATTCAACATTAGTATCTTTGTAGACCTCTTTCATAGGCTCGTGGTCAATCGCCAATTGCGCATTAATATCCATCATATCGCGAGGGAAGATCTGATACCCGCTGACATGCGTCGCGTTCGTTGTGTATTGGCCGACGATACCGGTCACAGCGTAACTCTTGCCGTTTTCAAAAACTTCATCTGCCTTGATGCCTGTTTTATCCATTACACGAACAGTCGTGGATTTGTTATTTTCATCAACTAAAGTAACATTCCAGTTTGTTCCAGATGTTGCGACAGACGAAACCTTGCCTTCAAGGCGGACAAGACTGCCTTCAAGCGGTTCCGCAACCGTGAAAGTGTTAAGGTCCATAATCGACACTGCTTTAGGTGCCGGGATTGCTAGGCCTTCTTCCACTTTTGTAATAGCCGTTGCTTCTAATTCTGTTAAACCGTTGTATTGAATGAGTTTTCCTGTAATCTTAAGCTTATCGCCGCGGACAATTTTCAGCCCAGAATCATAGTTGCCAAAAATATTAATTCCGGCTGTTTCATCCTGAATATAGAAGTTATTCTTCTGTGTGCCCATCACGCCATTATCGACTGTGACGACACCCTCAACTGTGAAGAACTGGTTGAGATTCGAAAGAAGACCCTTTGAATCCGTCACTTTCACTTCATTCAGAGGAGTGACGACATCTGTTGCAGCTTTCTCAACTGAAACAGGGACGCTTTCAAGCATGATTCCATTGGCGTCACTTGATTGCTGCGTAACGTAGACCGTTGCAGGAGCATTGTTGAATGTAATCGTATTAAATGCGCCAGTTCCAAGTACTTCTGTTCCTTCTCCGTTCAGTCTCTCTGCTTGGTTTGCTGAAGTGTCAGGATAAACGAAAATTGTTGATCTTGCTACACCTGCTCCGACATTGCCGATCAACGTGCCTTTGCCCTTGCTATCAACACTGTAGCTAAGTTTGTCGGCAGCAACATTTTTGCTGTCCTGAGCTAGATTGATTTGGATGGCATCGCTTTCGTCTTTGCCGTCCTGTGTTGCCGTTACGTAAACACTTGTCAAAGCTTTCGCTGTTTCAAAATTCACTTCAAATGATCCATCTGCTGCTGCATTGGCATTGCCAAGCGCCGTTCCTTTTGCCGATGTTTCATAGACATTGATGACCGATTGCTCTGCGGCTGCTGCAACAAATCCAGTCACTTTTGCCTTACCATCCTGTAAAGTGAACTGAATGTTATTTCCTACCGGCTGAAGGCTGGTGTCTGATTCCATTGGCGGTTCAGCTGGACTTGCACTGTTTTTAGGAACAGGCGTTGCTGACACGAAATCTAATGAGTTATCATCAGAATCCCATGCATTCCCTAGTCCAATAGCAGGTTCTACATTCGCGTATGGTCGTCTTTGGGCACTTGTGGAGTTGCTCAAGGCTGGTGTTGGTCCAGTTCCCTCAAAGCCAACAGCCCCTTTCCCAAGCCCTACGAAGTCCACAGTGTTTGCTGGGAATTGACCATTTAAAAGATCTGTATGAGGCACTAACGCCACTTTCCCTCCCGATCCTGCGAGGTCTAAAGTGGGATCTTCTGCATCTGCCTGTGGCAATGGTTTATCTGTAACCGATGTACCAGATTTACCTTTTATCAAATAGTAACCATAAGGTTTTATAGATCCTGTTAGCGCAACTTTTTGCCAACCAGTACCTGTACTGCTGGCTTTTTGGACAGACCAACCTTCTAAAGATATCTCTTGATTAGTTGGATTATATAATTCTACGAAATCACTAGAAAATACCGCTCCGCTGTTTCCTCCACCACCATAGGCCTGGCTAATGACAACATGATCGGATATGGAAGCGCTTGCTTTTCGGACCAAGCCTAATGGCATAAATGTGGTAATAAGTAATAATACTGCTGTCAGCAAACTAGTCCATCTTTTGAAGCTTCTCTTTCTTCTGTTCATTCATTTTCCACCTCTACTAAGATTTGGTGAATCCCCTTAAAAACGAATACTCCCTAGAAGATGATCGACACCCTTTCATTAAAAAGTATTAGTACATCTATAATTCTACAAAACTCTTGATTCTAAAGATATAAGTCTAGAGTAAATAGTTTATTAAAATTCCAGTATAAATTTTTCCATCAACTATACACAAATGGGAAAATGTGATTAGATTTAGATGATAATAGAATAGATTAGTTCGGGGAGGACAACTGGTGAGCATGTTTAACAAGAGAGGGTCTAAATTAAAATTATACTTCGTTATTTTCGCTATATTTCTATATACTTTTCCTTCCATGGCGGCTGCACACCCTTATAGCGCCAGCTTCACAACTATTCAGTTTTTAGAAGATGAAACAAGTTTTGAATTCTCAATCGATGCCTTGTCGATCATCGAGCTTCAAGAGGACATTGATATCAATGAGAATAACATTCTTGAAATGAGTGAAATTGAAGAGGAACAAGACCATCTTATCGAATTCCTTACCCATACGGTTATTCTTGATAAAGGCAACGAACAACAAGAGCCAGAATTCGTTGATTTTAAAATAGAGAAAAAAGAAAACAAGGAATTCCTTACTCTTACATTAAAATACCCTGCTTATCAGCCAGGAGATACCCTAACCCTTAATGATGGACTTTATTTTAACGACGCTGATACCAATTATGTGAACTTATTGACCGCAACCTATGCAGGTGGATCCAGTCAGGCTGCTTTGCAGGGAGAGAATCGCTCATGGACCATTCTGCTTACCGAGGACCAGCAGGAGCAGCAAGCTGGAAGTGATCAGGCTGATGGCTCTAACACCGAGCAAGAACCCAAACCTGTTACTAAACCCACATCTTCCTGGTTGTCCTTTTTCAAGCTAGGGATGTCGCATATTTTAACTGGTTATGATCACCTTTTGTTCCTATTCGCACTATTACTGCGTAAGCAAACATTTAAGCAATATGCGATGATTGTGACTTCTTTTACGATTGCCCACAGCATTACCTTGAGTCTTGCAGTTTTGGGGATTATGGATTTACCTTCTAAATTTGTGGAGTCCGTGATTGCACTTAGTATCATCTATGTGGCAGTGGAGAATATTTTCAAAAAAGAAGTGAACCACCGATGGGGACTGACCTTTGTCTTCGGTTTGATCCACGGCCTGGGTTTCGCGAATATCCTTCAGGAGATGAACCTCTCAAAGGGGAATCTTGCATCAGCACTTGTGAGCTTCAACATTGGAATCGAGGTTGTACAGATTTTAATCGTGCTGTTGTTACTTCCGTTGCTGACATATCTTCATCGTCTTAAGGATTCGAGCAAATATATCAAATTTGGTTCAATAGTAATCATTTTCTTTGGGGCCTACTGGCTCGTCGAAAGGCTATTCTTATAGTATCGAATGCAAATACCTCTGCCCTGTTGGGTGGAGGTATTGCTTTCCCTAGAAAGACTTAACCCACGTTGCAATGTATATCGAATGGTCAAATAATCCACTCTATCAACCGTAGACATCAATAATCGGTGTTTTTTCCCTAACTGAAATACTAAATTCTACATTTATCACTAAAAAAAATTTGTTAGCGTTCGATAAAGTACCATATTTCGACATTTAGGAAAAAAGACCTATTGAAAGCATTTTCATAAATAGGATATTTTTATATAGGGCAAAATCGTTGAAAAATGATGACGCAAAGCTATAGGGACCTCTTTCTATTGGAAAAAGTCTGCCAGCTACCATCAATCTTAAAGGAGTAAATTGATGTCAAACCAGAATTGGCTAACACCAGAGGAAATGCAAAGGAAAAAAGCGAGACAAAAGAATTTCTTATATGCAGGATTATTATTAGCCACTGTATTGCTCAGCGCTGCTGTAACTATACTTGCTAACCAGATTTAAGCCTTTGCAACAAAAGCTCCGTTCGTACGGAGTTTTTTTTATTAAACTCAATGTTGATTTCATAGTGTTTGAAAATAAACAGAAAAATTTCGTTAAAATTGGAAACGACCCTTAATTCCTTGAAAATAAGGGTCGTTTATCCGTTTATTTCATCCAAATCGTTGGATTTTTTCTTATTTTTAGCATTTAACCGGAATATCTCCTCCTATTTCTGCTTCAAAAGTGTCCTCTATATCAATAGCCGGAAGACTCTCAATACCTACACGAATTCAACATAGAGCCTTCCTTATAAAAAGCAAGCCACGGTTCACAATGTGATCCAGTGGCTTGCCTGATCAGACACTTACTTCTTCTTCGTCTTATTCGCTATCTCAATCGCCCTGTCTGTTCCTTCAGCTGCCTGATCCAATGCTTCCTGTGGCGGTGTTCCCTGGTACATGTTTTCAAGTGCGGTCACGACTTGCTGGCGTGATTCAGGGAAAACGGAAATCAATGCACCCTGTGTCGCGAAGGATGGTTTTGTATCCTGAAGCTGGTCTACTGTAACCTTGAACTGCGGGTATTTTTCCCACTCCTGCTTTACCACGTCTTCTTCATAAGCTGCCGGGTTGATCGCGAAGTAGCCTGTGCCGATATGCCATTTCGCCTGGCTTTCAGGTGAAGCGAGGAACTTCATGAATTCCCAAGCTGCCTGCTGCTTATCTTCACCAATCCCTTTGCTCATCCATAATGACGCACCGCCAATCGCGACGCCCTGTCTTTCAACTTCATCCGGATAAGGTATATAGGCAACACCTACATCAAAGGAAGAGTTATTGATTGCGCCGGCAACACCTGCGGATGAATCCATGTACATCGCGACTTTTCCTGTCTGGAAGGCAGCACGGATATCATCCCAATTCGTTCCGTAGTTGCCGAAAGTTCCAGCTTTGTTCATGTCATCAAGGAACTTGAAGACACGCAGTCCTTCTTCTCCATTAAACACAGCTTTTGTTGCATCATCAGAACGGCCGTTATCATTGTCGACATACAGACCACCCTGTGTAGCAACGAGTTGTTCAAAGAACCAGCCATATGTCAGCATCGAGAATCCAAAGCGTTCGTTCTTCTTCGTCAGTTTTTCAGCAGCCGCTTTTACTTCACTGAATGTTTGCGGCGCCTTTTCCGGATCAAGACCTACTTCCTTAAAAGCATCCTTGTTATAGATCATTACCGGTGTCGAGGAGTTGAATGGCATCGAATACAGTTTTCCATCGACCTTATAGTAGTTCAGGATGTTTTCCTCAAGCTGGGATAGGTCGTAATTGTCCTTATCGATGAATGTTTGCATTGGCTCGATAAAGCCACTTTCAATCATGTACTTAGTCCCAACTTCAAACACCTGCATGATCGCCGGCGCATTATCGGTGCCGCCGACACTGCGAAGCTTTGTCAAAGCTTCTTCATAGGTACCCTGGAATTCCGCATTGACCACGACTTTATCCTGAGAATTGTTGAAATCAGCGACAATGCCATCAAGTGCTTCCTGTCCCGGTCCGGACATCGCATGCCAGAACGAGATTTCTGTTTTCTCACCAGGCTTCGTTCCCTCATCTTTCTCCTTGTCTTTGTCATCTCCTTTGCTAGCATCATTGGAACATGCCGACATGACGATTAAGCTGAAAATCGCACTAATTACGAGAAACCATCGAAGTTTTTTCAACATCTTGCTGAACACCCCTTTTATTAAAATGCTTCTGGATACCAGAAGTTGAACCCAAATTGAATTACTTCAGCGCTCCCTGGGTCAGGCCTTTTTGGAGCTGCTTCTGTCCTGCAAAAAGCAATAACAGTGTCGGGATGATGACCACGATCACTCCCGCCATGACGACGCCCCATTCAGTCGCTACTTCCTGGGACTGCAGCTGCTTCAAGCCGATCTGTACTGTCCTGACCTGGCCTGTACTTGTCACGAGCAACGGCCATAAATACATATTCCATGTCGTCAGGAACCCGTAGGCACCGAGCGTGACAAGGCTGGTTTTTGACACAGGAAGGATCACTCTCCAAAAGAAGGCGAACTTACCGAGCCCTGCCACCTCTGCCGCTTCATGCAGCTCTTTTGGAATCGTCTTAAAATGCTGGCGCAGCAGAAAGGTTCCGAAGGCCAGTGCGAAAAACGGCACTGTCAAACCTTGATAAGTATTCATCCAATCCAGCTTTTGGATGGTGAAAAAGTTAGGAATCATCGTAGCTTCCCAGGGAATCATCATTGTTGATATAAAGAGGAAGAAGATAAAATCCCTTCCCTTAAACGGGATAAACACAAAAGCATAGGCCGCCAGACTGCAGACGACCAGCTGACCGAGCATGACCCCGAACGAAACTACGAAGCTATTGATCAGGTAATTCATCAGCGGCAGACGGTCGAAAACTTTTACATAGTTATCAAAATGGATCGACTCTGGAAAAAACTTACCCTGGAGGATTTCCCCGCCCGACATGAAGCTGATCATGAAGGCATATAGAACCGGGAAAAAGACCAGGAAGGCTGAAATCACCAGCAAAATATAAAACAGGATTTTTTTCGGTGTCGACATCATCATTGATAGTGCACCTTCTTTTCTCCGAGCTTAAATTGCAGGATTGTTACGATCAGGATGCAGATGAACAAAAAGACTGCCTGAGCGCTCGCCGTGCCGAACTGGTAGTTGACGAATGCCTCACGGTATATGGAGTAAACAATCAGGTTTGTCGCCTGGGAAGGACCACCTTTAGTTAAAATATCAACCTGCCCGAAAGTCTGGAAGGCATTGATCAAGGAAATCGTGATGATGAAAAACAATGTCGGCGACAGCATCGGGATCGTGATTCTGCGGAGCTGATACCAGTAGCCAGCACCATCAATCTTGGCGCTTTCATATAAATGTTCATCGATGTTCTGCAGCCCGCCGAGAAGGATGAGAAACGAGAATCCGATATTCATCCAGATCGTTGAAATCGAAATCGACACAAGCGCCCAATCCGGATCAAGCAGCCACTGGACCCCTGGCAAATTCATGACATTCAACAGCCGGTTGAACATCCCGATACTTGGATGGAACAGGAATAGCCAGACAACAGAGGAAGCAGCGACCGAAATGCCCATCGTCGAGGAATAGACAGTTCGGAAGAAGCCGATTCCTTTCAGCTTTTCATTCGCAATCAGCGCCAGGAACAGCGCAATGATGACCCCTGTTGGTACGGTATAGAGAACAAACAGCACCGTGGCCTTGATACTGTTGCGGAATTCCTTCGACTCGAATAAATAGGCATAATTTTCAAAGCCGACAAAAAGCGCAGCTGCTCCTTGCTGGTCGGTCAGAAAGAAGCTCAGGTAAATCGTCCGGAACATCGGGTAAAAAATGAACACCGCAAACAGAAGAATCGATGGAAACAGGTATAAAAGGGCTGTTCGGGCGTTAAGCGATTTTCTCCAAAAACTCAGTTTTGGAGGAGCATCTGCTTTCATATAAACACCTCTTTATCAAAAACCGTATTGTCAAAACTTTTAT
>NZ_JAGGQU010000031.1:95397-182390 GCF_018613155.1 Bacillus sp. ISL-55 | reverse complement strand
CTGTCAGCCGGCAGTGGGACTTTTCGCATACCTCGATTGGTTGTCACCCCTTGCTGTAAGTGGTAAGATAGTATTTAGCAATAAATCGAATTTTTCTAAAAGGGATTCGGTGCGTTTACCTTTTTTTTATTGTTAAGGAAATTATAAAATTATTTAGGTGTGAATAACTGCATGTAGTTTTCTTAATCTAGCTTCAGCGCCTAGCCCCTCGAGTCGCTTGTCTAGCTGCGGCTCCTAACTCCTCGAGACGCTTCGGTCCTGCCCCTGAAGTCAAAGAACGACTTCACGGTCAGGCCCTCCAGCGCTTTTCGGAGTTGAACAGTCGCCTCCGCTTTTCGAGTTCGGTCCGCCCAATGAAGTCAAAGAACGACTTCACCGGTCGGACCTCCAGCGCTTGTCGGGGCTGACCAAGGCGCTTGCGCTTTTCCTATTACGGACGGATTCTACTTTCTGTTTCAGCATCAAAGAAGTGAACCTTATTCATATCGAATGCCAATTCAATTATCTGGCCTGGTGCAACATCAGTACGTGAATCAACACGTGCTACAAAGTCCTGGCCCTCGAATTGAGAGTAAATCATTGTTTCTGCACCAGTCAATTCGGAAACTTCGACAGTAGCCTTGATTGTAGCACCTTGAGAAGCATCGATGAATACTGGCTCGTCATGAAGGTCTTCTGGTCTTACGCCAAGGATGATTTCCTTGCCGACATAACCTTGAGAGCGAAGAACTTTCATTTTGCCTTCTGGAATAGCGATAGAAGAATTATTATTTGTAAATTTCCCTTCTTCAAGCTTACCAGTAAAGAAGTTCATGGAAGGCGATCCGATAAATCCGCCAACAAAAACATTTTCAGGATTTTCGTAAACTTCTTTAGGAGCTCCAACCTGCTGGATAATACCATCCTTCATGACTACAAGGCGAGTTGCCATCGTCATCGCTTCAGTCTGGTCATGCGTTACGTAAATAGTCGTTGTATCCAGACGGCGGTGAAGCTTTGCGATTTCTGCACGCATCTGTACACGAAGCTTTGCATCAAGGTTTGATAATGGTTCGTCCATTAAGAAGACCTTAGCATCACGGACAATGGCACGTCCCAATGCAACACGCTGGCGCTGACCACCAGAAAGTGCCTTTGGCTTACGGTCTAAGTATGGCTCAAGACCTAGGATTTTGGCAGCTTCTTGAACCCGGCGATCAATTTCATCCTTAGCGAATTTACGAAGCTTCAATCCGAATGCCATGTTATCGTAAACAGTCATGTGTGGATAGAGTGCATAGTTCTGGAAAACCATTGCGATATCACGGTCTTTTGGCGGTACATCGTTCACGCGCTTTCCATCGATGTAGAAATCTCCTTTAGAAATTTCTTCAAGTCCTGCAATCATACGAAGTGTAGTAGATTTACCGCAGCCAGATGGACCTACGAATACGATGAATTCTTTATCCTGGATGTGAAGGTTGAAGTCTTCAACTGCTGTTACTTTGTTATCATAAATTTTATAAATGTTGTCTAATTTTAACTCGGCCATTTTTTAAAGCCTCCCTGATTGTTTGTCTACAAAAACAGTTTAGCGGAAATGACCTAGAATAATCATCGGCAGGGTGCACAAAAATAATGTAAGCCCTTTTATGCAATTTGTTTAATGGTAATGATTCAGCGCAGTTCTTCATAAATGCTGGCTAGATAAACTACAACAGCTGCATCAAAATCCTTTAAGCTGACGCCGGTCTTCTCCATGAATTTGTCCAATCTGTATTGAAGAGTATTGCGATGGACATAAAGTTTTTTGGCCGAAAGAGAAGCGTTAGAATTACTTTCAAGAAATACCTTTATCGTCGCCATTAACTCTTTATCCTCCCCAAACGCTTCAAGGATGGTATTCTCTAGAATCTCTTTAAGATGATCTGGCAAATGTGCCGCTAGCAGCATCGGGAAAGCTTTTTCGAAGGTATATACAGCATCACGGTTGGTATGTGTGGTCAATTCCTCGAAAACCTTTTTTTCTTTTTTGAAAAAGTCTGGAAGCTGCATAGAAGCCTTCTGGAATTTGCCGATATAGAAGGAGATTTTTACATAAAAGTCGCTCTCAAGTGTTGAGGCAATGGAAAAAAGATCGTCTGCATTTTCCGGCACTTCCTTTTTTTCTTCAATGATGATTCCGTACGAATCCTTTACCCAAAGGGTTGTGTGGTCAGGGAAGAACCCTTTTAAAGCTTCATGGATTTCCTCAAATTCAATATTATTTGACTGCAACTTGAACTGGATAAAACGGACCTCGTCGAACGCTGTGGCTGGCAAAACACCATCATGGAAAAGAAATTGATTCCAGGAATGCGCTGCCCCTGTTAGATGTGTATTATTTTCCAACTCGACAAATTCAAACAAGTTTTTCATTAGTTCAAGCTGGCTTTCAGAAATTTTATTTTTGGGAATACCAATCCACAAAGGACTTTGATCTGCCTCTTTAAACCAGTAGTAATCAGGTGATGAAGGCAGTGGGTTATTTTCATGCGTGACAGAATCAGGGAAATAAGATAATATTTTATTAATCATATAAGTATCCTCAGATTTAATTTGATAAAAGCTGACATATCTTTTATTATAACAGGTGTAGCTTTTAAATGTTAATTCGCTCAAAGTGCTATAACTGGTAGAAAAAAGGAAAAAACGCTGGTATAATAGATACAATACGGGGTACCGTAAGAGAGAGGTGTAGGAAATGGAATACACAACAGAAATGAAAAATCGTTTGAAGCGATTAGAAGGCCAGGTACGCGGAGTCATCCGCATGATGGAAGAAGAAAACCACTGCAAGGATGTTGTTACCCAATTATCAGCTGTCCGTTCCGCAGTAGACCGCGCGATTGGTTTTATCGTCGCTAAGAACCTTGAATCTTGCATCACTGAAGCAGCTCAGGAAGGCAAAGATGCCGACGAAGCGATCAAAGAAGCAGTAAATATGATTGTAAAAAGCAGATAAGACACCAGCATCCTTTTAGGATGTGGTGTCTTTTTTTTGTTTGAGAATACAGTATTAATTTTAATACTAAGATTAGTGTTTAGCTCCAGCGCTTGTCGGGACTGTTCAAGGCGCTTACGCTTTTCATTCGTTCGGCGGGTCTTCTGGGTAAAGGTCATGGCTTTCACCGATATTGGGTGTACTGTCCAATCTGTGTACAGTACCGCCGGCCATGCCTTCATTGATCATCCGGTCAACATCGACGTAAACCTCTTCCCGTCCCTCATATTGCAAGTCCTCAGCGAACTTCTTGCTCCGTTTTTGTTTCATGATATCCTCCTTCACCGTTTTTAAGCTTAGAATTCCGGAAAAGGAGCAGAATCATACACCTTATTTGTCATATACATGGAAGAGCATCAGCTCGTGGATTTGTTCTTTCAACTGATGGATATGCTCGACGGATGGCTCCTCAGAGGTCCACTCGATATCCCCGTTTTGATGATAGATTCCCGTAAACTTCTGCTTGTTAAAATAAAATGAAAAATGCCAGCCGGGCATATCCTTATTTTCGTATAATGATTTGAATTGAAAATGAGTAATCAATCTGATTCCCCCTGTGAAAATGTCTTTTTCATCATTATATAGTATTCGAGCAAGAAGAAGTGCAGATAAACCCTTATTGAAATGAAGGAGAAGGATAGAGAAAATAAAAAAGGAGCCGCGGTTCATTGCGGCCCACAAGAATTGTACCTGGGAACTTCCATCAAAATCCTGTTTTCCTGAAAAATAAATCGACGAGAGCGGAGATTCTTTTTTCCTCAATCTGGGGTTCGTCGAAGCTCATTGGTTTAGAGTTGACTTCATAAATGACATAATGGCCTTTTTCTGTGACCCCAGCATCAAGGGAGAATTCTCCGAAATAGCCTAACTCTTCAGTTAGCAGCTGTCCGATTTCTTTTACGGCCCAGTCGAAAAATTGGTCATGTCTGTCATTTTTTACCTTAATATAGGGGAGCATGATACCTCCGTTTGGCAGGTGGGTGGTCAGGTCCTGCTTCCGTGATTGGCGAATGCCGATTCCAGTCACTTCGTACCCATCCGGTCCGTCATGGGCATGGACGCGGAAGTCGAATCGTTTGCCATCGATGGCTGTCGGAGTGACTTCTTTCTGGGCAATATACTCGTATTTTAACAGTTGCCTCGATTTAACCTTCCAGAATTCCTTTATGCCAGGATAAAGATGGCGATGTGAATGGCTGTCGAATTCTATTTGCCCATCTTTTTGCCGGAGCCGGAATATCCCAATCCCTTTAGAAGATGAAGCAGGCTTCAGGTAAATGCGCTCATGCTTATCAAGGAAGGCGGCTAACTGAATCATCGATTTCACAGCAATGCTTTCAGGCATTAGCTTTCTTAATTGTGGATGTCTGGCAAATAATGAATACAGCTTGTTTTTATTGATAAAGGCAGGATTGAAAAATGGGATTCCGAGCGCTGTCAGGTAGTTAACGGCATCTTTAAAGGCTGGCTGATGCTCTGCTTTTCGGAAGGGGACACGATTGAAAACAAGGTGAGGCAGAGGTGTTCTCACAGGAATCCATTTTCGAGCATCAGGCAAAAATACGAACCCGGTGAGTCCATCTTTGATGATGGTTTCAGGAGGAAAGACGACAATCAATCCATTCCGTTTCAGCATCTCTGTCTGAAGTGCCTGAAACAATGAACCATTGCCGGAAAGAGACATATTCTTGCTCATTGAGGTCATGATTCCAACCAGCGGTCCGATATTTTCCTGCTTGTTTTTCAATAAAAACTGTTTGCTGCTCTGCGGGAGTGTCTCTGATGAAGCGGCAGGGACGCTGATTTTATTAAAGCCAAAGCTGAATTTTTCGCCAGCTTTGGCTTCATGCGTCCATTCCTTGGATTCAGCATTATAGCGGAGAATCATTTGAAAATATCCTCAGGGGCCGTAATGGCTTTCTCTGCTAAAAAAATGCCGAATGATAGAGACAGCTTTCTTGTGAGCAGATCAAAATTCTTTAGCTTTGGATGCTTAAAGATCGATCGTCCTGGCTTTGAGTTGGCTTCAAAAAGCCAAACCTTTCCCGATTTATCGATTCCTAAGTCAAAGCCAATCTCGCCTATGATTCCCTCCATATTCTTTTCCAAAATGGAACTTAACAGCAGAGATGCTTCAGAAAGTTTCTTCTCACAAAGCTCCCTCTCGGTTCTGTCTTCAAACAATTCATCAAGGGATTTTACGACTCCTCCATTATTCACATGGGTGGTCACGCTGCCCTGGCCGGCAATTTTTGCGGCGATTGCTGCAACTTGCCACTGCCCGTATTCATCTTTATTTGTATGGACTCTGAAATCAATGAGTCTTTTTTCGGATCTAAGCAGGCTTATACCCTGCTGAACAATCATCTGGGAAAGATTTCGCTTGTGAAAGACCTTCTTCATTAACTTTTCAAGGCTTTCAAACCTGGTTAACTTATTAATGCCCTCCTGATCACGGTAACGGCAATAATAATAGCCATTGTGTTTATCATATAAAATTTGGTGGATTCCCAGTCCAAGACTTCCATTAGCCGGTTTGACATAGACGTTTCCATAGTTTGCAAGCATTCTTTCAATTACGGAAAAAGAAGAGAATTGATGTGTTTCAGGAAGGTACTCTGTTGCACGCTCATCCTGCTGCAAACGCTCAAATACATCCAGCTTGCTGAAAAAGCCTGGATTATACCAGGGAATCAAGTAATCGGTCTGCATCCTCGATTTCAAGCTGCGAAGTTCCGATTTTCTTTCGGTGCGCCGATTTGGCAGACGATCGTACACAACATTGGGGAATGGCACCTTAATTTTCATCCAGTCACCATCGACAAAGAAATAACCCTCGATCAATCCTTGATCCCAGTCAATATGTTCCTCGCCAAAGACGAAGGGAAGGGCACCTACAGATTTATTGACCGAGAGCAGCTTGGCGAAGAACATGGACCTCTCACCAATCGGTCTCAAAGGAAAAGGTGTGAATCCAGACGTCAGAATACCTATCAGGGGCCCGATAAACAATGTATGCTGATCGAAAAAAATATGCAATGAAGTTGATAAATCAGGCATCGAAAGCTCCTTCTGCACATCATTACTAAGTACGATCACATTTCTTCCTTTAGGATGTGGTGCACATGTAACATCAACTACCTTGTTGCCAAAAGCGATTTTATTGATTTCCTTATGATGTGTCAGATCAGCAGGTAAAAAGACTAGTTGCTTGGAGTGTGAAATGACTTCAACAGGATATTTTTTTCTCATAAGCGCTGTTCCTCTCTTTCTGGCAGAATTTTCGAAAGGACTCTGGCATATTCAAGCGGTGCATTATATAGAACCTCTTTCAGGTCCGGATTTGTTGAAGCAATGACTTTTCTGCCAGGCTTTGAATTTGTATCAAGCACCCATAGGGCATGGTTCTTTGTTACACCAATATCTACGCCCAACTCAAAAAGCCGAGGAAAAGATGCTTCAAGGATACCGGGCAGCATGGAGAGAATTTCCTCCATTTCGTGTAAGATGAATCTTTTTGAACGGGTACTCAGTGAATTGGTATACTCTTCAAGTGGCAGGATTTCTCCGCCGGCACGCAAGTTTGAAAGGATTCCATCCTTGCTGCCGCGGCGGACTCCCTTGCCGCGCACAATCCATTTTTCCTCAGAATCCTTTTGCAGCAGTACTCTTATGTCAAAAGGACAATTTTGCGTATCGGAAAGTTCTAGATAAGGCTGCATCATATACTCTTTTTTACTCAACAGGCTGTCGAGCCATTCCTCCGTCTCAGAGGTAGAATGGAAAGTTTTTGTAGATAATCTGCCGCCAGGATCAGCTGAAATTTCAAACTCTCCACCTGACTTTTCAATTTTATAAATCCCTGCGCCACCAGAACCGAAGATCGGTTTCAAGACTGCTTTTTTCATAGCCTCCAGCTGAGCAACAACATCTTTTCCGCTTCCGATAAGAGTCGTTTTCGGGATGTATGGAGACAGGGAGGATTTCGACAGAACCTCGTATATGGCCCATTTATTTGGCAAGCCATTTCCCAGGAAGGTAATATCCGCTTTTTTCTTGAGCCATTTCACAATCGCCATCGCCTGCTTCGATAAAGGATCATTTGTATAAAAACATCGGTCATAAACGATCATCGGGAGCGGAAATTCGGACTTAACCCAGCAGTCTTTATTGTGGTCGAATTTTTCTCCCGATACCAATTGTGTTACTGGATGGATTTTAGCCGGTGAGAACCGAAAGCAGGTGAACATGGCTGGATTCGCTCTCCTGGCAATCTCGGTAAAATAGGTTAGTTCACTTTTAAAAGAAAGTGACATCATTCCGAAGGTAATCATTTGCATTACTCCTTTTGTGCAGGGATAAGAAAGTATAATTCTCGCTTATAGAAATGTTCAGCTGCAGCGCTTGTCGGGGCTGACCAAGGCGCTTGCGCATTTCAGTTTATAGCTGGCAAAGTCCATAGCAATGGTCGATAATGGCTTTTGTTGACGGCCTTATTTTCGTGCCGCGTTCTTCAAAGTTTTTGGAAGGCTTGGAGTTTGCTTCGATCAGCCATAGGTTCCCTTTAATATCAATTCCAATATCAATCCCCAGCTCAGCTGTGAGTCCTTCAGCATTTCTGCTGATGACTTCTGCAATCTCCAAGGCCAGCTCTTTCATTAACGCCAACTGATGCCTCGCTTGTTCCTTTCCAAAAATCAAAGCGAGAGTATGCCCTGGTTTCATGACTTCGCCTCCGCGGGCTATATTAGATACGAAAAGCTGTTCGGCAGAAACTCTGGCAACGATGGAAGTAACCTTCCAGAACTGCTGGGCGTTTTTATGACAGAGAACCCTGAAGTCCATCCTTCTGCCATTTAGCTCTGATAGATGTACACCCTGTTGAATGATGCATAGCCGCTTTCCAACTATGGGATTGATGACACGGGCCAGTTCTGATACATGTTTGAAGCCCGGAAGATCCCTGGCCGGCATTGAAGATAATGATGCATTGATCATCCCGTCATTTTTGGCCACCTGGATAATATTGCGTCCCTGGCTGCCATGAACAGGCTTGATGTATAGCTCATCATGCTTTTCGAGCATGGTTTCGAGCTGACTGGCGGAATATAGATGCGTTTCAGGTATGAACGAATGCAAATGGTCTTCTTTCAATAGTGATTCATGTATTTCCCACTTTGAAAGAAACCTGTGATTAAATATCTTTATTCCCAGAGAATCCAATTTATTTAAAAATCCCTTAAATCCTTTGCTGATTTCGGTCCTTCGGGATGAAACCCGGTTGTAGATGACAGCGGGAAATGGAAAAATTCCTTTTTTCCAGTCATCTGCATTGTCATCGTATGAATAGCCCTCGACTCCTTCATCAGAAAAGCCTTTCAGTGAAAATACATAAAAACTTCCGCCTTGTTCAGAAACTCCCTGGTGAAGCTCTTCGCAAAAGGAGTGGACTTTACCGAAGTCAGGTCCGTTATCTTCTTTTATTTCAGTCAGCAAAGCAATGACGGGATTGATGGGTAAGCTTTTCGATTTTGCTGGCGTCATAGCTTCTCCTCATTTTCTTTTTGGGTGAATAAGAAAACTTGCTACTGTAATATAGGCAAACACACATATTGCATCCTATGAATAGTAGTTGTTATTGGTGATTTCATAATAGGAGGTGGATTGTGCATAATCCGAACTTTTGGCATTCAGCAACATAGTTTGTTATAGTGGTGTGGAGCGTTTAACGTAGAAGGAGTGATTTGAATGGCAGTAAATCTTTACGATTCAGCCTACGAATTGGAAAAAGCAATCAGGAACAGTGCGGAGTACACAGAATTAAAAAAACTTTATGATGCTGTAAACAGCGATGAATCAGCAAAAAGAATGTTTGAGAACTTCCGCAATATCCAGCTGCAGCTTCAGGAGAAGCAAATGACTGGGCAGGAAATTACTCAGGAAGAAGTAGAGCAGGCGCAAAAGACAGTGGCACTTGTCCAGCAGCATGAGTTAATCTCAAAGCTGATGGAAGCAGAGCAAAGAATGAGCATGGTTATTGGCGAACTTAACCAGGTCATCATGAAGCCTCTTGAAGAGCTTTACGGAAATCCGAACCAGCAGCAATAATAGAATGGCAAACTCCCGCCCTTGTGCGGGAGTTTTTTGTTGTTGTGAAAAAAAGGGGGAATTGTCCGTCATCTATGACTCTTTTTAAAGGCAAGACTCGCTTGCGTTTACCCTGACAAGAGAATCCCCAAAGGAAGCTAAGTCAAAATCTGGCCCATGTTCTATTCTCTCGGTTTCTATCATACAAGTTAAATAAGGACAAAAACACCGAAGAAATGGGGGCATAATTATGATTTACCGTCTTCTTGCGCTTAACGTGGATGGAACGATTATCCAATCAAATGGAAGGCTCCATAAATCCACGAGGGATGCGATTGAGTACGTTCAGCAAAAAGGAGTTTACGTGACTCTAGTAACTTCAAGAAGCTTTCCATCTGCCAAAAAAGTGGGTAAAGCGCTGAAAATAAATTCATTGCTTGTAACTCATCTTGGATCCTATATTTCTAATGATCTTCGAAGTGAACCGGTTTTTGAAAAACGGATCCCAGAAGATGTAACCTTCCAGCTTGTCAGGTTCCTGGAAAGTTTCCCGTGCCAGATCCGCCTTGTGCATGAAAAGTTTTCACTGGCAAACAAGTATAAATTAAACCATAACCTGCTGGCGAAAACCGTGTTTACATCAGGCGATCCTATTTTTTACTCACAGCAATTCACGGATTCTATCAGTGAAACCCTGGTCAATGAGCCAGTCTCTCCTCCTAAAATCGAAGTCTATTTCGAGTACGAAGAAGATTTGAAGGATGCGCAGCAGGCGATACATGGGATGTTCTCAGAAGTGTCCCTGTCCAAGCTGAATGATTACAGGCTGGATATCCTGCCTGAGGGTGTCTCAAAACTAAATGGTCTGATCCAGTTAGGTGAACACCTTGGCATAAAGCTGAAAGAAATGGTCGCAATTGGCGATGGGCATGATGACATTGAAATGATCGAAGCCTGCGGACTTGGCGTCGCCATGGGGAATGCTTCAGTAGAAGTAAAAAAAGCTTCGGATTGGGTAACCCGATCGAATAACCAGCATGGTGTCAGCTATATGGTCAAGGAACATTTCCGCAAGCAGCAGCCAATTGAATTCCTGAAGAAAATGAATATAATAAAAATGTAAAATACGAGCATGCCTGATGCTGATCACAGGCATGCTTTTGCTGTGTTTGGGAATATATTGTGGATTTAAGAATATATCAGGGTGTTTAAGGAAAATATGAAAAAATTTTTAAGAATATAAGTGTTGGATTCAGGAATATGTGAGGTTATTAAGTAAATTAGATCAGTGGTCAATAATACTCAATCCGAATTATAACGAAAACTGGTAGCTTTTGCACTGTCTTGACCTTTGAATCATACTTCTATTACACTTATTGGAGCACGTTTAATGAAAAAGGTGAATCTCATGAGAATTAATATAAATGGAATACAAGATGACAGATTACTGCGTCCTTTAGGATTAATCGCTAATTTATTCTTTGAAGAATCAGAAGTCAGATTAAGCGAGACAGGTCAGGAAGTTGATGCGGTAATTGATTTTGATGTTCAAAATGCCGACGGGGAGTTTCTGGTAAAAGCTGCTTTGGCGGCAAATGGCAAGAATTTTACAGCAGAGGCCAACAAAGAAATTCCAGCTGGCTTGAGCGATAAAGAAGAATTCAAACTGCTTAAGACCGTCATTTCCAGAGCCTATTTAACAGTGCTCCAGGACTGGACGGGAATGATCCAGAAGTGGGGCATATTGACCGGAGTCCGTCCTACTAAGCTATTGCATAAAAGGCTTCGTGAAGGAATGAATCAGCAAGATGCACATAGAGAATTGAAAGAGCAGTATTTGATATCCGATGAAAAAATACAGCTCATGCAGCAAATTGTTGACCGTCAGCTTGCTGTCCTGCCTGACTTGTATGATCTGAAAAATGGTGTAAGCATTTATATTGGCATCCCATTTTGCCCGACGAAGTGTGCATACTGCACCTTCCCGGCTTATGCGATCAATGGCCGACAGGGGTCAGTGGATTCTTTCCTAGGCGGCCTTCACTACGAAATCCGCCAAATCGGCGACTGGCTGAAGAAGAATGATATCAAGATTACAACGGTTTACTATGGAGGCGGCACACCGACCTCGATTACCGCTGAAGAAATGGATATGCTGTATGAAGAAGTTCAGCAGGCATTCCCGGATGTTGAGAATATCAGGGAAGTGACCGTTGAAGCAGGCCGGCCGGACACAATTACACCTGAAAAACTTGAAGTGCTGAAAAAGTGGAATATCGACCGGATTAGTATCAATCCACAGTCATACATTCAGGAAACCTTAAAGGCAATTGGCCGTCACCATACAGTGGAAGAAACGATTGAGAAATTCCATCTGGCCCGCGAGATGGGTATGAACAATATAAACATGGATTTGATTATCGGCCTTCCAGGTGAAGGCACAGAGGAGTTTGCCCACACCCTTGCAGAAACGGAAAAGCTAATGCCGGAATCTTTGACTGTCCACACTCTTTCTTTTAAAAGAGCCTCAGAAATGACCAGGAATAAACAAAAATATAAAGTTTCTGGCCGCGATGAAATAGAAAAAATGATGAACATGGCTGAATCATGGACGAAGGACCATGACTACGTCCCGTATTATCTGTACAGGCAGAAGAACATATTAGGCAACCTGGAGAATGTCGGCTACGCTTTCCCTGAGCAAGAGAGCCTGTACAATATTATCATCATGGAAGAGCAGCAAACCATCATTGGCCTTGGATGCGGAGCAGCAAGTAAGTTCATAGACCCGGAAACAGGTATCATCACGCAATTCTCGAATCCAAAGGATCCAAAGTCATATAACGATAGCTTTGAAGAATACGCCAATAAAAAGATCGAAATTCTCGATACTTTGTTTAATAAAGCGACAATCTAATGATGAAAAAGCTCCCGAAGATGAATCTCGGGAGCTTTTCGTTTTGAAATAAGTTTTATTCCATAGTAGGGACTAGCAATCTCCTGTTAAAGACTTATAATTCCGCGAAGTGGAAAAAAGCTACAATTTCTTTAAAAAATCTAAATAGTAAGAAAAAAGGTTTTTAAATATAACTTCTCCCTATATAATAAAAATATAAGGATAAATGGAGGGGATGAATGGTGGCGATTGAATTTTCAACGGACACTGTAAAATTGAACATTAATGGACGTGTTGCGGTTCTCGAGCTGAACAGGCCTGAAGCACTGAATGCTCTTGATGTGGAAATGATTAAGGGAATCACGATGAGTCTGAAGGAAATCTGCAAGTCGGATGAGATTGATATCGTATTAATTAAAGGAGCCGGGCGGGCCTTTTCTGCTGGCGGTGACATTAAAACGATGCTTTCCAATACAAATGAAAGCGATTTCTACCATGTGATGGACGATATTCACGATATGATTGTGACTTTGTACAGCATGCCAAAGGTAACAATCTCAGCCGTTACAGGTGCTGCGGCAGGCCTGGGATTCAGCCTGGCGCTCGCGACAGATTACATAATCGCAGAGCCATCCAGCAAGATTGCGATGAATTTCATTGGCATCGGCTTGATTCCGGATGGCGGAGGCCACTTTTTCATGGAGGAGCGCCTTGGAGAAACGAAGGCGAAGCAACTGATATGGGAAGGCAAGACGCTTTCTGCCAATGAAGCCCTGACACTGGGACTTATCGACGAAGTACCAACGGGAGATTTTGCAGATGCAATTGAAGGAAAGCTAGAAGAATGGCTGAACAAACCGGTTCAGGCTATGATCAAAACAAAGAAAATCCTAGCTGAGAAAAACAGGCCTAATCTATTGAAAATTCTTGAACTGGAAAAATACGGACAATTTAAAATGCGCCAGACTGAAGACCATCAGGAGGGTATTAAAGCTTTCCTAGAGAAAAGGAAGCCGCAATTTAGAGGTAAGTAAAGAGAAAAGCAAAGAGGAGTGACCTCTTTGCTTTTTTCTTACGGGTGGAAAAGAACCAATTTTCCTCTAGGTGATGTACAGCGGTGCGTCTTGTCGCTGAGGTTTTTTTCTTCAAGCATTCTTGCCCCGATTTCCTTTGCCTCTTCATCATTGCCGGCCTGGAATGACTCGTCAATCAATTTTTCCCCATTTGGTTCAAAGGCTGTCAGTTTGTAAATGTCCATCGCAACTTCCCCTTTTTTAAAAGATTAGTAAGTACAAATTTAACTTCGATAATGGTCCAGCTCCAGCGCCTAGCCAGTTTTCATCCCTGCTAGTTCTTCTTTGAACAGCTTGAGTCGCTTGCCTAGCTGCAGTTCCGAGGTGCCTAAGCTTTTCTTGCAAAATTCAGATGATTACTATTATTTTTGCATAACTTTTTTAAATATGCAAAATAAAAAATATATTTAAAATATGAAACTATTACCCTGTAAAATTCGTAGTAATTTATTGGAAAAGGAGGAAGATGAATATGGTCTTACAGCTGGAACAGGTTACAAAGAGATTTGGCAATTTCACAGCAGTGAATCAGCTTTCACTCAATATACCAGAAAAAGAAATGTTCGGATTCCTTGGTGCAAATGGCGCCGGGAAGACAACGACCTTCCGGATGATCCTTGGTCTCCTTGATGTCTCAGATGGAAGGATCACGTGGGATGGAAAGCCAATAAATTATGAAACGAGCAGTATCATCGGTTACCTGCCTGAGGAAAGAGGACTTTATCCAAAACTTAAAGTTCGCGAGCAAATCGTCTATCTTGCAAGATTAAGAGGGATGCAAAAACAGGCAGCCCTCAGAGAGCTTGATTACTGGCTAAATCGCTTCAAGGTGCCAGAGTATGCGGATAAAAAGGTTGAGGAGCTTTCAAAGGGTAACCAGCAAAAAATCCAGTTTATTGCCGCCGTCATCCATAAGCCAAGGCTGCTGATCCTTGATGAACCTTTTAGCGGGCTGGACCCGGTGAATGTGGAGCAATTAAAGGAAGCGGTCCTCGAACTCAAAAATGCTGGTACTACTATCGTATTTGCAAGCCACCGGATGGAGCATGTGGAAGAAATGTGTGAGCACATTTGCATCATGCACAAAGGAAGTCCAGTAGTCCATGGGTCACTGAGAGAAATCAAACGTTCCTTCGGGAAAAAGAATCTGGTCATCCATGCGGATTTTGATACTTCACTCCTGAAAGAGTACCCTGGCGTGACAAAAGCAAAAATGACGGCAGAGGGAATCCACCTCCAGATCTCAGGTGAGCAGGTTGCCGAAGACATCTTAAAAGATATAGTTGGCAAAGGATTCATCCGCAAGTTTGTCCTTGAAGAACCAAGTCTAAATGATATTTTCATTGAAAAGGTTGGTGATTCATATGAATAATTTTTTTATCATCCTAATCCATACATACATGAGCAAGTTGAAAACGAAATCCTTTTTAGTTACAACGATCCTGACCGTAGGAATTATGCTGGCGCTAACAAATATGACAAACATCATCGATTTTTTCAATAAAGGTGACGAGACCGATAAAATCGCTGTCATTGACGAGACAGGCCAGCTTTTTAAGCCGCTGAATGAGCAAATGAAGATGGTCAACGAAGAGCTTGTCCTGGAAAAGTATGATGGAAATGAAGAAAGTGCCAGGAAAGCAGTCGAGGAAGGGAAATATAAAGGCTTGCTTCAATTAAGCCTTAACGATGAAGAGCTTCCGTCAGCTTCCTACAAAGCGATGAGCATTGCGGATTCTGCTATTCCTGGAGACCTGCAGGCGGCATTACAGCAGATTAAAACGGCGATGGCATCCACTCAAATCAATATCGCTCCAGATCAATTGGAAAAACTTTATGCTCCAGTAGAATTTGAAAAATCTGCTCTTGAAGAAGATGCCAAGACGGAAGAGGAACTGAATCAGGCACGAGGGTTGGTTTATGTTCTTCTTTTCATCATTTATTTTGCGGTCATCATGTACGCCAACATGATTGCTATGGAAGTCGCGACTGAAAAATCATCAAGAGTAATGGAAATTATGATATCCAGTGTATCCCCTATCAAGCAAATGTTTGCGAAGATTCTTGGGATTGGGCTATTAAGCTTGACTCAGCTGGCCGTTCTCTTGCTTGTCGGGTACTTCTCGATCAAAAAGAATCTTGATAGTATGGAAGGTGGATTCTTCGAGTTCTTCGGTTTTGGAAATATCGCAGGCAGCACAATCGCATATGCAGTCATTTTCTTCATCTTAGGGTATTTCCTGTATGCGACTATGGCAGCCTTCCTTGGCTCTCTTGTCAGCCGGATTGAAGATGTACAGCAGATGATCACACCGATGACACTCCTGGTTGTAGCTGGTTTCATGATGGCGATGTTCGGGCTGGGACAGCCAGAAGCGCCATTTGTAAAATATACATCCTTCATTCCGTTTTTCTCGCCGATGCTGATGTTCCTGCGTGTAGGGATGCTGAACATTCCTTTCTGGGAAATCGCCCTATCAATCGGAATCCTTGTTGCTACAATTACCTTCTTGGCTATATTTGGTGCCAGAGTCTACCGAGGCGGCGTCCTGATGTACGGAAAATCAAATTCATTCAAGGACATCAAAAAAGCATTGCAGCTAACCAAAAACGAATAATGGTAAAAGCCGTAATCCTCGGATTGCGGCTTTTTTACAGGGAGGATTTCGAAATACGTAGTGGAATATTTATAAGGGATAACGTGGGATCTGCCCGAAAAGGAGCGGTAACAAAAATTTGGGTAATATAAAGAAGAACCTGTGCACGAAAGGAAGATGGAACCAGAATTCTAACCGAAAGATTACCATTTTACTAGAAGGAGAGTGTTCATGTTGAGGCAGATTATTGCTATGGGCGGAGGAGGTTTTTCGATGGAGCCGGAGAACCCGCTATTGGATTTGTATATCCTGGGACAGTCTGAAAAGCAGACGCCAAAGGTTTGCTTCGTGCCGACTGCCAGCGGGGATGCTGACAATTATATTACGAGGTTCTATACAGCTTTTGAAAGACATGAATGTACACCATCACATCTTTCATTATTTAGTCCGCCCACAAGGGACCTGGAATCCTATGTTATGGATAAGGATATTATCTATGTTGGAGGAGGAAATACAAAGAACCTGCTAGCTCTTTGGAAGGAATGGGGACTTGATATCATCCTCCGAAAAGCCTGGCAGCAGGGAAAAATAATGGCTGGTGTTAGCGCTGGTTCGATCTGCTGGTTTGAGGAAGGGGTAACAGATTCTTTTGGCAGCGGACTTGAACCGCTGAAGACTCTCGGGTTTTTAAAAGGGAGTAATTGCCCGCATTATGATGGGGAAAAGGAGCGCCGGCCCGCGTATCAGAGTTTCGTTGGTTCGGCCAGGATTAAAGCGGGGTATGCAGCAGATGACGGGGCGGCTCTGAATTTTATTGATGAGCAACTAGTAAAGGCAGTAAGCTCAAGACAGGAAGCAAAAGCATACCGTGTTTGGATGGAAGAGCAAAAAGTGAAGGAAGAGGCAGTGAAAACGATATATCTTGGGTAAAAGTGAAACTGCAGTTCAGAAGAGAACTGCAGTTTTTTTTGCAATCTAGCTAACAGAACGTGCATTCGTATTTTTGGAGTGTTAAAATAAAAGTAAAAATAGGACGGGAAAGGAATAACCAAATGAAACAGGTGAAGTTTTTACATACTGCCGACCTTCATCTTGATAGTCCGATGGTCGGTCTGAGGCATCTGCCCAAAGCAATTTTTCAAAGGTTGCAGGAGAGTACTTTTACAGCCTTGAAAAATATTACGGATGCTGCGATTAAACATGAAGTTGATTTTGTCATCATTGCAGGTGATTTATACGATGCTGAGGACCGGAGCATACGGGCTCAGGCTTTTCTTCGCAATGAAATGGGGAGGCTCGCTGACAAAGGGATTAAGGTATATGGTATTCACGGTAACCATGACCATCTTGGCGCAAAAACTGTGAGTATTGATTTTTCTGAAAATGTTCACATTTACTCAGATCAGGTGGAAAAGGCTGATTTTAGGAAACATGATGGAACTCTTGTCCATTTGTACGGTTTCAGCTATCCTGAGCGGCATGTCATGGAGCGATGGATTGAGAAGTATAAAAAGATTGATGGTGCGGATTTTCACATTGGTTTGCTTCATGGCCATTTTGAGGGAGTGAGTGATCATGGGAAATACGCTCCTTTCAGGTTATCCGAGCTTATTGATAAAGACTATGATTATTGGGCACTTGGCCACATTCATAAGAGGGAGTTTTTGTCGCAGCAGCCTTATGTTGTCTATCCGGGCAATCCCCAGGGACGAAACAGGAGGGAGCTCGGCGAAAAAGGGGCGTTTATTGTTAAGTTGACAGAAGCAGGATCCGAGGTTTCTTTTATTGAAACAGCAGATGTGATATGGGATGAAGCAGTTATTGATGCGAATGATTCGTTAAGCTTCAATGCCATATATGAAAAATGCCTGGCCGTCCTTGATGGGAAAAGAAGGGAAGGAAAAGGGGTCCTGCTGGATATCCGGATTGATAATCTGGATTCGGGTCAGAAAGATGTCATTGAAAAAGCAGCCAGTGGTGAGCTCCTTGAACTTCTGCAGGAAGCTGAAAAGGATGAGGAGTCTTTTGTCTGGGTGCACAGGCTTAAATTTACTGAAAACATTGCTGTCGACCGCGCTGAATTGATTAAGCAAAGCGATTTTTATGAGGAGTTATTCAATTCTATTGAGCAATACGATGATATAAAAGACTCACTGTCTCCATTATTCCAGCACAGCCAGGCTAGAAGGCATTTGGTGCTGCTGTCGGAAAGTGAAAAAGAACAGCTGGTTGAGGATGCTGAAAGGATTCTGCTTCAGATTCTCCTGAAAAATTAATGAAAGGAGGCAGCATGATGAAACTCATTGAACTGCATGTTTACGGTTATGGCAAGCTCGAGAATTATGTGATTGGCTCTGTAGGCCAATTGCAGATCTTCTATGGCGAAAACGAAGCCGGGAAGTCGACCATTATGTCATTCATCCACAGCATTCTGTTCGGCTTTCCGGCTAAGCAAAGTGCGGAAATCCGCTATGAGCCAAAGAATAATTCAAAGTATGGCGGCAAAATAAAAGCTTTTTTTCCTGACAGTGGAGTGGCTGTCATTGAGAGAGTGAAGGGCAAGGCTGCCGGCGATGTGACTGTATCTCTTGAGGACGGGACGATTGGCGGAGAAGAGCTGCTTAAGAATCTTCTGAAAAGAATGGATAAAAGCATTTTCCAGGCTATTTATTCGTTCAACGTCCATGGGTTGCAAAATATCAACGCGATGAACGGAGAAGAGCTTGGGAGGTACTTGTTCTCTGCCGGAACGCTTGGTACTGATAAGCTCTTTAATACGGAGAGTTTCCTGACAAAGGAAATGGAGCAGCGTTTCAAGCCAAGCGGGAAAAGGCCGTTATTGAATGAGAAATTGAAAGAGTTGAAGGAAGTCCAAACTTCCTTGAAAATTGCAGAACAGCAGAACGAGAAATACTCTGAGCTGATCAGTACGAAAGATGGATTAGGCAAGAAAATTACTGAGTTGCAGAACGAAATTGCCATGCTGGAGCAAAAAGGGTTTAAGCTTCGTGAGTACAAGCGAAATGAAAAGCTTGTCAAAGAAGCCGCAACGATTGAGAGGAAAATCCGTGAGCATGATCCGGGATTTTTTCCGGAAGATGGCATGAACCTTCATGAAAAATTGGACGAGCAGCTTAAGGCCATCGAGGCAAGATTGTTAAGGATAAAAGAGAAGAAGGACCATTTACTGGAAGAATTGGAGAAGAGCAGACCGAATTCAGAATTACTCGGAATGGAAACTGAGATTGAAGCCAGAATTGAGAATCTGCCTTTATATGACCAACTGAAGCAGGAAAAAAGACTTCTTGAATCCAAACTGGTGGAAATAACAGAAGAAATAAGTCAGCTAAATGACAAGCTTCATACAGACTTTAATGAAGAAAATGTCCATGAAATCAACACAAGTATTTTTATTAAAGAAGAGGCCGAAAACATCCAGCAGACAGAGCAAAGATTAAAGGATAAAAAGCTGGAGTTGGAGGCTGACTTTGAAGAGGAGAAAAAGGAACTAGCAGAACTTGAGGCAAGGGCTGAAGGTGCAAAAGCTGAACTTCTGGAAGAAGGAAAGCGAAATCAATTAGTGAACGAAATGGATCTCCTGAAGAATAAAGATAGGATCCAGTCCGAATTAAATTATGTGGCAGACCAGGTTGAAGCGGCCAAATCCAGGGAAGAAAGTGAAAAAAACAGAAGAAAAATGCAACAAAAGAAAGAGTATAATCAGTTGCTGCTTCTCGGAGGTATTTTTCTCATTGTGTTTCTTTGGGGAATCACAAATGGTACATGGCTACTAGCTGGAATCGGGATAGCAGGTTTGTTGTTTTTGTTTGCTGCGCGCAATAAGTCAAATGAGAAAGTGCCAGTGGATGACAAAATCCTATCCAGGCTGCTGGAACGGGAAAGAGAGCTAAAAGATGCGTTAGGCATCCAGCCGGAAGGCAGTGATTTTACAATCAAAAATCTGCTTGCCAGGGACGAGGAGGCGAGGATGCGCTATCGTGAACTGCTCATCAAAATCGAGCAGCAGCATGATCGTTTTGATAAAGTTGTCCAGCAATTTGAAGCATGGGAAGCGGATATGGCCGGTATAAAGCGGAAAAAGGCAGAATTACTGAAGCGATTCGGCCTAACGGAAACTGCAGGCACGATCAAAGTGATGGAAGCCTATCAATTAATCGATACCCAGAAGCAATACTTCCGTGAGAGGAAGAGAATAAAAGAAAGCATAAAGAAAGTAACTGAATCTTTAACGGAAATGGAAAACAGCCTGGAAATGCTTGCTGAACGTTTTCTTCATAATAACACTCTTGCTCCGGTGGAGGCAGCCAGTCTGCTGAAGCGGACATTGCGTGAAGCAATTGACCAGAAGTCGAGGTATCACGAATTGACCGTGAAACTAGAGGAAGTTGAAGAGGAACATTCATCACTTCAGAAGGAAGAAATAGTGATCAGTCAAGAAAAGAAAGGGTTACTAGCTCTGGCCGGAACAGAAGATGAGGATGCATTCAGGCAGAAAGCGAAGGATGCTGCATTGGTGAAAAACTTGAGTGCAAGGCAGGAGGATATAAATTATCAGCTGCTTGCATCCGGATTGACCAATGAGGATCGTGACATGATTCTAACAGGAGTTTCGCTTGAGGAACAAATCGAGGAAAATGAATTGAGGCTAGAACACAGCAAGAGGGAATTAACCACACAGTTTGATGTAATCGCCGATGTAAAGCATAAGATGAAGGTACTTGAAGAAGGCGGTACATACAGTGAATTGCTTCATAAATATAAGCAGCTTCAGCATGAGTTTGCGGAAGATGCAAAGGATTGGGCAAGGTTTGCAGTTGCCAAGGATTTGCTTTCGAGGACAATAGACCGTTATAAGGATGAGCGCTTGCCGAGAATGCTTGCCAAAGCAGAGAACTTTCTGTCGATTTTGACTGATGGAAGTTATGTGAAAATCATTCCTCAACTTTCAGGAAACGGTTTTCTGATTGAAAGAAATGATCATATGTTATTTGAAGCGAATGAACTAAGCCAGGCAACTGCAGAACAAGTCTATGTATCCATCAGGCTGGCACTTGCAGCCGGACATTATGAACGTTATCCATTCCCGATTATCATCGATGACAGTTTTGTCAATTTTGATCATAATAGGACTGCCCGGATTATTAAGCTGCTTAGGGAAATGAGCAACAACAATCAGATTCTCATTTTTACATGCCATCGTCATCTGCTGGACTACTTTTCGGAAAAGGAAATTCTCAATCTGCAAGAAAAAAGTACAAATATAGTTTAAAAATGCCATGGTTTGAGAATCAGAGACAATAGACTCTGTATGTTATACTGTTGCAGAGAGGAGAGGGCGGTTAACTATGAATAAAGGAATTTTGAATCACGAAACAGGGGACCAGGTAGAATTATTTTTATTGATCAAGCACTCGTCAAAAGGGATTGCCAGTAATGGGAAGCCGTTTTTGACACTCGTCCTCCAGGACCAGAGCGGGGAAATCGAAGCAAAGCTTTGGGATGTATCTGATGAAGATGAAAGTACTTACAGTGCTGAAAGCATTGTAAAAGTCCAGGGAGATATTCAGAACTACCGAGGGCGAAACCAGTTGAAAATCAGGCAAATCAGGCCTTCTTCGACAGCTGACTCTGTGAAACTATCTGATTTTCTTGAAACAGCCCCTGTCAGTCAGGATGAAATGAGCAGCAAGCTCACCCAATATATTTTCGAAATGAAGAACCCTAATATCCAGAGGGTCACGAGACACCTTTTGAAAAAGCATATTAATGCATTCATGGAATATCCTGCGGCAACAAAGAACCATCATGAATTTGTTTCAGGACTTGCATATCACGTTGTCTCCATGCTGGACCTTGCGAAATCGATCGCAACACTATATCCAAGCCTTGATAAGGATCTTTTGTATGCGGGGGTTATCCTTCATGATTTAGGAAAGGTCTTTGAGCTTTCCGGCCCGATTTCAACAACTTACACGGTTGAAGGGAATTTGCTCGGACATATATCCATCATGGTCAATGAAATTGGCAAGGCGGCCGATGAACTAGGCATCAGCGGTGAGGAAGTAGTCATACTTCAGCATATGGTATTGTCTCACCACGGGAAAGCAGAGTGGGGCAGCCCGAAACCACCGATGATTAAAGAGGCTGAAATTCTGCATTACATCGATAATCTTGATGCAAAAATGAATATGCTCGACCGTGCGCTTGCCAGAGTTAAACCAGGCGAGTTCTCCGAAAGAGTATTCGCGCTTGATAACCGGTCCTTTTACAAGCCTGTATTCCATAAGTAAAAGCAAAAATGGCCTCACTCCAATTCTGTGGAGGGGGTCTTTTTGTTTTTTATCTTTTTAACCTCCTGAGGCATATTTTAGATTAAATCTCATATTAATACTGTAAGAGTTCAATTTGGACAACCTTTTAAATGGAGGGTATGAAGAAATGTCAATTCCAATCTGGGTAATAGCAGTCGCAGCAGGGATCGTATTCAGTGCCTTCATGGCAGTGAAAACAGGGAAAGAAGAACGAAAAGAAGAAATGGAAAGCATCGAACGTGAGGGCGAGCTTTATATGAAGCGTCTTGAGCGGGAAAAGGAACGACGTGAACATTCGGCGGAAGCATAAAAAAAACACTGGTCTCCAATACTGGAGCCAGTGTTTTTCACTATATCAGAATTTGTATAATTTCAACTTTGATAATTGTCCAGCTTCAGCGCCTAGCCCTTCGAGTCGCTTCAGTCCTGCCAATGAAGTCAAAGAACGACTTCACTGTCAGGACCTCCAGCGCTTGTCAGGGCTGGACAAGGCGCTTCCGCTCTTCTTATTGCGGTTGTGTTTGGGCTTCTGCTTCTGGGAATTCAGCAGCGCCTTTAAGGTCTTTATCCTTGATTTTTACATTAGCAGCATCAAGCTCACGCTTTAGAACCTCTTGAATCTTGTTAGAGTCTAGCTGAGCTAGTTTCAACTCATACTCGAGCTCGTCCTTCATTTTTTCGTAAGATTCTTTTTCTTTCTTCTCAGTCACCTTGATGATGTGGAAGCCGTGCTGTGATTGTACAGGATCGCTGATTTTATTTACTTCAAGGGCATAAGCTGCCTCTTCGAATTCAGGAACCATCTTTCCAGGGCCAAAGAATCCAAGGTCTCCGCCTTGTGCAGCTGAACCAGGGTCTTGAGAATACTCTTTCGCAAGGTCTTCAAACTTTGCACCTTCATCAAGCTTTTTCTTTACTTCCTGTGCAGTCTTTTCATCTTTTACAAGGATATGGCTGGCTTTGATTTCTGGCTTGTACTCTTCGTAACGCTTCTTAACTTCTTCTTCGCTGACCTTTACATCTTTAAGCGCAGCTTTTTCCATTAAAAGCTGGTCTTTAAGGACTTCTTTTAATTCTTCCTCGTCTTTAAGCTGGTTCTGCTGTAGGACTAGCTCGAAGTTCTCTCCAAGTTCTTCCTTAAGCTCGGCCACTTTTTCCTCAACCTCTTTATCAGTCACTTCATAATTTTCCGCAAGTACCTTTTGGTAAAGCAATTCTTGAAGTGCTTGCTCTCCATACTTTTCCTTCATGGATTGGTAAAGCTCTTCTTTAGTAATGTTGCCTGCCTTCGACTCAACGATGACTTCTGAAGAATCAGCATTATCGTTGCTGCATGCACCTAGTCCCATTACTCCGGCTGCAACCGTGAGGGAAATTATCATTTTTTTCATGGTGAACATCTCCTAAACAGAAAATTCTAGTGGCCGTTTTTAATCCACAAACTCTACTATAACATAATTTCAATATTCCACAAAAAATAACTAATGGATATTACTGGTTATTTATTGAGATGGGCTAATATCTATACCGTTTGTTCGACTGTGCATACGATGTAGAGAAGAGAAAAAAGGAGGTAGTTGATAATGGGCCACTATAATTCAGGCTTTGCGTTAATCGTTGTCCTGTTTATCTTGCTGATCGTTGTAGGTGCAGCATACCTGTAATCAACAAAATGCAAGGAATGCAGGATAGTTGCCTATGCGGAAACGACATTACTTGAATAAGATACCATAACCACTTTGGAAGGAGGTGTTAATATGGGTGCAGGATACGGCGGCGGCTTCGCGTTAATTGTCGTGTTATTCATTCTGTTAATCATCGTGGGTGCAGCTTGGCTTTAATCTCTGAGTAAAGAGCATGGGGGACATTTGGCCCCCCCATGCTTCTGAACAACGATTTTAAGGCAAGTTCCTAGAGCAGAAAGGAGGAACCTCAATGTCTGGAGGAGGACATGGATACGGCGGCGGCTTTGCATTGGTCGTGGTCTTGTTCATTCTGTTAATCATCATCGGTGCATCTTGGCTGTAAGCATCAATGAGGCGATGCTTTCTGCATGCCTTAATCATTAAAAATGCTTCATCAATTCTGATAATAAAAAGCGGTGAGGGAAGCCTCACCGCTTAATTTATGTAATAGTATTTTCTTATTTCTGCTTCGAGAAATGTCCAGCTCCAGCGCTAAAACCCTTGAGTCGCTCGTCTAGCTGCGTCTCAACTCCTCGAGACGTTTTGTTCAGGGTCCTTCAGAGCAGTCAGCTATACATTTCTATTTCAGTCCTGGCGGTGAAGTAAAAGAGCGACTTCACCATCAGGACCTCCACCGCTTGTCGAGCGGACCAAGAGGCTTGCGCTTTTCTATGTAGTCACGTATACAAAATTTCAACGAATGATGAAATTAGCAGAATTGTAACTAAAATATTGATCGTCCTGAATATTTTCGCATGTTTGTCTTCAGGTATTTCCTTCTGGATGCAGAGGGAATCTGTAAGCTTATTTATATAGAAAAGAATGAAAGTAGCAAAAAGAACAAACACGAATAAAATGGAGATCATCGAAGAATCCCTCCTTAGCAATCTTTTTATCTTAAATACAATAACAAATATTTTAAGAAAAAGATAGTTATTTGATAAGGCATATAGCTAGTTATTTGTTGCAGGAGGGTTGAAAGGAAAATCAGATTTGCCAAACTATGAGCGAGCTTAGAAATGTGAGGGAATGAGCAAACCATGGGAAGAACAAAAAGCGGAGGGGTTTATGTTCATTCTTCCGCTTTATAAGATGATTTTAGCTGAACTCCAGCCAAAAGCTACAGCCAGAGGAAGTGGACAAGTTGGCAGCACTTAGGGGTTATCCTTCCTCTATTGTTGAAGTTGCATTATACATATAGTATTAAGCATACTCCTTTTCGGCTGGATCTATTTTTTTAAGCGTACCGTCTTGGTCAGAAAACTTGCTGTCGATATTCGAAAAAGACTTTTCGAATATTTCCATAAAGTCATCGCCATAAATATTACGGACAATGGCCATGATTTCAATGATGTCCGGAAACTTTCCATATAGTTCCTTCAGTGGCATGGCTCCTGAAAAAACGGCATTAGAATCTGGCTCATAGTTTTCCATTAAAGCGAGCAATATACGTTCGCCTTCTTCAGTAAGCTGGATATACGTATTTCTCTTGTCGCTTTCCTTCTTGGAAAACTTCAAATAACCACGTTCCTCAAGCTTTTTGGAAAAGTTGAAAGCAGTGGAAACATGCATGACACCAAATTTTGCCACATCGGAAATCGAAGCTCCATTCAAATGATAAGCAATCCATAAAATATGGTGCTCATTGATATTCAGGTCGAATGGTTTGATCCATTGCTGCCAGTCCTTCTCAACAGACTTCCAAAGGGCCTTACTCAACTGGGCAATTCTCTGGCTAAATATCATTGCTTCTTTCATAGAATAATTTTTATCTCCCATTCTCATATTCACCTACTTTATTGTTTCTATTTTCATTATGCCAATAAAACAAAAATTAATAAAGATATAAATTTACAAAATTTTTTGAATTTGTTAAATTCCATCTAAAGTCGGGCATTTTTTTATGTAATTTTTCCATTATCAATACAAAAACGCCATTTGCATAATATATCTTTCTGGATAAAAAAAGAAAATCCTTCCCGCCGGAAAAATTTTACTTAAGGGGAAGGATTGTTCCTGACTACTTTTCTTTTGAATTAGCTGCCGCCAATTCAGTTTCCAGGTCTTTAATTGTATCTTCAAGTTCCAATACATCTGCCTGAAGACCTTTCTTGTTTTCTTCGGTTGCAAGCTTCCACTCAAAGATAGCCGTCTTTACATCGGTGATAAATGTTTGGATAGATTCTTTTCCTTCTTTTGAAGCAGTGGCCACTGTGTTTTTCAATTCAACAGCGGAATCCTTGATATCCTTAATGGATCCAATGTATTCATTTTTATTGGCTAAAAGAGTTCTTCTCGTTTCATATCCTGATTTTGGAGCTGCCAGCAGTGTTGCAATACCTGCTACAACACCACCTATAACCATTCCTGATAAAACTTTCTTCGCATTCATGCTTTGACCACCTCATCAATTTTTCTGTATAAGTTCTCCAAATGAATCGCGATTCCTCTTTTCTTCTATATTTAATTTCCTATTCTCGCACAAATAAACGTTATTAGCTTCATAGCCTTAAATTAACAGGCATAAAAATGTAGTAAGGTCATGTTCAGGAAGGAGAGGAGGGGAGTCGAGATTTTTACAAGTGTGATATTTCTCATCAGCGTTGCTTTCTTTGTGGGGGCTGTCCATCATCTCCTTGCGTTAAAGAAGCCAGGTATGTATCCTCCCAAGGCGCTTCTGCGGAAGAGAGCAGGAACTCTGGCAGGGGGAGGAGCAATTTTCTTATTGATCGGGATTATCTTTTACACATTCCAATAGACAAAACAGAGCCCCTGTCAGTAATAGACAGGGGCAGATATTTTTTAATGGATTTCAGCGAGCTTTGCTCTTTTAAAAATATTCGTTGCCACAGGATAAAGAATGCCCATGAAAACAGCGTTAAATGCTGCTGCTGGAAGGACAACCGCTGCGAATAATGCAGTGAACGGTCCCGGCAGGCCGACAAGGAAATAGGCAGAACCAAGGAAAACAATTCCTGAAACTATGGTTCCAATCGCTGTAAGGCCAGCTGCAGTATAAATCGAAAACTTGAATTTTTTCAGTGCCAGCAGGATTCCGAAAAAGACAAACGCAGTAACAGGCTTATCAATGATGTTCGGAACAAGGCCTCCTGGGAAAGTAGTAGTTAATCCTGAAATCAGCCCAGTTACGGCTCCAACCAATAATACACTCTTTTTGTCAGGAAACAGGATGATTCCAAGGAACATCATTGTCAGCATCATATCTGGCTTCATCCCTAGAAAAAAACCGGGTACGACCACATGCAAGACTGCTCCCATCCCCACTAAAAGTGACAATGCTACAAGATTCTTCGTATTCATTTCTCATCTCTCCTCTGCTATTCTAGCTAACTAGTACTCCTCCTGCAGTGCTCTCTGTGCCTGCAGCGAAAAGCTTTCTCCAATTATAACACATATTTTAATGGAGTAAATGATTAATATGTTAATTTCTGCTCCTGAATGAATTCATAAAGTCAGCAAGTTTCTCAACGTCTTCAAGTGGAACGGCGTTATAGATCGATGCTCGGCAGCCCCCGACGGATCTGTGGCCGGCAAGCCCGATAAAGCCGGTTTCCTCCGCCTCATGTAGGAAGGACGAAGCCAGGCTGTCATTTTCGAGTGTAAAGGTGACATTCATTCGTGAACGGCTTCCTTTTTCGGCATGACCGGTATAAAACCCTTCGCTTCTGTCTATCGCATCATAAAGCAGTGCCGATTTCTGCTTGCTCAGCAAATCAAGCTGTTTTACCCCGCCCAGCTCTTCGGCCCATTCTAGAACCAGCATCAGAAAATAAATCGATAAAGTAGGGGGAGTGTTATAAAGCGATTGGGAATCAGCATGGACCCGATAATTGAGCATGGAAGGCAGTTCTGGTCTAGAACGTTTTAGCAAATCTTTATGGATGATGACGACCGTGACACCGGATGGGCCCAGATTTTTCTGCGCACCGGCATAAATGAGTCCATATGATGATAGATTTAGCGGCCGGCTGAGAATGTCACTGGACATGTCAGCAATAAGTGGAACTGACAGACGCTCTGGAATAGAATGCCACTGGGTTCCGTAAATGGTATTATTCGTCGTGATGTGGAGATAGGAAGATTCAGCTGGAATGTCAAATTCTGATGGACAGGGGATAAATCTATAGTTGGCATTTTTGGAAGATGCGGCTATCACAGCATTTCCAACTTTCTGAGCTTCCTTTAGTGCTTTCTCAGACCATGTTCCGGTCAAGATATAGCTCGCCGTCGCTCCTTCCTCAAGCAGGTTCATTGGTACCATTGAAAACTGCAGACTTGCACCACCCTGGAGGAATAGAATTTCATATTCATCAGGAATGGTGAGCAGATTCCTGAGAAGGTTTTTTGTACGTTGATTAATTTCTTCGAATTCCTTGCTGCGATGGCTTAGCTCCATCACACCCATGCCGCTGCCCTGGTAATTCATCATTTCGTTTTCCGCTTTTGCTAAAACTGCCTTAGGCAATGCAGCCGGACCAGCATTAAAATTGAGAGCTCGTTTCATTTGGATCCCCCCGAAAGATTAATTGCGGTATGTCTTTAATGTGTTAAAGTTATCATCATGCTGCCAGAAATTCAAGCATTATTCTAATGTTTTCAGAAAAATTAAATTAGTTTGAGGGAGTTCTCTAGGTAAGTCCCGATTTAATAGACATTTTGAGGTGCATAAGAAGCCAAAGTGTCTAATAAGAGGAGTTTAATGGACATTTCGAAGGAAAGGGGAAGGCAAAATTTCTAATAAGATGAGTTTAATAGACATTTCGATGAGCAAGAGGAGTCAAAATGTCTAATAAGATGGGTTTAATAGACATTTTGAGGGGAAGGGGAAGGCAAAATGTCTAATAAAATGGGTTTAATGGACATTTCGATGAGCAAGAGGGGTCAAAATGTCTAAAAAGATGGATTTAATAGACATTTTGAGTAGAAGGCGAAGGCAAAATGTCTAATAAGATGAGTTTAATGGACATTTCGTTGAGCAAGAGGAGTCAAAATGTCTAATAAGTTGGGTTTAATGGACATTTCGATGAGCAGAAGCAGTCAAAATGGCCAAAATGCCAATTTTTATGGTGCAACAAATACCTAATGCGGCTTCTGATATTAGCATAAAGAAAAAAACTCCCGCTAAGGCGGAAGTCTATATCTTGCTATTGATTTCTGCGGCGATTTTTTGGTAATCGTCGGATGTATATTGATCCTGGTGGGTTTTCCACACAGCGCCGAAGCCGTCACCATTGCCATAGCGCGGAATCAAATGCATGTGGAAGTGGAAGACTGATTGGCCAGCTGCTTCGCCGTTGTTTTGAAGCACGTTCAGGCCGATTGGATTATATGCAGCCTTGATTGCATTAGCGACTTTTGGGACTGCCTTGAAGACGTTCGCGGCAATTTCGTCAGTTAGTTCATAGACATTTTCTTTATGTACCTTTGGGATGACAAGAGTATGTCCTTTCGTTACCTGGCTAATATCGAGAAATGCTAGGACGTTCTCATCTTCATACACCTTTGCTGAGGGGATATCGCCATTGATGATTTTGCAAAAAATGCAATCACTCATTTCTTTCACCCTTCCTAGAATTCGCTTTTGCCCCGTGCAACTCCAGGACTCTGCGCTTTTTTATGGTATTTTATCACATTTTGCCAATAAACATAAAGAAAGAAAGGACAGGATCCGCTTGGAATCCTGTCCCTGAAGGGGAACTAATTACTGTTCATTGACGTTCTTTAGCAGGTTTACCTTTGATAAACACCTCATTTTCAATTCATTTGAATTATAAAAATGATGGGTTATTCAGTACCTGGTTCAATCGGACCATCCCCTTATCAGCTTTAATCGGTTTCACAACTTATAAAGCGGGAAGTGATCTGCGACACACACCTCATTTCAAAATGTGGAGTGATGTTACTGAACGGCTGGGTTAACATTTACGTAACGCAATGCAACCATCCCCTTGTATGAACGTTGAAATCAGTGTGCTTATAAATCGAATAATATGTCTTTAACAGACACCTCATTTCGAATTATTGCTTGTTGCCCCTTCAAAAATTATGATGCCCCGATTATCGGGTTATATGCAAAAAAGTTTTATTAAAAGGTGAAGCTTTTCCTAAATGAGTTGGATTTGTTAAAATAACGGTACAGAATACGAACTGGAAGGGCGTTGTTCATGTCTTTATTGGAAATTAACCAGGTAACCGGCGGATATACGAGGAATCCGGTTTTAAAAAATGTAAGTTTCACCGTTAATAAAAATGAAATCGTTGGTTTGATTGGCCTCAACGGTGCTGGAAAGAGTACAACGATCAAACATGTAATCGGCTTGATGGAACCTCATAAGGGCGATATAAAAATTAATGGCAGGACCTTCTTGGAAGGCAAGGAGGAATATAGGAAGCAGTTCACCTTTGTGCCTGAAACCCCTATTCTTTATGATGAACTGACTCTTGAAGAGCATCTGCGGCTGACAGCGATGGCCTATGGCCTTGAGGAAAAAGAATATGAGCAGCGAATTGATGCTTTATTAAAAGAATTCAGGATGAGCAAAAGGCTGAAATGGTTCCCTGCTCATTTTTCAAAGGGAATGAAGCAGAAGGTAATGATCATGTGCGCATTTTTGGTTCAACCTTCACTTTATATCGTCGATGAACCATTTGTCGGTCTTGATCCACTCGGGATTCAATCTTTGTTGGATCTGATGGACAAGATGAAGAAAAATGGGGCTGGCATTTTAATGTCGACGCATATCCTCGCAACGGCAGAACGTTATTGCGATCGTTTCGTCATTCTTCATAATGGAGAGGTAAGGGCACACGGGACCCTTGAAGAGTTGAGGGACCAGTTCAAGATGCCTGGCGCAACACTGGATGACCTGTATATCCAGCTGACAAAGGAAGAAGACTATGTTTAATTCGCAGCATTTATGGAAGGAGCGTTTCGGTACTTTTGCCAAGGAAACCGGAAGCTACCTGCGCTACATTTTTAACGGCCATTTAGTGATTGTCGTCCTATTTTTATTAGGAACAGCGGCTTTTTACTATCAAGAGTGGATACAGACGCTAAAGCCGGACTTCCCGGCAGCGTGGATCATCGCCTTGGTTCTTGCTGCCGTGCTTACATATAGTCCAATTCAGACATTCTTGACCGAGGCGGATAAAATATTCTTATTGCCGCTTGAAACCAGATTGGATGATTATTTCCGGAAATCAATCACATACAGCCTGAGCCTGCAGTCCTATTTATTGCTGCTTATACTAGCCGTGCTCATGCCGCTTCATGTAAAAATACACGGTGCCGATTTCAAATCGTTTTTCGTGCTTTTAATCGCAGTCATCCTGATAAAATGGATCAATATATTGATACGCTGGAATGTGCAGTACTTTATCGAGAAAAATGTAAAATTGACGGATAGCATCATTCGTTTTTGTATCAATGTTGTGCTTTTGTATTTTGTCTTTACTGGAGCTCAGCTGATTTTTGCAGCAGTCCCAGCTGCTGTCTTAATCATGCTGTATTTTTACTATAAAAAGCAGACAAAGGAAAAAGGGTTGAAGTGGGAGCGGTTGATCGAGGACGAAGAAAGACGGATGAATGCTTTTTACCGTGTGGCTAATATGTTTACGGATGTTCCAAAGCTGCGGGTCCGCACGAAAAGAAGGAAATGGCTTGATTGGCTCGTTAACATCATTCCATACAAGCAGGACCTAGCCTTCAGCCATCTTTACTTAAGGACCTTCACAAGATCCGGGGATTATTTCGGTTTGCTTGTCCGCCTTACGTTAATAGGAGGAGCAGCGCTGTATTTCCTATCGTATGGGCCAGGACAAATTTTGTTTGCTTTGCTTTTCATGTATTTGACAGGGTTTCAGCTTTTGCCGTTATGGAACCATCACGAAAACAAGCTATGGGTCCGTCTGTACCCTGTGCCGGAGAATGCAAGAAAAAAATCCTTTACGAGCTTGCTATTGGGAATCATGATTTTTCAGGCAGCTGTTTTTTCAGGGACAGTTTTCATTAAAGGGGAACTGATATTAGGAGCGATTGTATTAGCTTCTGGAATTGCATTTTCACTATTTTTTGTTTATTTTTACAGTAAGAGCAAGCTTAAATCATAATTTGGAAATCCTTTTCGTAATCGCTTTAAGCTTTTATGAAAAGGATTTTTTTGAATCGTTTTTGTGTTTGAGACGTAATAGTAAAAAACAAGGGGTGAAAACATTGAATGATTATGAACTGAAGGCTTATGAAGAGGTTCTCACCTGGAAGCGAAAGCTGAATAAACGTTCAAGCCTTTTGGCTCGTGCTTCAAAGAAAGCGCAGACGAAAGTGAATCAGTTGATTCCAGACAGAGTACATCAATTCTTGACGGAAAGTATTAAGAACATGGTCAAGGCGACTCTGGCGGGATCAAATTACACGACGAAAAAGCAGCAGGGAACAGGGCTTTCACTTGCTGAGAAAGACCAGGAGCTTCATAAAAAGCTGTCTGCATATAAGAGGACGGCGGCTGTGGAAGGGGCCGGAACTGGAGCCGGGGGCATACTGCTCGGAATGGCGGATTTTCCATTGCTTTTATCGATTAAAATGAAATTTCTTTTCGAGGCTGCATCTGTATATGGTTATGACCCTTCAAGATATGAAGAAAGGCTTTTTATCCTTTATGTTTTCCAGCTGGCTTTTTCAAGTGATGAGCATCGAAAGCAGACGCTGGACTTGATTGAGAACTGGGAAGCAAGAAAAGCTGAATTGTCGGAGCTGGATTGGCAGCAATTTCAGCAGGAATACAGAGACTATATCGACTTTGCCAAAATGCTGCAGCTAATGCCAGGTATTGGGGCTGTTGTAGGAGCTTACGCAAATTACAATCTGCTCGACCAGCTAGGTGAAACAGCGATGAACGCCTATAGGATCAGGATCCTGAAAACACCTCCGCAACTATAAGCTGCGGAGGTGTTTTGCATGATTAAATAATTATGTTATGGGTGACTTTTTAGGGTGTTCTTAATCTGGCTCCAGCGGCTCCAGGGGCTGAACAAGGCGCTGGTGATTATTGTTTTTTATGCTAATGTTTCACGTTTTTCTTGTTTATACTGTTCCTGGTTTTGAAAGTTCAGTGCTGCTGCGCAAAGAGTTTTTGCCGCTATGACCATCGCTTTTTCGTCAAAATCGAATCTAGGGTGATGGTGTGGGTACGACCCTTCTGTTTCTGGCTTCGCACCGGTGAAAAAGAAGGTTCCTTTTACATGCTGAAGGTAGTAGGCAAAGTCCTCGCCGCCCATTTGAAGATCACTTTCTTCAATCTTTGTCACTTCCGGTACTTTTGTTAAACAGTCAATCAGGAATTCTGTTTCTGCAGCATGGTTGACAACGGCTGGATAGCCTTTTTCATACAGGTAATCATAGGTGCAGTCTGTTGCCAGGCAGGTGCCATTGACTACTTTTTCAATTTCAGCTGCGATGAAATCCCGGGTTGATTCGTTGAATGTCCTGACTGTGCCAATCAGTTTTGCTTTATCGGCAATTACATTGAAGGCATTTTCTGCTACGAATGAACCTACGGTCACAACGGCGGAATCGACTGGATCAACACGTCTGCTGACTATTTGCTGTAAAGTTGAAACAAGCTGTGCTCCAGCAACTATGGCGTCCTTTGTCTTATGTGGCTGCGCGCCGTGCCCGCCTTTTCCCTGGATCGCGATTTCAAATCGGTCAGCAGCTGCCATGATTGGTCCAATCCGGTATTGGATGGTGCCTGTCTGTTCAGTAGCCCACAGGTGGGTGCCAAAAATCACATCTACGCCTTCAAGACAGCCATCTTCGATCATCGAGATCGCGCCGCCTGGAGCGTACTCCTCAGCGTGCTGGTGAATCATCACATAAGTTCCCTGCAAATACCCCCTTGCTTCATACAATACCTTTGCAAGCACTAATAATGTCGCTGTGTGTCCGTCATGGCCGCATGCATGCATCACACCTGGAACTAATGATTTATATGGAACGTCCTTTTCGTCCTGGATCGGCAGGGCATCAAAATCAGCTCTAAGTGCGACCGTTTTTCCCGGTAGGGCACCGTGAATTTTTGCGACTACACCATTTCCACCTACATTGGCGCGGACCTCAACCCCAAGTTTTTCGTAATACGATTGGATATATTGTGCTGTGTTCACTTCCTGGAAAGACAATTCAGGATGTTGGTGCATATAACGGCGGATTTCTACCATTTCCGGATAAAGGTTTTCGATTTTTTTAAAAAGCTGATCCTGCAATTGATTCACTCCTTATGTAAAATAGTTTGATAATTGGGATAATTATAGCACATAAATAGAATAATAACATTTTAGCTTGATAGCAAAAGAAGCTCCCAAAAGGGAGCTTCGTATATAAATGGAGCCATGTATAGGCAACCAGTATTTTAAATCAGGAACATTGCCACAATTGTGGTGACAATCAGGCCGATTGTAACCGGAAGCAGATTCCTTCTGGCTAGTTCAAACGGATCGACTCCGCAAATTGCGGCTGCGGGAATCAATGCCCATGGAACAAGGGTACCGCCGCCGACCCATATGGCAGCAATTTGACCAAGAGCGGTCAGAGTAGCGGCTCCTGCACCTATGGCAGCCGAGAAAATCCCCGCTACCGATCCTGCAAGGGAGATTCCGGAAAAGCCCGACCCGTCGAGACCCGTAATTGCCCCGACAGCAGTGAGGGTCACGGCTCCAACTTCAGCACTGAGTGGGACGACAGAAGCCAGCGCCACGCCGAGGTCATTTCGCTGTAAGTTTTGGAGCAGCCTGGATAACGAAGTCACCTGACAGCGCAATTCCGTGCCCAAAAAGATTCATTGCGACGGCTACCCCTAACGCAGGCAGTCCGACTCTGACAGCAACCGGTAAAAGCACTGCTCCCATCAGGGCCACCGCCGGGGAAGGCCAGAAGAACCAGGATATGACCATCATGACAATACCAATCGTCCAATAAGCAAGGGCCGGTGTTTTGATAAGCTTTGCAAACGGGGAGATCATCGCATCGTTGATCCCTGTCACTGTAAGTGTCCTGCTCATCGCTACGATGATTGAAATAACAAGAATAGTAGGCAAAAGCTCGGTAATCGCATATATGAAACTATTGAATATACTGCTGACCGATCCACTCAAAGATCCGGTTGCGACAATTGCCAGTAAAAAGATACCGATAATTGATATAAGGGTTGTGTCCCTTTTCATGACCATGAAACCGATAATCAGGAAAATGAATAAAACATATATCCAATGAAGTGCCGTTAATTCTATGACCATGGAATAATCCTCCTCTCTAAATGACATGCTGTGTCCGTTTGCTTTATATAGGCAAATTTCCTAATTGAGTACTACAGGATATGATGGCCGGGGAAAGGTGTGAGCGGTATCGGGAAATTTTTTCTCGGTCTGGAGACGGAGGGGAAAAGCTTCTCCAGAGGGGCGTAAAATGCCGAGCCATATTTTAATATGAAGTTATAATTCATATCTGGAGTAACAGCATGTTTAACCTTAAAAAAGGGATTTTCCCAGCAGGAAAAGAATAAGTGAATATGATAGGAAGAAAGAAGGGGGAACTTTTGCGTACACGATCGATGAATCAGATAGCTGCGGCTGTCATACTATCAGGTTTAGGAGTTATTCTTCTGTTAGTCAATTTAGGTGTCATTTCCTTGGAAATAAAAGAACTTTTTGTCGTAACCTATCCATTTTTATTAATAGTGTATGGATTAGTAGTCTTACTGAAGAGCCAGTTTGGCTGGGGGGGATTCATCGTCCTATTTTCATCCTTGCTGATCCTGGACCGGTTTAATGTGATAGATTTTCATTTTCTTGATGTATGGAAGCTTTGGCCTCTATTGCTGATTTATTTTGGATTCGCGATGCTGTTTAGGAATAAAAAAATTAAAGTGATTTACCAATCGGATTTTCCATCAGCGCAGCAGATTGATAATACCCCGGGTGCCGAAACTACCTTGAAGAAGATCCGAGGGGTATCGATTGGAAAAGTGACATTCAAAAAGCAAAACTGGGCAGTCGAACCGATGGATTTATACAATATGGTAGGAGAATATTTTATCGACTTCAGCAAAGGCTTCATTCCTGACAGGGAGACGCCAATAAGGGTGCGAGGCTGGGTTGGTGAAGTGAAAATGCTCATTCCCGAGGATGTGCCTGTAAAGATTGATGCTGTCATTGGTGTCGGTGAAGTGAAGCTCTTTGATTATGCTCAGGAACAAATAAAACATGTCGTCGCTTATAAATCCGATGATTATGACCAGGCAGTAAGAAAGTTGAATATTACTATTGAATTGAAGATCGGTTCTGTCAGGATTGATCGAGTGTAGGAGGGGAGAAGGAAATGACAAGTATCCGATTATGGTTCATTCAAACGTTCTTGATGATGGCTTTCATAACTTCTCTCATCCTCTTCATCGGGCTTCAGATATTTATATTCATTGTGCCCGACAGTGGTCTTTCTACTTCAATGACCTTCTGGTTTTGGCTGTATAGCTTTGTCATTATGGCAGCGGTCGGATTTTATTTCAGTTTACGAGGAAGCTACGTAATCAAAGGGCGCCTTGGCGATATATTACTATTCATCGCTACTTTGCGCAGAGGTAAGTTCACGGAAAGAATTGAAACGGATGAAAAAGATGAAATCGGGCTTATTTCCGAGGAACTCAATCAGTTATCTGAATATCTCCAGGACCAGGTTCATTCATTGCAGCGGCTTGCAGAAGAAAAAACGGAGCTGTCAAAGACGGCAAAGTCCGCCGCGACCATGGAGGAAAGACAAAGGCTCGCCAGGGATCTGCATGACGTAGTCAGCCAGCAGCTATTCGCGCTGAGCATGATGTCATCTGCTTCACTAAGATGGTTTGACCAGGATCCAGAGAAGGCCAGGAAGCAGCTGGAGCAAATATCTGAGATAGCCGGCAAAGCACAGGGGGAAATGAGGGCCCTCCTTCTTCACCTCAGGCCTGTCCAGTTGAGCGGGGAAAGCTTATGTGAAGGTATCATTAAACTGATCAGGGAACTGAAGCAAAAAACGAACCTCGCATTCGAAGCAAGTGTCGATGAAATCGAAAATCTTTCGCAAGCTGCAGAGGAGCATATTTTCCGGATTGTCCAGGAAGCGCTATCTAATATACTGCGCCATGCTGATGCGACAAAAGTGAAATTGGTGCTTGCAGAAGAGAATCAATATATTCATCTGTATATTGGTGACGACGGCAAAGGCTTTGACATCCACGAAGAAAAGATGGCTTCTTACGGTCTTAAGACGATGAGGGAACGATGCGAACAAATTGGCGGTACATATAATATTCGTTCAAAAGCAAACGAAGGAACATATATTGAAATACGGATACCGGCTTTGAGGAGGGAAGAGTAATGGGGAAAATTAGGGTTGTGGTAGTAGATGATCATGAAATGGTCAGAAAAGGCATCATTTCCTATTTGGAGACTGAACCAGCAATCGAGATTGTCGGGGAGGCGGATGGTGGTAATAAGGCAGTTTCACTTGTAAAGGAAACGAAACCGGATGTTGTCCTGATGGACCTGTTAATGGAGAATGGATCGGGTATTGATGCAACCAGGGAGATTTTAAGCTTTTATCCAGAATGCAAAATTATCATCATCACAAGCTTTTATGACGATGAACAGGTTTTTCCGGCCATCGAAGCAGGAGCATTCAGCTATATGCTAAAAACAGCGTCCGCTTCTGAAGTCATCATGGCGATTGAAAAAGCGTCCAGAGGGGAAACCGTCATTGAACCAAAAGTGGCCAATAGGATGATGAAAAGACTAAGACCGCAGGAACGCAAGCCCCACGATGAACTGACAGAACGGGAGCTAGATGTCCTGAAATGTATTGGTGAAGGCATGACAAACCAGCAAATCAGCGAAGAATTATTCATCGGCGTGAAAACAGTAAAAACTCATGTTTCAAACATACTAGGAAAATTAGGTTTAACAGACAGGACGCAGGCTGCCGTTTATGCGAATCGAAACGGATTGATCAAGATGCCATAAGGAGGGGAGGGTGTCATGAAATGGCATCCTCTTTATTATGGGGCCTATTCTCAGCTGTGATTTAGGAATGAAAAGGAGCAGGGAATAAAAAAAGCGCCATCCATCACATAAATGGAGGCGCCAAAAGGCAACATCATTCGCCTTCAATATAATATTTTGATACATACGATGCGCTCTCAAAAATATTTGGCTTTGCACCATCAATTCCAGCCTCTGTACCGCGATTCTTATGTGCATGGGCATAGGCCTTTGATTTTTGCCAGTTTTCAAATGAGCTCTCTTTATCCCAGATGGTCATGATGATGTAGGTATTGGAGCTCAATGGCCGCAGTACGCGTATGGCCACAAATCCCGGTTCGTTCTCAATCATCCTTGGCCGGTTCAAAAATCGGTCCTCAAAAAGCGGCCTTCCCTCATCCGTTACAGGGATATTATTAAAGACAGCAAATCCTTCATGGCCGAGAGTGCCGGCAGAATCGATCACTTCATATTTCCTTGGCGAACTGAATAAAGTCTTCCCTTCAGTCTCATGGACAAGGATGGATGATTCGTTGTTGTTCATCAGGACCATTTTTTCGCCCTGGTGCTTCTCTTTTAATTTCAATAGAAAATCTGCTGTTCCTGATGTAATGAATAGATTCATCTTTTCACCTCATTTAAATTATTGGCTCTGTTAAAGCCAAATGTTGTTTTTACGCCTGTTGATTGTAGTGGAAGGCGCGTAGACTCCTCGAAAATGCCAACGCATTTCCTTCGTGCGTGGGCAGGTTCAAGGAAGCCAAATCAATGTCCTGCGGGCGCAGCTGGTCAGGTGAGACCCCGCAGGAGCAAAGCGACGAGGAGGCTCAGCGCCAGCCCCGAGGAAGAATTGATTATGAAAAAGACGGTAGTTGGTCTTTTTCATATTCTTCCTGCGGAAAGCGAAGCGCCTGGAACGAAAATCAACAGCCTTGTTCAACAGAGCCTGACTTCCTTCTATTATATTGATTTCACACCTTAATCTATTTTCCCTCTTTTAGAGAAGCTAAAAACAAAAAAACGTCTAATTTTCAACAATTTAAAGCGTTTGCTATGAAATAGGAGCGTAAAAACGATATAGTGTATATAGTTTGTTTTTTTATAAAAATGAAGAAGTCTGTTTTCTCATTGGAAAATAGGTGTTTTTTATTTGAATCTTTTTATATTACAATGGAATACAGACATTACTGAAAGGTGGACCACACTTAATGAGCAAGATAATCAATGATACTTTCCTAAAAGCAGCCAGAGGGGAAAAAACGGACCATGTCCCTGTATGGTATATGAGACAAGCTGGCCGTTCCCAGCCTGAATATAGAGAAATCAAAGAAAAATATTCCCTGTTCGAGATCACCCATCAGCCTGAACTTTGCGCCTATGTCACAAGGCTGCCGGTAGAACAGTATGGCGTTGATGCTGCCATCCTTTATAAAGATATCATGACTCCGCTCCCTGCGATGGGTGTTGACGTTGAAATCAAATCAGGCATCGGGCCAGTAATCTCAAATCCAATCACATCACTGTCGGATGTGGAGAAATTGGGCACCATTAATCCTGAGTCTGACATTCCGTATGTTCTTGATACAATCAAGCTTCTTACACAAGAGCAGCTGTCTGTTCCATTGATCGGTTTTTCCGGAGCGCCATTCACACTTGCGAGCTATATGATCGAAGGCGGACCTTCAAAGAACTACAATAAGACAAAGGCTTTCATGTATGCCCAGCCGGAAGCATGGTACGCACTGATGGACAAGCTTGGCGATATGGTGATTACCTATGTCAAATCCCAAGTCAAGGCTGGAGCTAAAGCAATCCAGATCTTTGACTCATGGGTTGGCGCATTGAATGTCCAGGATTACCGCACATTCATCAAACCAGTCATGAACAGAATTTTCTCTGAGTTGAGAAACGAGAATGTGCCTTTGATCATGTTTGGTGTGGGTGCAAGCCACCTTGCCATGGAATGGCATGACCTTCCACTTGATGTAGTAGGCCTTGATTGGCGCTTGCAGATAAGCGAAGCCCGTGAGCTAGGCATTAATAAAACGGTCATGGGAAATCTCGATCCGGCGATCCTGCTTGCACCTTGGGACGTAATTGAAGAAAAGGCGAAAGCAATCCTTGATCAGGGTATGGCACAGCCAGGCTACATCTTCAACCTGGGACATGGTGTCTTCCCATCGGTGAACCCTGATACGCTGAAAAAATTGACTGCATTTATCCATGAGTATTCTGCTTCAAAGCTGGGCAAATAGTTTCTATTCCCTATCAGAGCATTAGATTTGGTAAATTAGAGCTGTTTTTGGCAGAATAAAAGCTTAGAGACTGGAAGAAGAGGTGCAATCATGACGAAGAAAAAGATGGGTTTGCTTGTGATGGCGTATGGCACACCCTACAAAGAAGAAGATATTGAACGTTACTATACACATATCCGCCGCGGACGTCCGCCGGCACCGGAAATGCTTGAAGACCTGCAAAATCGGTATGAAGCGATTGGCGGCATTTCTCCGCTTGCGAAAATCACGGTGGAACAAGGCGAGAAACTGGAACAGCATTTGAACAGTATCCAGGATGAAGTGGAATTCAAAATGTATTTAGGATTGAAGCATATTGAGCCTTTTATCGAAGACGCTGTTAAGCAAATGCATGAAGACGGAATTGAAGAGGCGGTCAGCATCGTCCTAGCTCCGCATTTTTCAACCTTCAGTGTGAAGTCCTATAATGGCCGGGCGAAGGAAGAAGCTGCCAAACTTGGCGGACCTGAGATCGTCTCCGTGGAAAGCTGGTATGATGAACCGAAATTCATCAAGTACTGGTCTGACCGTGTGGCAAAAACGTTTGCAGAGATGCCTGCTGATGAGAAGGAAAAGTCAGTTTTGATCGTTTCTGCCCATAGCCTTCCGGAGAAAATCCTCCAGATGGGCGATCCATACCCTGAACAATTAAAGGAAACAGCTGACTTGATCGCCAAGCAGGCCGGTGTAAAGAATTACGCAGTAGGCTGGCAAAGCGCCGGTAACACACCGGAACCATGGCTTGGGCCGGATGTCCAGGATTTGACGAGAGAGCTGTTCGAGGAGCATGGCTATAAAGCATTCGTTTATGTGCCGGCTGGATTTGTGTCCGAACATCTTGAAGTACTGTATGACAATGACTATGAATGCAAGGTCGTGACGGATGAAATCGGGGCCAGCTATTACAGACCGCCAATGCCGAATGCAGAGCCGGAATTTATTGACGCAATGGCAGATGTCATTTTAAAGAAGCTGTCATCTTCAAGCTAAATCTAGTAAAAGAAGGCGATTTACCGTGACAGAAAAGAAGAAAGTTGTAATCGTAGGTGGGGGCATAACTGGTTTGGCGGCTGCATATTATTTGCAAAAGCATGCCAGGGAGAACCAGCTTCCGCTTGATGTGAAACTGGTCGAAGCCTCTCATCGTGTTGGCGGGAAAATGCAAACGTATGTTAAAGATGGCTTTGTCATTGAAAGAGGACCGGATTCTTTCCTGGAAAGAAAAGAGAGTGCAGGACGACTGGCCAGGGAAGTAGGACTAGGAGATAAATTAGTCAATAACAGTACGGGGAAATCATATGTGTTAGTGAAGGACAAGCTCCACCCTATGCCTGGAGGATCAGTGATGGGGATTCCTACACAAATCGCCCCTTTTGTTACAACCGGTCTGTTTTCATGGCCAGGTAAGTTCCGGGCTGCAGGGGACTTCTTTATGCCGCCTTCCAAGGTGGAAGGCGATCAGTCATTAGGTGAATTTTTCCGCCGCAGGCTTGGCGATGAAGTCGTTGAAAATCTGATCGAGCCTCTGCTCTCCGGAATCTATGCCGGGGACATTGATAACATGAGTCTATTATCAACCTTTCCGCAATTCTATCAGGTCGAGCAGAAATACGGGAGCCTGATTCTTGGTACAAAGAAAACGACTCCCTCGGCGAAAAAGAAACCTGCTGAAACCGGGCAGGCCAAGAAAAAGGGAATGTTCCTGACGGTAACTTCAGGTTTGCAATCTTTTGTCGATGCAATTGAGTCGAAACTTGAACCAGGTTCTGTGATAAAAGGGATCCGGGTCGATAAAGTAAGCAAGCAGGAAAATGGCTACCGTATGAGGCTGAGCAGCGGGGAAACAGTGGATGCCGATAGTATCCTCGTATCTGCACCACATGAAGCTGCACTTCATATGTTCTCAGATCATGAACATATTTTTGATCCATTCCGAAATATGCCTTCAACATCCGTGGCGACAGTTGCGATGGCATTTCCGGAAAGTGTCATAAAAGAAGATATTGACGGTACTGGATTCGTTGTATCACGGAATAGTGATTATACAATCACTGCCTGCACCTGGACACATAAAAAATGGCCGCATACTACTCCGGAAGGAAAAGTATTGCTCCGTCTTTATGTCGGCAGGCCAGGTGATGAGGCGATTGTTGAGCTTTCGGACGATGAAATCATCAAAATCGCACTTGTGGATTTAAATAAAACAATGGATATCCAGGCGCAACCAGAATTTGCCGTTGTTTCCCGCTGGAAAGAGGCAATGCCGCAGTATACGGTCGGACATAAGCAGAGAGTGGCCAATCTGAAGAGTGACCTTGAAAGGGAACTTCCCGGCATTTTTGTTGGAGGTAGCTCTTTTGAAGGAGTCGGGCTTCCTGACTGCATAGACCAGGGAGAAGCCGCGGTCGAAAAAATTCTTGGATTTTTACAGCTTAATCAATAAAAAACCCTTTTTAAGGGTTTTTTTATTTTACACACTTGCCACAGTGTAAAAGATGTGATAAATTAATTTGTGACGAAATGACCATTTTTCTCATTCGGTCATTTTATGGAGGTGTAGTCATGGCAATCGACCGGAGGCAGCAGATTATTGAGGCAGCCAATAATTCTTTTTCGCTCTACGGCTATAAAGCAACAACGATAGATCAGGTCGCAAAGCTGGCGAATGTCGGGAAAGGCACAATCTATACTTTTTTTAAAAATAAGGAACAGCTTTTTGATGAAATTATTAATGGTCTGATCAAAGAAATGAGAGAGGTTGCAAATGAGGCTGTGAATCCAGCAGATTCTTTTTATGAAAATGTCCACAGAGCTTTATATCGGCTGTTGGAGTTCCGTAAGAAACATCAGCTGACGATCAAGCTTTCCCAGGAAGCACGGGACATCGGTACCCCTGCTGTTGTGGAAGTCATGGATAAGCTTGAATCTGCCATCCTCGGTTTCATTAAGGATAAAGTCATCCAGGCAATCGAAAAGGGCGAAATAAAGGAATGCGACCCGGAAATCACATCGTTTATCATGATGAAGCTTTATATCGCACTGATTTTTGACTGGGAAAAGAAGAACGAACCAATCGAAAAAGAAAAAATCTCTGATTTGTTTGAGTTTTATATCTTCAAAGGATTGTCTGATTAAGGATAGTCCTTATTTTTAACAATAAAATGACCAAATGAACGAAATGGTCATTAATTACATCATGGAGGACTAAAAATGAAAAAAAATCTATTCACCCAAGAATTGCTTTCTATTTTTCGAAATAAGAAGCTTCTCATTCCAATCATTGCCGTCTTGTTCATTCCGGTTCTTTACAGTGGAATGTTCCTATGGGCATTTTGGGATCCGTATGAACACCTTTCCGATCTTCCTGTAGCTGTTGTCAACAGTGATTCAGGGTCAGCGATTGACGGCGAGAAGCTTGACCTCGGTAATGACCTTGTAGAAAAACTGAGGGAAAGCAACGACTTTGGTTTTGACTTTGTATCGGAGGAAGAAGGGACAAAAGGACTTGAGCAGCAAAAATATTATATGCTCATCAGAATCCCGAAAGATTTCTCTGAAAATGCAACAACTTTGATGGATGAACATCCAGAAAAGCTTGAACTCGTTTATATTCCTAATGAAAGCTTCAACTTCCTATCTGCTCAGATTGGCGGAACAGCAGCAGAAAAAATCAAGGCTTCCGTGTCCGAAAAGGTTTCTGAAACGTATGCGGAAACGATGTTTGACAAAATCAGCGAACTGGCAGATGGACTTGGCCAGGCGAGCGACGGAGCTTCCGAACTGAATGACGGTGCGGTGAAGCTTAAGGATGGAAGCCAGGAGCTTTATGACAATCTATCCGTGCTAGCCAGCAAGTCGATTGACTTCAATCAGGGAATGAACTCAGCTGATTCCGGTGCCAAAGAGTTGGCAAATGGAGCAGCAAAGCTCGCTGGTGGACTTGGTCAATTGGAAGAAGGAGAAACGAAGCTCGAGGATGCTTCGGGCCAACTTCTGGCAGGCCAGAAAGATTTACAGGCAGGTGCTTCACAAGTAAAAGCAGGTTTAGACCAGGCAAACAGCAAGATCCCAGAATTGATTGAGGGTACTAAACAAATCGAACAGGGATCAGAGAATCTTGGCCAAAATCTGACAGCCTGGAAAGCAGGGGCTGACAAGGCGTCTGGCGGAGCAGCTCAAGTTCATGCCGGCATTCAAGAGCTGCAAAAACAATTGGTGGCAATGGCGCCTTTATTAAGTGCCTATCCTGAAAAACAAAATGAGCTTGCCGCAGCGCTTGCCAAACTTGAAGCAGGCAGTGCAGATGTTGAGAATGGGACATCGCAACTTTCAGACTCAGCGGGTAAACTGGCTGCAGGTTCTGGGGAATTATCAGCCGGCTTGAATAAAGTCATTGCTGGACAGGGTGAGCTGCAGCAGGGAGTCTCGAAGCTTGCAGCAGGTAGCGGACAAGTGGAAACTGGTGCTGCAAAACTGGCAGCCGGCCAAGAAGAATTCCATTCGGGTCTTCAGCTGTTCGGTGACAAGCTGAGTGAGGCGAAAGCGGGTTCTGTTGAGCTGGCGAATGGAAGTTCCAAACTTGTTGGCGGAATCGATCAGCTGGCAGCTGGTTCTGCAGCCATGACCGACGGAGCAGACAAACTGGCATCTGGTGCCGGAAAATTGTCTGAAGGAAACACCAAGGTGGCGGATGGAACCTCCGAGCTTGCTGAAAAGCTTAAGGATGGAGCAGAAAAAGCAAAGGTGAACCCAGATGAGGAAACCTACAATATGCTTGCTGCACCAGTAAAGCTGGCGAATGAAACATTCAAGGGAGTTCCGAACTATGGAACAGGATTTGCACCATATTTCTTATCTCTTGGGTTATTTGTCGGTGCATTGCTGCTTTCGATCGTATTCCCATTAAGGGAACCGGCTGGAGTCCCTTCAAGCGGTGCAAGCTGGTTCTTCAGCAAATTCGGCATCCTTACAGGGATTGGAATATTGCAGGCACTTGCAGCTGATGCCATCCTTCTCAAGGGGCTGGGACTAGACGTAGAAAGTGTTCCGCTTTTCGTGGTCTTCTCCATTATCACAAGCCTGACTTTTATCGCACTGATTCAGTTCCTTGTGACATTGTTAGGAGACCCTGGCCGTTTTGTTGCCATCGTCATCCTGATTTTACAGCTTACGACAAGCGCAGGAACATTCCCATTGGAATTGATTCCGGGCTTCCTGCAGAAGTTTAACGCATACTTGCCAATGACTTATTCAGTCCAAGGATTCAAAGCTGTCATCTCAAGCGGGGATTTCGGTTTCATGTGGCAAAATGCAGCAATTTTAGGCGGATATATTGCAGTCCTGGCTGCAGGCACAGCAGTTTATTTTCATTGGATGTTTAAGCGAAGATTTGCTGTTTTAGTGCAGGAATAATGAAAAAAGAGCCAGCCGTTCAATGAACGAGCTGGCTTTTCATGTGCAGTTTAGGAACTGCGGGAAAGGGATTGTATTACACCCGGATTACCGGGGAAGGAAAACGATTCAGTTTTTATAGTTTGCCAGGGTCCATGCATCCATCGCACTTATTTCCATAGCATTCATGCTGTTCATCAATTGTTTCTCCACACTCCATGCACTGCTTCTTTGGCAAATTACGAAAGAATTCTACAACATTTTCGATCATGATGTTCCCTCCAATTGAGTAGTTGTTTTGGTACAGACTTATTATTTACTATATTGTATTATAACAGTCTGGAAAGAGTCAATCATAATTTTCTGAAAAAACGACTAAAGTGAAAAAATGGGCAAAATGAAGTATAGTGAAAGAAAACGTGTGATTTTAGGAGGGCATTCATTGAAGCTGACAATAATAGGATTCTGGGGCGGATATCCCAAAGTGAATGAAGCCAGCACAGGATATTTGCTTGAACATGAAGGTTTTAAACTCATGATAGACTTTGGCAGCGGCGTGCTCGCGAAGCTCCAAAATTTCGTGCAGCCTGAAGAACTGGATGCGATGGTGCTGTCACATTATCATCCTGATCATGTTGCCGACATCGGCGTACTGCAGCATGCACGCCTGATCCAGGGGTTTTTGGGAAAGAAATCGCCTCAGCTGCCGATTTACGGTCATGCACTGGACAAGCAGGAGTTCGCAAAACTTACATATAAAAACATCACAAAGGGAGTGGTCTACGACCCGGCAAAAAAACTTGAAATCGGACCTTTCACCATCTCCTTTATCCCTGCAGTCCATCCAGTTCCATGCTATGCAATGCGAATCGAAGCTGGCGGCAAGTCTTTGGTGTATACAGCTGATACATCCTTTAAGGAAGAGTTCATTCCTTTTGCTTCCGGTGCTGACTTATTGCTTTCAGAATGCAATTTCTATGGTAACCAGGACGGCAAGGGTGCAGGGCATATGAACAGCTATGATAATGGAAAGCTCGCTAACCAGGCGGGAGTGAAGCAGCTGGTATTGACTCACCTGCCTCATTATGGTGAAATCGATCAGCTCGTTTCCGAAGCTTCAACACTATTTTCCGGCCCGGTCACCCTGGCCAGGGAAGGTCTTGAAATAACCTTATAAAAGGAGAATCAACCATGTTATTTATCGATAATAAAGGTATTACGGATCCGAGGATCAACCTGGCAAACGAAGAATATGCCTTGAAGAATCTGGATATCAATGAAACCTACCTTCTTTTCTATATAAACGAACCATCCATCATCATTGGCAAGAACCAGAACACAATTGAAGAAATCAATACTGAATATGTAGAAAAGAATGGGATTCATGTCGTCCGCCGTTTATCCGGAGGCGGAGCCGTGTACCACGACCTTGGCAATTTGAATTTCAGCTTTATAACAAAGGACGACGGAGAAAGCTTCCACAATTTCAGGAAGTTTACCGAGCCAGTGGTGAATGCTTTAAGGAAACTGGGAGTCAATGCCGAATTGAGCGGAAGGAATGACCTGATGGCTGAGGGAAGAAAAATATCCGGAAACGCTCAATTTTCCACAAAAGGGCGGATGTTTAGCCATGGTACCTTATTGTTTGCTTCAGAAATCGAGAGCGTAGTGTCTGCGCTTAACGTAAAAAAAGACAAAATAGAATCTAAAGGCATCAAGTCAATCCGCAGCCGGGTTGCGAATATCTCCGAGTTTCTCTCAGAAAAAGTTACAATTGAGCAATTCCGGTCGCTTCTGTTAAAAAACATCTTTGAGGGACTGGATGAAATTCCTGAGTATGTTTTAACAGAGCAGGACTGGGAAAAAATCCACGAGCTATCAAAGGAAAGATACCAGAACTGGGATTGGAATTATGGAAAGTCGCCTAAATTCAACCTGCAGCATTCACATCGATTCCCAGTGGGGCAAATTGATGTGCGTTTTGAGGTCAATAAAGGAATCATCGAAAACTGCAAAATCTATGGAGATTTCTTCGGTGTTGGCGATGTTACCGAAATCGAGGACAAACTTACAGGGCTTAAATATGAGAAGTCCCAAATTGCCGCTGCATTGAAAGATGTAGATTTCCAACATTATTTTGGAAATATTTCTAAAGAAGATTTCATTAACTTAATATATTAAACAAATGGACGCGGTGTTGATGACACCGCGTTTTTAATTTACTAAAAGTAAAATTGTTAGAATTCCGACATATTTTCCTTGAATCCATAATTTTCTTTCAATATAATATATTTAGAAAACTTTATTCAAAGTTTGGTGACTCTTGTCACCGCAAAGGGGGAAGGGAGTTAATGAATCTTTCATCACAGCTTCATCACACTGCCTCAATGCTGGGCGATAAGCCGGCATATTTTTTCATGGACAAAGCAAGTACCTATGCAGAGCTTGATGCTGCAGTAACAAAGTTTGCTTCTGGTCTTGAGAAATTAGGGGTAAAAAAAGGCGATCATATCGCATTGTTGCTAGGAAACTCTCCACATTTTGTCATCAGTTTGTACGGAGCCCTTAGACTCGGTGCAACAGTCATTCCCATCAATCCAATTTACACCGCAGATGAAATCGGCTATATCCTGAATAACGGCGATGTAAAACTTGTCGTTGGACTGGATTTAATGCTGCCGCTTGCAGAAAAAATGCATCAGCATCTGCCAAAGGTCGAACACTTCGTAATTGCGGAGACAGGCCAGAACCAGATGTCTGAAGAAGAAATGTCCAAGCTTTCTTTAGGCTCAAAATTGAAACCGTTTACACATGTCGTTGGTTCCGGAGATCTTGATTTCAAGGGCCCTGAGCTGAGCGATGATGATGTAGCAATCATTCTTTATACGTCTGGAACAACAGGCAAGCCTAAAGGGGCCATGCTTACACACAAAAATCTTTACAGCAACGCTAAAGATGTAAGCGATTACCTTAAAATGAACGAAGATGATAAGGTGATCACTGCCTTGCCGATGTTCCATGTTTTCTGCTTGACCGTTGCCCTTAATGCGCCATTGATGAATGGTGGAACACTGTTGATTGTTCCAAGATTCAGCCCGGCGGAAGTGTTCAGGATTGCGCGGGAATACGAGGCTACTGTATTTGCCGGGGTACCAACAATGTACAATTTCCTGATCCAGTATCCAGAAGGAAATCCGGATGACCTTAAGTCACTTCGACTGTGTATTTCTGGCGGTGCTTCACTTCCGGTTGCGCTTCTTCAAAATTTTGAGCGTAAATTCAATGTAATGGTTTCAGAGGGATACGGTTTGTCAGAGGCAGCACCAGTTACATGCTTCAATCCACTTGACCGTCCGCGCAAGGCTGGTTCAATCGGAACTTCAATCGTGAATGTAGAGAACAAGGTTGTCAATGAAATGGGAGATGAAGTAGCTCCTGGTGAAGTTGGTGAATTGATCGTCCGCGGTCCGAATGTTATGGCAGGCTATTATAAGATGCCAGAAGAGACAGCTGCCACGATAAAGGATGGCTGGCTGTATACAGGAGATCTCGCCCGCATGGACGAAGAAGGATATTTTTACATTGTCGACCGCAAGAAAGATATGATTATTGTGGGCGGATATAATGTATATCCACGTGAAGTAGAGGAAGTCTTATATAACCATTCTGACATTGTCGAGGTAGCAGTTCTTGGGGTTCCGGATCCAAATCTCGGTGAAGCAGTAAGGTGCTATGTAGTCAGCAAGAATCCTGACCTGACAGAAGAGCAGCTGCTCGAATATTGCCGCGAACACCTGGCCAAATACAAGGTACCAAGTGCGATCGAGTTCCTCGAAGAACTTCCGAAAAACACAACCGGAAAGATTTTAAGAAGAGCGCTGAAAAATCAGGTATTACAGGGACAACAATCCTAATGATGAGAGGCAGGCGCCCATGCCTGCCTCTTTTTTCTTAAATGGGAGGATATTTGCACTTTTGACTAGAATGTCAATGGAGAAGGAGTTGATCATTATGGGAAACATCGATTTTCAATTAGAGGGGCATACGGCAATTGTCACGCTGAATCGTCCGGACGCATTAAATGCCTTTAACTATGATACACTCGGAGAATTACAGCTAATTATTGAAAAAATCAGGTCTAACCGTGATGCCAGGGTCGTCATTTTTACTGGAGCTGGTGAAAAGGCATTCAGTGTCGGAGCTGATTTAAAGGAGCGCCGTACTTTATCCGACGAGGACGTAAAGCGGAATATTTATAAAATCGGCGAAGTCTTCACGATGGTTGACCAGCTTCCACAGCCGACAATCGCCGCCATCAATGGATTTGCCTTCGGGGGCGGAATGGAGCTTGCCCTTGCCTGCGATTTCCGTGTTGCCGCTGCAGGTACACAGATGGGATTGACAGAAACAAGCCTGGCGATTATCCCGGGTGCAGGAGGCACACAGCGGCTGCCAAGGTTGATCGGGCAAGGAAAAGCACTTGAGCTGATTTTGACCGCACGCCGGCTGAAAGCTGAGGAAGCGCTTGAATACGGACTCGTCACAGCTGTCGTCAAAAAAGAAAGCTTGCTTGATGAATGCATGAAATTTGCTGACATGATGCTGGCAAATGGCCCAGTGGCCCTGCAGCAGGCAAAATACGCCGTCAAGCAGGGGATGAACGCAGACCTGCAGACAGGATTGCAAATCGAGCGCAAAGCATACGAAGTCACAATCCCAACAGAAGACCGCCTCGAAGCACTGGCCGCCTTCAGTGAAAAACGGAAGCCGAATTTTAAAGGAAAGTAACTGAACACGGCCGCGGCCGTGTTTTTTTTGTTGATTTATGCAGCCAAGATTGATGTTGCCTGACCCGAAATAAAGCAAATATCTATTATTATCTATCACTATTGACTGTGGAATTTACGGTATTAACAATAATTCGACCAACTGCTTTATTAGCAGCCTCCATGCATAAACCTTTTCACTCAACTAATTATTTCGGTAAAAGAAATACTTTTCCAAGGTGCTGGAAGTATGTATAATATATTTTAATTGATTAAAGGAATCTGTTTTTTACATAGTGATAGAAAGGCGGGAAGCGAATGGAAAGCACATTGGCTGTTAAGCAGGCAACGGATTTTAAAAGAGGGGTTCAATCGGGCATCAGTATTGCGATAGGCTATATGCCGATTGCGCTTACCTTTGGCTTGATTGCCAAAACAACGGGACTTGCACTTAGCGAGACGGTCATGATGAGCTTGCTGGTGTTTGCGGGAGCCGCACAATATATTTCGTTAAGTCTCCTCGCCCAGGGAATCGGGATATTTGAGGTCATACTTACCACATTTATCGTGAATATCCGCCATTTTCTCATGTCTGCGTCCTTGAATGAAAAAGCAGAAGAGGATACCTTGGGAGCGAGAATGGGCTATTCATTCGGGATCACGGATGAGACATTTTCAGTCGCAGCGACACGCGATGGTACAATCAATGCCCGTTATATGTTCGGCTTGAACCTTACTGCTTACTCAAGCTGGGTTGTTTTCTCGGGGTTAGGCTTCATCATTGGAGCAGGATTACCGCAGACCCTTCAGGAAAGTATGTCAGTCGCTTTGTATGCCATGTTTGTGGGATTGCTAGTTCCGTCGATGAAAGGCAATGTGAAAGTTGTATACCTTGCCGTACTCGCAGCGGCATTCAATTCGATTTTTACGATGGCTGAACTTATGTCCACTGGCTGGGCTATCGTGCTGGCAACACTGCTATCAGCGATTCTCGTAGAAGCAGTTGAAACATTCAAGAAGGGCAGGGGGACAGAAACAGATGAGTAAAGAAATTGTCATCATGATCATAGGTATGGCAATCGTAACCTACATTCCGAGGATGCTGCCGTTTGTGATGTTTCGGGGAAAAGAACTGCCGCCATTCCTCCAGGGTGTCCTGAAAAATGTTCCTTATGCCACTCTCGGAGCGCTGATCTTTCCTGCAATCCTTTTTATCCAGGAAGATATCTGGTATGGGCTTATCGGGGCTGCCGCAGCATTCATCGTTGCTTTTATGGGAGCTAACGTCATTGTTGTCGTCATTGGCTCCATTTCCGTTTTAACTTTATATTCATATTTTTTCTAGACCTGCAAACATGCGGGTCTATTTTCTTTTGCAAGAGTGGTTGGGCCGAAAAATTGAAGCTCGCGAAAAGCAGCTGAGGAAAAAAGGGCTGCCAGATTTTATAAAAGAATGAAATGTTGACAAGATGACAGAATACATTATAATTAACTTTATTAATTCCGACTAAACTAATAAGTTTTATGAGAATAGGGTGGTTAAATTGTTTATAGACATCATCAATATACACAAACAGTATGGAGACAAAAATAATCACCAGGTTGATGTTTTAAAAGATATTAATCTAGGAGTGAATAAAGGGGAATTTGTTTCGATTCTTGGTCCATCAGGCTGCGGTAAATCGACGCTTCTCTCGATTGTGGCTGGACTAACTCCCGCAAGTAGCGGCGAAATAATTGTCTCTGGCAAAAAGATAGATAAACCGGGAAAGGACAGGGGGATGGTTTTCCAGCAGGCAGCGCTGTTTCCATGGCTGAACGTCCTCGAGAATGTTCTTTTCCCGCTAAAACAGGAAATGCCGAAGAAACAGGCTGAAGCGGAAGCGAAAAAACAATTGCAAAAGGTTCAGCTTAGCAAATACCTTTCCCACTATCCTCACGAGCTATCAGGAGGAATGCAGCAGCGGGTCGCGATTGCGAGGGCGCTTGCGATGAATCCGGAGATCCTTTTGATGGATGAACCATTCGGCGCTCTGGACGAACAAACGCGTTCGCGATTACATGAGCAGCTGGAGACGATCTGGGCAGAAACACAGAAAACGATCTTGTTCGTCACTCACAGCATCTCTGAATCCATCAAACTATCAGACCGGATCATTGTGATGGGAACGAAGCCGGGAGTGATCCTTAAGGATATTAAAGTAGCGATCCCAAGACCTCGCCATGAGCATAAAAAAGAGATGGTGGAACTGGAAGAATATATTATGAGTTATCTGAAGAAGGAGATCGATAAAGTCATCAGGGAGGAGCTTGCAGATGAATCCGCACATTAAGAGAATTATATTTTTCGCTGCCATCATCGCATTCTGGTACACCGGAAGCAAGCTCGAATGGTGGATGCCCATCATCCTTCCGTCCCCGGAAAAAGTCCTCGAGGCACTTATAACAGGCTTTGAGGATAAAACACTGATCTATGACCTGATTGCCAGCTTCAAACGACTCGCGATTGGTCTCGGTCTTTCCCTGGTAATCGGAACTGGACTTGGAGTCCTGCTCGCTAAGTCAAAAACGGCGGATGAAACACTTGGAACTATCGTCCTCGCGTTTCAAAGTGTACCGAGCATTGTTTGGCTTCCGCTAGCGATCATGTGGTTCGGTATGAATGAAAAAGCTGTTATTTTCGTGGTGGTTCTAGGAGGAACATTTGTGATGACACTTAATATCAGAGTGGGCATTAAAAATGTTTCACCTTTATTCATAAAGGCGGCAAAAACGATGGGAGTGACCGGATGGAACTTATATAAGAGGGTTATTTTTCCGGCAGCGATCCCTTATGTGGTAACCGGCTCAAGACTGGCATGGGCATTTGCCTGGAGGGCCCTGATGGCAGGGGAACTTTTAAGTACGGGGCCCGGTCTCGGATATACCCTTCGATACGCTTCGGATTTCGGTAATATGGGTCTTGTAATCGGGGTCATGATCATTATTGGTGTCATTGGAACAATTGTAGATCAGTTAATTTTCCAGCGTATCGAAAAATCAGTGCTCAATCGATGGGGACTTGATTCATAGGATTTTTCACGAAAACAGGAATTATAAAAAAAGGAGGAAAAACTCATGAAAAAGGCCATTTTAATTTTAACAATGTTGTTTACAGCTGCAATGGTACTCGCCGCTTGCGGTTCAAGCAGCTCAACATCTACTTCAGCAGGCAAGGAAAAAATCGTCATCGGCTACTTCCCGAACATCAACCACGTACCTGCGATGGTGGCAAAAGACAAAGGTTATTTTGAACAGCAGCTTGGTGATGGAACAACCATCGAATACAAAACCTTCGCTGAAGGCGGTTCATTCATGACTGCACTGAAAACGGGTGAGATTGATGCAGGTCTTGTTGGACCGGGACCAGCGATGAACAACTACTCAACAGGCGCGGACGTTAAAATTATTGCAGGCGCATCAACAGGCGGGACAGTTGTTTTAGCAAGAAAAGGAGTCGAGATTAACTCAGTCGAAGATTTCGCTGGCAAGACATTCATTACACCTGGCGTAGGCTGCACACATGATGTTCAGTACGAAACATATCTTGAAGCTGAGGGCATCACATCGCAGCGGATTGGCGGAACAATGAAACACCTTACTGGCCAGCCGGCACAATACGCTGCTATGCTGAAGGCAGGTAAGGTGGATATTGCTGTAGCACCTGAACCATGGGCAGCGGTAATTGAAAAAGAAACAGGAGCAGAAGTCGTCATCGGCTGGGATGAAGTGTCCTTTGGCGAAACGCTTCCTGCATCCGTAATGGTCACTTCCGGAAAAATGATTGAGGAAAACCCGGAAACTGTCCAAAAGATTATTGACGCACATAAAGATGCTGTGAAATTCATTAACGAAAACCCAGCTGAAGCACAGGAAATTACGATTAAAGACATCAAAGAAACAACAGGGCAAGAGCTTGAAAAAGATGTAGTCGAGCTGGCATGGGAACGAATTGGCTTTACACATGAAGTCGATGCACAGTCAATCCAGGACTTCTCGGATTCATCTTACGCATTGAAGTTCCTTAAGGATAAGCCAGATTTCAAAACACTGATTGATGATAGCTTTCTAAATTAAAGCCACAGGGTACCAGGAGTCAGATTTCCTGGTACCTTATTTGTTGTTAATACTAATTTAGGTGGAGATACTTAGGATACAGAATACGGAGCTCAATGTGACCTTTGCAGCACCGAAAGTTAGTTAAAGGTCACATTAAAGATTATAATGTGACCTTTGCAGTGCCGAAACCCAGTTAAAGGTCACATAAAAGGGCATAATGTGCCCTTAGCGCAAGCGAAACTCAGTTAAAGGTCACATAAAAGGGATTAATGTGCCCTTAGAGCAAGCGAAATTCAGTTAAAGGTCACATAAAAGGGTATAATGTGACCTTTGCAGTGCCGAAACCCAGTTAAAGGTCACATAAAAGGGTATAATGTGCCCTTAGCGCAAGCGAAACTCAGTTAAAGGTCACATAAAAGGGCTTAATGTGCCTTTAGCGCAAGCGAAACTCAGTTAAAGGTCACATAAAAGGGTATAATGTGACCTTTGCAGTGCCGAAAGTCAGTTAAAGGTCACATAAAAGGGATTAATGTGCCTTTAGCAGCACCGAAAGTCAGTTAAAGGTCACGTTAAAGGGTATAATGTGACCTTGGAAGTGCCGGAACCTAGTTAAAGGTCACATAAACGTGCTAAGCATTTCCCCAGCCTCATCAATAACTTGTTCTATTTTTAGGACAAAGGATTAAAATAGTTATAGACATGGTTGTACGTAAAAGGGGGAGAAGCTATGGCGAGAAAGATGGGTTTTTATGGTGTGATCGCCTATGTGCTCTATGGTTTCGCGGTTTACTGGTATTTATTTTACTTTGCAGATAGTAGTCTTCCATTTGAGTTCGAAGGTTCGAAGGCTGACCCGGCAACGTTTTTGAACGGAAGAGAATTAATGCTGAGCGAAGAATACTCAAAAGTTAGAAATTTATTATTTTTCCTGTCGACACCTTTTGAATGGCTGTTTTACTTTTTAATACTACTCCTGGGACTATCAAAAGCTTTTAAGAAATGGGGAGAAGATACGGCGAAAAATAAGTATGGCCAAACAGCGATTTATTTGATTTGGCTCTCATTCTTTGCTTATATCGCGACCTTCCCTCTAAGTTACATCAGTTATACGCTGTCCAAGACCTATAATATATCAACACAGTCATTCGCCTCGTGGATGAAGGATGAGCTAATTGATTTCTGGATCAATTATGCGATGATGTTCGTTATTGTCATTGTCCTTTACTGGCTGATGAACAAATTCAAAAGATTCTGGTGGCTGTTTGCGTGGATGCTCTCTGTACCGTTCACTTTATTTATCATGTTCCTGCAGCCTGTTGTGATCGACCCGCTGTACAATGATTTTTCTCCTTTGAAAAATAAAGAGTTGGAGTCTAAGATCCTTGATATCGCGGGGCAGGCCAATATTCCGGCTGAGCATGTATTTGAAGTGGATATGGCTGAAAAAACAAACGCTCTTAATGCTTATGTTACGGGGATTGGCTCCAATTCGAGGATCGTTCTCTGGGATACGACATTGAACAGGTTGAACGATGACCAGATCCTGTTCATCATGGCACATGAGATGGCTCATTATGTGGAGAAGCATTTGTATATTGGAATTGCCGGTTACCTGGTCCTGTCCTTGTTCGGCCTGTACTTTGTCTCGAGACTGATGAACTGGGCAATCAGCCGCTGGGGCAAGGAATTCAAGCTGCAGCACCCTGGTGACTTAAGATCGCTTCCGTTGTTCCTGATGTTCCTGTCGATGATCATGTTTGCGGCAAGCCCTGTGTCGAACCTCGTGTCCCGCTACCAGGAAACAAGGGCTGACCGATATGCCATTGAAATGACGGATAACACCAATGCGGCAATTTCTGCTTTCCAGGAATTGACCAAGGCTGGGCTCAGTCAGGTAAATCCACCATGGCTGGTGAAAATTTTCCGTTATGGACATCCGACGATGCTGGAACGGATTTCACGACTCGAAGATTATGAAGTTGAGAAGAGGAATGAACAGGAAGATGAATATTAAGCAGGAAAGCCCTCGACTAGGAGGGCTTTCTTTTTTGCCAGCAACTAATTTCAAATCAGATTTATTCAATACATACTCGGCTGCTGGTAAAAATCATTTAAAGTCAAATCGATAGCTGTCTTTATTTCGGAATAATAAAATATCCCCTATATAGGGGATATCACTCATCTAAGTGCCGAATTGTTTGTTGAGATCCTTCAATTCCTCTGTCAATGTTAAAAAGAGAATTTTGTCGCGGTCATCGATTGCTTTATCAATTTTTGACATCAGTTTTTCTTTTTTAGTATTCAGCTGTATTTCGGAAATAAGCATGTCAACATACAGGTCCAGAACAAAAGATTCCTTGGCTTTAATGCGTTTCATCACACTGGCCTTCATGATTTCAGAATACGGTTTTTCTTTCACTGACCTCACCTCTTAGACCTTTTTTATATTATATGGATTATTGAAAAGATAATCAACTAAATTTTTATAATTTTTAGAAAATTTATATTAGGACAATAATTGTGGCTAAAAATAGAACTTTTTCTATAAGTAAAGAAAATTTAAACACTTATGGTAAAATAGGGTATAAGGTATTTTAGGAGGTGAAGGAATGACAGGAAACACAAGGAACTTAGTAGAAGAGTACGAAATAAATCCTTTTACCATGATAATTATTCCTGAAGAATACGGCAGCAGGATATACTCCAGGGTGATCGAGCTGGAGGAGGAGTATTTATCCCCATTCAGACCAATAGATATTATCAAGAAAAGCTGCAAGTATTTTGGAAGCAGCTACGAAGGCAGGAAAGAAGGAACAAAACAGCTTACCGGGATTACCCATAAAACCCCGATCATTGTTGACCCTATAAGCTCCATATATTTCATGCCTACAAGCTCGCCTACAAAACCGGACTGCATATGGGTTTCACATGAGCATGTATTATTCCATAAGAAGGTGGATGCCCACAGTACAGAGGTTACCTTCAGGAATAAGAAATCCATGATTCTGCCAGTATCCCATCATTCATTTGAAAACCAGCTGCTAAGGACTTCCATGCTGCGCACCAAATTCATGCAGCGGATGAAAGAAACCGAACGAAAAGCTCTATACCTTCTCCATGGTCCAAGATACAATGACTCACAAGGATATCCTCATGCCAGTCTCGTCAGTGAGGTATATAAAGACTAAATCAAAGAATCCGGTTTTTCAGCCGGATTCTTTTTCAATTGCTGTCCAGAATTATTAAATGATTTTATATAAAGTTTTCTTAATCCAGCTCCAGCGCCTAGCCCCTCGAGACGCTTGTCTAGTTTTGCCTCCTAGAAACTCCGAAACTTCAACTCCGCCGGCAGAAGCAAAAAGCGCTTCTTTGTCGGAGTCTCCAGTTTCTGCGTTTCTGGGCAGTCGGCTACACATTTCGGTTTCGGTCCTGCCAATGAAGTCAAAGAACGACTTCACTGTCAGGCCCTCCAGCGCTTGTCGGGGCTGAACGAGGCGCTTGCGCTTTTTGTTCTGCTTTAAACCGCTTGAAAAGGTAGTGGACCATCAATTCCTGGACTTTATTGCGGATACGGGGATTGAAGTAGTTATGCTGTTCTTCGTAGCCTTTGTAGATAAAGAGGAACATGGTGAAGGCGTCGTCCCGTTTTACTTCTTCAACCTTAAGGTTATTCTTTTTGAGGTAGCTTTTCACGATGGCGAGTTCTTTCTGGACTGCTTTCATTGTTTCTTCAATTAGTTCCAAATAAGGCTTCTTCAGTTTAAATGGACTATTTTCAACGACAGAAAGATCCCGATTGAGCACGACCAGTACCATCGGCAAATAGATGGCCTGCTCCATAATATCGCGGTCTTTTTCAGGAATCCTTGTCATTTTGCTCTGTCCCTTCAAATTATAATAAGAACATCTGTTCGTAATTATCGTACTGGATTTTTGGGAGGATTTCAAGAGGGTTAAAAAATTTTCCTCTCACTATCTTCTCCAAAATAAAAGGAAACTTGCAGTGCTGTTGGATTGTAGGCTTTCTTCAGAAAAACATTTAAGTAAAAGCAGGATATTTATTTCTGTTATCGAAATATAAAGTAACAACTTAACTTTGGAAGGATGGCTCCCAAAATGGAAAAAAGATTTATAAAAGCAGAGGATTTATTTGAATTAAAGTCCGTTACGGACCCACAGTTTTCACCTGATGGAAAGAAGTGTGTGTTTGTCCAGACAGAGATGCTGGAGAAAAAGAATGATTATGCCTCTAATTTATACATAATTGACATTGAAGATGGCGGAGAGCCGAAGCAATGGACTTACGGTGAAGATCGCAATCATTCCCCAAGATGGTCACCGGATGGAACGAAGCTTGCTTTCGTTTCAAACCGCAGTGGCAAGAACCAGATATTTGTACTGGATGCTGCTGGCGGAGAAGCAAGGCAGGCTACTGATTTCAAGAATGGTGCGAATGGTCCCGTTTGGTCTCCAAATGGGGAAAGAATCGCCTGCTCCGTATCCTTGAAGCCGGATGAAGATTTGCTTGAAAAAGAAGAAGAGAAGAAGGATGACAAGAAACTGGAACCATTCGCAGCACAGGAAATGAAATATAAATCAGATGCATCTGGTTTCTGGGACGGAAAGTATCGACAGACTGCCATTGTGAATCTTGCAGATGGCAAGGCAGAAGTAGTCGCAAAAGGCGAAGTGGATTACCACCTGCAGTGCTGGTCTCCTGATGGCAAAAGTCTTGTATTGTCGGCTGATGAGTCACCTGAACGCGATTTCTCATTCAAAAGTGATTTATGGCTGATGGATATTGAGACAGGGAACAAAACGAAGCTCACAAACGGAACTGGCTACTTTGGCAATGCTGTATTCTCACCTGATGGAAAATACCTTGGCTATACGGGGCATGAAAGAGAGTTTGAAAATGCAACGTTAACCCAGGTTTGGATTCAGGAGCTCAATTCTGGAAACATCCAATGTGTAACAGAAAATATGGATATCCTTGCAGGAGACGCTGTTGCCGCAGATTTCCATCAGGGAGCGCACAGTCCTGGGTTAATCTGGGGCGAAGATAGTGAGAGCTTTTATTTCCTTGCGACCGACCAGGGCAATACTGTTATATATTTTGCAAACCTTGCTGGCGAAGTGTACCCGGCACTACTTGACCAGCAGCATGTATATGGGTACACATTGGACCGCAAAAACCAGAGGATTATAGCGGCCATAAGCAATCCAGTCCTTCCAGGAGAATTGTTCCAGCTTAAAGTCACCACTGGTGAAATGAAACAGCTGACGTCCGTGAATGAGAAGGTTTTGGAATCGGTCACTTTATCAGAGCCACAGCCAATTTCCTTCGAGGCCAGTGACGGTACACCACTGCACGGCTGGATCATGAAACCGGCGGGATATGAAGAGTGCAAGAAATATCCGTTGATTCTTGAAATCCATGGGGGACCGCACGCCATGTATGCGAACTCGTATTTCAATGAATTTCAGGTTTTGGCGGCTGAAGGATATGGAGTCCTCTACATTAATCCGCGTGGCAGCCATGGCTACGGACAGCAATTCGTCAATGCCGTGCGAGGCGATTATGGCGGCGGAGACTACCAGGATGTAATGGACGCTATTGATTACGCGCTGGAAAATTTCGATTTCATCGACAAGGATCGATTGGGAGTGACCGGCGGCAGCTATGGCGGGTTCATGACAAACTGGATTGTCGGCCATACGGACAGATTCAAGGCAGCCGTCACACAGCGTTCGATTTCAAACTGGATCAGTTTTTATGGTGTCAGCGATATCGGCTACTATTTTACAGAATGGCAGATTCAAGCTGACCTCGGCGACTTGGAAAGATTGTGGAAGCATTCACCTCTCGCCTATGTGGATAAGATCAATACACCATTACTGATTCTTCACAGCGAAAAGGACTATCGCTGCCCGATCGAACAGGCTGAACAGCTGTTTATTGCCTTGAAGAGACAGGGAAAGGAAACGAAGTTCATTCGCTTCCCAGAGTCCAACCACGAGCTTTCAAGAAGCGGTAAGCCTAATCTGCGACTCAGCAGGCTGGCATCCATTGTTGATTGGTTCAATAGCCATCTGTAACATCCTTACCCACGGCATGCACTGCCGTGGGTTTATTTTTTGAAAATTTCTCCAGAGAAGTTTAAGGTTATAGGTAAAGAAGGAAAATAGTAATAGAGGAATGAAGTTATATTTAGATGTTGCTTTTGGGTTCGTTTTCGCTTGTACCGTTCCCTTATGTGGCTGAATTGGACTTAAGAAGGACATCATCCAGCACGCTCATGAATCAAAATAATGAAAAAGAAACAAGTTAACAAAAAGGACTTAATAAAATCATGTTGTATCAATATCTATAAACCGGAAGGGTTTTTCGAATGAGATCTGATAGGCATCAACACAAAAAAAGAAAAAAGAGGATCAGGTGGTCGAGTATCTTTTTACTGCTGTTCCTTCTGGTCGGAGCTGTTGCGTTATATTCCTTCATGCAGTTCCGGTCAGGTGTCAATAAATCTGAAAAGGCAACGGAAGAAAACAAGCAGGAATACCATTTCAATGGCGAGAGCGACCGCAATGGCCTGACGAATATCCTGTTGATTGGCAGTGATGCAAGAGGGAAGGAAACCTCGCGCTCAGATACGATCATGATCGCCAGCTATAATCCAGATACAGAGTCATATAAATTGACCTCAATCATGAGGGATACGTATGTGGAGATTCCGGGACACGGGATGAATAAAATCAATGCTGCATTTGCGCTTGGCGGACCGGAATTGTTGAGGCAGACAATAAAGCAAAACTTTGATGTGAGCCTTCAATATTATTCAATCGTTGATTTTGAGGGGTTCGTCCGTCTGATTGATGAAGCATTCCCAGAAGGTGTGGAAGTCGACGTTGAAAAGAGAATGTCCGAGGGAATAGGTGTCACACTCGAACCGGGTGTTCAAAGACTGGATGGGAAACATCTTCTTGGGTATGTCCGGTTCCGTCAGGATGCAGTCGGTGATTTTGGCCGTGTTGAACGCCAGCAAAAAGTCATAAAGGAGGTTGGAAAGGAATTCGCCAGCATCCAGACTTTGCCGAAGCTTCCTAAATTGGTTGGAGTAGTTACGCCGTTTATTAATACCAATATGGATACAGGCGATATCTTATTTATGGGAAAAGGTCTGATTTCAAAGGATAATCGGAATATCGAAACAATGAGGATACCAGTTGAAGGATCATTCGAGAACCAGAGAGTGAGCGGTGCAGGAGCAGTACTGGCGATAGATTTTGAAGAAAACAGTACCGCGCTCCAGAATTTTTTGACTAAATAGACAGCTTGTTAAAAATTACCCAAATTAAGAATTAGAGGTGTACAATTATCTCTAAGAGGTAAATAGGATAAGGTAATCAGAACTCTGTTGAATTCTGGTTGCCGAGTGTTTTTGGACAAGGAGATCTCAATGGATGTTGAATTATTGAAAGAATGGTTTACAACCGAAAACATTATGGATTTGCTCAATCAATATCGTTCTTTTGGACCGATTCCCGGCATTCTTCTGCCCATGCTTGAGGCGTTTTTGCCGTTCCTGCCGTTGTTCTTATTTGTTATGGCAAATGCGAATGCGTTTGGGCTGTGGCTTGGGTTTCTCTTTTCCTGGATTGGTGCTGTTCTCGGGGCGTTGATTGTCTTTTTGATTTTCCGACGGTACGGCCAGGGACGGATCCTAAGGTTTTTACAGCGCCATCCAAAAGTCCAGAAAGGGATGAACTGGATTGAACGCCATGGTTTTGGACCGATCTTCCTGATGCTGTGCTTCCCTTTCACTCCATCTGCCCTCGTTAATATTGTAGCAGGGCTTTCAAAAATCAGCATGGCACAGTATATGCTTGCAGTGATAACGGGAAAAATGGTGATGATTTTTACTATCAGCTTTGTAGGTTATGATATTAGGTCTTTAATCACTAATCCCGCGCGAACGGCTATCGTTCTGGCAGTAATCGCTATCTTGTGGTATATCGGCAAAAGAATTGAAGTAAAAATGAATATGAGTGTTGGAAAAGACGATAATGACAGATAGCAGGAAAACAGGTGGTGAAGGAAGTCAATGAGAGAAATCGTGAAAAGGGAAGGGCTCGAATGGATCAAGGCTTTTGCTCTCGGAATGATCATATTTGTCTTTATTAGGATTTTCTTTTTTTCCAATTATGTTGTTGAAGGAGAATCCATGCTTCCTACACTGGAAGATGGGAATAAGGTCGTTGTCAATAAGCTGGGATACGAAACAGAAGATCTCGAAAGGTTTGACGTAATCGTATTCCATGCGAATGAAGAGGAAGACTTTGTGAAACGCGTCATCGGTCTGCCAGGCGATAAAGTTGAATATCGTGAAGACATGTTATTCATCAATGGCAAACAATTGAAGGAACCTTTTTTGAAGCATTACCGCGAGCAATCACCCGGCGGCTATTTGACCGGCGACTTTACCCTTGAGGATTTGACCGGGGTTGAAAGAGTGCCGGCAGGGAAATTGTTCGTCCTTGGCGATAACCGTCTGGGCAGCTGGGACAGCAGGCAGTTTGGGTTCATTTCAGAAGAGCAGGTCGTCGGCAAAGTGAATCTGAGGTATTGGCCGCTCGAGGAAATGGATGTATCTTTCTAACTATACATATAGAGAAGTGAAAAGACTCGTCAATTTTCGAGTCTTTTTTTAATTCATTTATGTTAGACTTGCATCATTATAATAAAACCAGGGCGGAGATTATATGCAGGGAACATTGCCATTGATCAAAACAAAATTAATTGTTCCTGGCTTACAGGATCAATGGATCAGAAGGGCCAGATTATCGAAAAAAATGAAAGCGATTACTCAAAAGCCGCTGACCATCATCCAGGCAGGTGCCGGTTATGGAAAGAGCACAGCTCTCGCATTGCATGTCAAGGATCAGAACCAGTCATGCTGCTGGTATACAATCACTTCTTCGGATGACGATATTCTCCCGTTTCTATCCTATTTGACAGCCTCGATTCAAACCTTGTTCCCGGATTTTGGCCATGAGTTAATCTCTTATATGAAAAAAATGGACCGTTATATAAGAGAAGAGGAACTTAGCATGCTCTCTTCGCTTTTCATCAATGAGGTACTCCAAATACCTGAACAGATCGTTGTCATCCTGGATGATTTCCACGCAATCGAACATTCCTACCATATCAACGTCTGGATAGAAAAACTGCTGGAGCACATGCCGGGACATCTCCATCTTGTTATTTCGACGAGGACGAAGCCCGGCTGGAAAGTGCTGGCTAAGTTAAGGGCTAAAAATGAATTGAATGAGATATCAAAGATAGATTTGATTTTTGGCAAAGAAGAAATTGAACTGCTCCTTTCTGATTATTATCAGCTTGCTATCAGTGACGAACAGATCGACCAGTTGTATCAAATTACAGAAGGATGGGTCATTGCCATTGGAATGATCGCTCAGCAGCTTCCTCACCTGCAAAGCCTGGATGATCTCCTGGCAGAGCCGGCAAAGTCGCTTGAGGACCTGTTTCAATACCTGGTTCATGAAGTGTTTTCGAAACAGCCTCCAATGATCCAGCAATTCCTTGAACAGACAAGTATCTTTGAGGAAATAAGTACGGATATCTGCGATCACATCCTCGGTATGAACGGTTCCATCCAGATGCTGCAGCAGCTGAATGCGAAAAATCTTTTCATCCAGCAGATAGGCGACAGCCAGTTCAGGTATCATGCGCTTTTTCGAGAATTCCTCGAGAACAGGCTGATTACTAGCCAGCCTGGTCAATACAAAGGATTAATGATGAACAGTGCCCATTATTTTGAAAAAAAGGGGCAGTGGGAAGAGGCATTATACTGTTATGAGAAAATTGGCCAATACAGCGCTGCTGCAGCGATAATGGACGAACAGGGGATGGAGCTTCTCGAAATGGGGAAGCTCGAGAATCTGCAGGAGCGGCTAGCGAGAATCCCACTGGAAGACAAAAGCCGCTATTGTTCCCTTTTATTTCTTGAGGGAGAAGTGTACCGCTATCGCTCATTGTACAAGCAAGCGGAAGCATGCTATGAACAGGCAATACAGACAGCTGACAGGATGGGAAATGCAGTTTGGAAAAGCAAGGCACTTGAGGGCAAAGCAAAAATTTATCTTGATACAATCCAGCCGCTTAAAGCTGAGCGCATCTTAGCTCAGGCAATTGAGCTTCGGGAAGCGGAGATGCTTGAAGATGCCGCGGAGGAAACGGGAAGGCTCTATCGCCTGCTTGCTGAAAACCTGATCAATTCCGGGCAGGCATTGAAGGCAGAAAGGTGGATTGAACGGGCAAGGTCGATGGGGGTTCTTATAGAGGATGGAAACCTGGAAGCCCGGTTATATTTGAGGACCGGCCGATTTCAAGAAACGAGAAGGATTTTAACGGATGCAAAGGCGATTGGCCATCTGGATGAAAAACTGCATTTGCCGCAATCACACAGGGAGACAGATCTTCTTCTGGCATTGATTGAAGCTTTTACAGGCAATGGCATGAAGGCAAAAACTTTATCACAATCAGGGATACAGTATGGGATTGATATCCAAGCTCCGTTTGTGGAGGCTTGCGGATGGATCAGGATGGGGCATGCCGTTCAACTCATTGAACAGTACGATCTGACCCTGGCTGAAAAATGCTATGAAACGGCACTTGAAATCATGGGACGTCTGAGCATCGAACGAGGGAAGGCAGAGCCGCTGATGGGATTGTGTATTCTTTACGGCTCAAGGCGTGAATATGAGCGGGCTGCTGAGGCTGGACGAAAGGCGCTGCTTGAAACAGAACAGGTGAAGGATGTCTGGCTTTCAGCACTTATAACGCTTTGCCTGGCGATTGCGTCAATTTATAATGACAGGCACAAGGAGGCGTGCGAGAACCTTCATAAAGCAGAGGGGCTGATCAACCAGTGTGGTGATGAATATGGCAGGATGCTGCTGTCGTTTTGGAAGTCCTATTATTATTTTTCATTGAATGAAGAAGAGGAATTCAGATCAGCATTTTCAAGCTTTTTAAAATTGATGAAGACAGGCGGATATGAATTTTTCCTGAAGAAGCGGACGACATTTGGGCCGCGGGACTTGCAAATGTTCATACCTATGCTCATTGAAGCGGTAAAGCAATCCATTGTGCCAGGATATGCAGAGAAGCTGTTGGAGGATTTGAAGATTCATCGCCTGAGTACTCATCCTGGCTATACATTAAGGGTGCAAACGCTTGGCCAGTTCCGGCTCTGGCTGGGGGACAGGGAAGTGGAGGACAGGGATTGGCAGAGGGGAAAGGCAAAAGAGCTGTTCCAGCTTTTCTTGACAAGGAGGAACCAGTTCCTGATGAAGGAGGATATTTTCCAGATTCTCTGGCCGACCCATGAGGAAAAGAATGCAGACAGAGATTTTAAAGTTGCCCTGAATGCCTTGAATAATGTCCTGGAGCCTTCGCGCAAAGCGAGATCCGCCCCATTTTTCATTATCAGGGAAGGAGCGGGATACGGAGTTAACCCCCAGGCAGCAATCGAACTGGATTCGCGTATATTTGAAGAATGGGCAGAAGCCGGCCTTGAAGAGAAGAATACGGAAAAATCAATGGAAGAACTAGAGCGTGCATTGAATTTGTATAATGGGGATTATCTTCCTGAACGACGATATGAGGACTGGTGCCTCAATGAGCGAGAAAGGCTGCTTGTTTACTTTTTGCGAAGTGCAGAGAAACTGGCGCAGCTAAATGTAAGGCGTGAAAACTATGATGCTGCCATTCATTGGTGCCAAAAAATCCTCCACAGAGACAGAACATGGGAGGAAGCCTATCGATTGCTGATGTTTTGCTATTATCGGAAGAACAATCGCCCGCAAGCCATCCGCTGGTATAATAAATGCAGTGAAGTGCTGGAGGAAGAACTTGGAGTCACTCCGCTCGATCCAACCAAGCATATGTATGAAATGATTATTGAAGGACAAAATCAATAGACTTACAGGAGGATGGAATGGAAACAAAAAGACAGATTCACAGTTCATTGAAGGTTTTATTGGTATCGGACCTGGCAAAATCGCGGAAGTTTTACAGTGATGTACTAGGCTGTGAGGTGACCGACTGGTGGGCCATCCGAGATGGATTTTCAGGACTGGCAATAAAACTGCTGGAAGCCAGCGACCCCAAGGAAGTGAGGCCTAATCCGCCGGCATCAGGGGAGCAGCAAGGGTTCGACCTTTATTGCTATGTGGAAGACTGGAATTCGCTTGATGAGTTATATCGAGAATTCAAGGAAAAGGGTGCGCAAATCGCCATCGATCCATGGGTTGATGAAAATAATGGCCCTTGGAAAGAGTTTGCAGTCAAAGATCTTGATGGCTACTGCATCGCTTTTGGCGGGACAGACGGCTTTTGACTTGGAACTGATGCTATTACTGCCTTAGGCGACAGTTAGAACGGTGTCAAAATAACTCTTCAGGATCAGCCATCTTGCAGGATAGGTTGCAGCGAAATCTTCGATAGATTCATTGGAGTACATCAGCAGGCAATCAATCTGCTTTCTATGGAGTTTTAAATCATAAAGCAGTGCATGTGGAATCGTATAATGCTCGTTCAGCTGGTATGGATTCAATTTTACAGGCTGAATATTCTCTTTCTTCATGAAATCAAGCAGCAGGCTTTGCTGAATTTCAACACTTTCATCCTGGACGTGTCCATTTATATGAATCTTTTCATTGATCAAATAGATTCCCATCATAGAAATCCCCTCCATGTTTTTGGCAATTTAGTAACGTTATTGCCATAAAAGTTGGAGGGGATACTTTTTTATTTGGAAGATTTAGTGTTTTACCGTTGCCGGTACTTATAAATTAATCCTGCAATGATATTTGCCGGAATGAACAAAATATTCGATTGCAGGTTCATATGAAGGATTTCTTCCTGCACAGGCATTTCCTCGTACATTTGACTTTGTGAAAGCTGCTTCTGTTTCTTTATTTCTTCCATTCTTTTGATATATCTGTACTGGATCGGCGTCATGATGATGGTTGTAATGATCCATGGAAGTGTGAAAAGGATCAGGATAAACAAAAATACGGAATCCATCGAAGTTGTCCCCCTTTTTTATGTATCTCTCTATACGGAATACGCCTCTTTTGGGTTTCACTTTTCATTCATTTTTAGAACTTCAACAACTAATTTTCTGCATGATGTAACTCATTTGTAACTGGCATTTTTTAAGATGATGTCAAAGCTAATGGGCTTTGGAATCAACATTTTAAAGGGGGAAAGGAAATGAAAGCTGGTCAGCGGAATTTTGTTTTATCATTTATGCTCATTTTGGTACTGTTGTTTACAAGTGCCTGCAGTGGATCGGGAACTGAGAAGTCAGGAGGCACTGAAGGGAAGAAAGAAGGGAACTCAGAACCGAAGAACTCAGAACCGATTAAAATTGGTGTGCTGGCTTCGCAGACAGGCGGTCTTGAAGCTTATGGGAAGCAGACTCTTCGCGGGTTCGAGCTCGGCCTTGAATACGCCACTAATGGAACAAATGAAGTCGCGGGCCGAAAAATTGAATTCATTGTGGAAGATACAGAAACCAAACCTGAGGTAGCGGTCCAGAAAGCGACGAAACTTCTGGAAGAGGATGAAGTAGATTTCCTGGTCGGATCTTCAAGCTCAGGTGACACGCTGGCAGTCCTGCCGCTTGCCGAGGAATATGAAAAAATCATGATCGTCGAGCCAGCTGTAGCAGACAGCATCACAGGCTCTGAATTCAATGAATACATCTTCCGTACGGCGCGTAACTCATCACAGGATGCTGTTGCGGGTGCTGCTGCAATCGCGAAGGATGGTGTGAAAATCGCGACTCTTGCTCCGGATTATTCTTTTGGACGTGATGGCGTTGCAGCGTTTAAAGAAGCAGCCGAAAAACTTGGCGCCGAAATCATCCACGAAGAATATGCAGATCCAGCTGCAACTGACTTCACTTCGAACATCCAGAAAATCATCGACCAAAAGCCTGATTACTTATTTGTTGTCTGGGCGGGCGCGAATTCGCCATGGAACCAGATTTCAGATATGAAGGTCCAGGAAAAAGGCATCAAAATCTCTACTGGTGCACCAGATATCGCTGCACTTGCCACGATGGAGCCGCTTGTCGGCATGGAAGGCTTCACTGTTTATTATCATGATCTCCCGCAAAATGACATCAATAAATGGCTTGTTGATGAACATAAAAAGCGCTTTAACGGTGAGCTGCCAGATCTATTTACACCAGGAGGCATGACAGCTGCGATGGCGATCGTCGAAGCATTGAAGAAAACAGAAGGGGACACTGATTCCAAAAAGCTGATTGAAACGATGGAAGGAATGAGCTTTGAATCACCAAAAGGAAAAATGACATTCCGTGAAGAGGACCATCAGGCACTCCAGGCATTATACGCAATCAAGCTGGAGAAAAAAGAAGGAGTCGACTATCCAGTCCCTGTCCTGATCCGCGAGCTCTCTCCAGAAGAAACAGCTCCTCCAATCCGGAACTAAGTGTTCATAATGAACTTCGGTAACTCAGCCGAAGTTCATTATGCTTTTACTGAATCGAATGTAATCCAATCAAAGGTGGTGAAGTACATGACGGCAATTATCGAGACGAAAGAGCTTAGCATTACATTTGGCGGCCATACCGCGGTAGACTCTGTCAGCATCTCAGTCCCGCATAATCATTTTAAATCAATCATCGGTCCGAACGGTGCCGGGAAAACGACTTTCTTCAACCTGTTGAGCGGGCAGCTCGCGCCGACGAAAGGACAGGTCATGTATAAAGGCATTGATATCACAAAGCTCTCTCCGACTAAAAGAACAAGGGCGGGAATTGGACGGTCCTTCCAGATTACCAATGTATTCCCCAATCTGACAGTGATGGAAAATGTCCGTCTTGCGGTACAGTCTCATGAAGGAGTCCGCTACAAGATGCTCAGGCATTTTCGTTCCTTTAAAAAATTTGAGGAGCAGGCAGAAGAGTGGTTGAAGCTGGTGTTGCTCGATGACAAGAAGGATGCACTTGCAAGGAACCTTGCACATGGTGAGAAAAGGAAGCTGGAGATCGCCATGCTGCTTGCTTTGAACACAGAGGTGCTGCTGCTCGATGAACCGACGGCAGGCATGTCACTGGAAGAGGTTCCGGCAATCCTCGAGGTAATCAGGAAAATCAAACAACGCGGCGACCGGACGATCATTTTGATTGAACACAAAATGGATATGATCATGGACCTTTCTGATTCCATCATGGTTCTGTTCAATGGCGCACTGCTTGCTGATGGTACGCCAGAGGAGATCATGAAAAATGAAACGGTTCAGTCTGCCTATTTGGGAGGTTTGCATAGTGAACACGCTGCTGAAGCTTGAACAAGTTGAAACATTCATTGGCCAGTATCACATCCTTCAAGGTATTTCATTTGAAGTGCCAAAAGGGGAAGTTACGGTGCTGCTTGGCCGGAATGGTGCCGGTAAAACAACAACACTCAGGACCATCATGGGCCTGAACCCCTCTGCTAAAGGTTCGGTTCAATTTAAAGGAGAAGAAATACAGAGTCTGCCAACCTATTCGATTGCAAACAAAGGAATTGGATATGTTCCAGAAGACCAGGGGATCTTCGCCGGCCTGACTGTCGAAGAAAATATCAAGGTGGCAGTCAAAAAAGAGAACGCTGAGACCCAACAGCGACTGGATTGGATTCTTGATCTTTTTCCTGATTTGAAGAAGTTCTGGAAAAAACCAGGCGGGCTTTTGAGCGGAGGCCAAAAGCAGATGCTTTCTATCGCAAGAGCATACGTCAATGATAATGAACTGCTCTTGATCGATGAACCGAGTAAAGGCCTTGCACCAATCGTTGTCGAGAAGGTTATGGAATCCATCCAGCAAATGAAGGATAAAACGACAATCATCCTTGTAGAACAAAACTTCATGATGGCCAGCAGTATTGGCGACAGCTTTTACATCATCGATGATGGCAGGACGGTTTCGAACGGCTCGATGAACCTCCTTCGTGAGGACGAAGAAATGAGACGGAAATATCTCGGCATTGCGTAGGAAAGGGGGAAGAAAGAGTGGACGTACTGATTAACTTGAGCCTTAACGGCCTTGCCACGGGAATGCTGATCTTCCTTCTGGCAGCCGGTCTTACTTTGATATTTGGGTTGATGGATGTCCTAAACTTTGCCCATGGTGGTTTGTTTGCCTGGGGTGCGTACAGTGGCATTTGGATTTATACGTCTACAGGGAGTTTTTTTATTGGGATCATCGGTGCCATCCTTACTGGCATGATTCTTGGAATTGTAACCGAGCGTTGGATCATCAAGCCGGTTTACGGCAACCATGTACAGCAAATATTAATCACGCTCGGCTTGATGCTTGTTTTATCAGAAATGTTAAAAGTGGTCTGGGGACCTAACCAGATTTCAGCGGTAACCCCTGATTACCTTTCTGGCAGCTGGGAGTTTGGCGGCATCATCATCATAAAATACCGGGTTTTCATTATTGCCGTGGGATTTGCTGTATTCCTTGCTGTACAATACCTGCTGAAAAATACAAAGGTCGGCCTGGTCGTTCGCGCCGGCGTCATGAACAAGGAAATGGTCCAATCTCTTGGCGTCAACATCCAGAGAGTATTCATGTTTGTGTTCATGATTGGGGCAGGCATGGCTGCCCTTGGGGGAATGCTGCTAGGGCCATACTCCGGGGTGATTTATGCCGACATGGGGATGGAATTCGCGATCCTCGCATTCATCGTAGTGGTTATTGGCGGAATGGGCAGCTTTACAGGCTCGGTGATGGCCGCGATTCTGGTTGGATTGTCAGGTTCTTTCATGGCTTATTATGTGCCAGACCTGGCGCTGGCCGCTAACATGCTGCTGATGGCAGTGGTATTAATTTTCAGGCCGCAGGGCTTATTCGGGGCAAAGGGGTGAGGAAATGATGACAAGAATGGTTTCGAGTCGCATGAACATCTTATATTTGCTTGTCGCCGGTTTCCTGGCCGTGCTTCCTTTTGTCTATGATTCAAGAAGCTTGCTCATTCTTCTCTCTCAGGTGTTCATTTTTGCTGTATTGGCAATGAGCTATGACATCCTGCTCGGATACACGGGCATTGTCTCGTTCGGCCATGCGATGTTCTTTGGCATCGGGGCTTACACGGTTGGTGTCTTTATGAAAAGATTCGAACCAGAAACGAGCTACTTTCTGCTTGCTGTCCTGGTCACGATCCTGCTGACTGCTGTGGTAAGTTATTTTGTCGGGCTGCTGACACTGCGGCTGAAAAGTCATTTTTACGCAATGCTGACGATGGCATTCGCCGGACTGTTTTTAGTGCTAGCCGAAAAATGGCGCACTGTTACTTATGGAAATGATGGCTTCACTTTCAGGGTACCGGACTTCCTTAAGGACCGGACTGACTTTTACCTGATTTGCCTTGGTTCGATGGTCATTGTCTTTATTTTATTAAAAAGATTCACTAATTCGCCGCTTGGAAGAGTCCTGCAGGCGATTCGGGAAAATGAGCAGCGGACAGAATCGCTTGGATTCAGCGTTTTGCAATATAAAGTCATTGCCAGTGTCGTATCGGGAGTCATCGCTGGTATTGCGGGGATTTTATACGCAGTTTCCTTAAGATTCGTGAACACAAGTGTTTTTACCATGGATATCACACTTGATGCCTTGCTGATGACAATCATTGGCGGTGTCGGGACGCTTGTCGGGGCGATTATCGGTGCGGGAATCATCGAGTTTTCGCATCACTGGCTGACAGAACTGGCAAAGGTTCACTGGATTTTCGAAAGATGGATCATCTTTTTCGGAATCATTTATATCCTCGCTGTCATGTTCTTCCCAATGGGCATCGTCGGTTCTTTGCAAAAACTGAAATTCAGAAAGAAAAAGAAAGCATCTGTTCCGGTTGAATCAGAGACTGTCAGCCAGGGAGATACGTGATGGAAACAAAGCAAGTTACATCATTCGTCCTTCGTTTCCAGCTCGCGGACATCGAAATGGACAGCGGCACAAAATATTGGAGAGTCAAAGTAACATATGTGCAGGAAGAAAAGGAAGCCATGTTTGATTCGATAGAGTCGGCAATGGAATTTATTAAAGGAATTGTTGGAGATTCATAGAATGGATTTTCTTTTAAAAGTATAAACTTTTGCACTTAGATTAGTGTCTAGCTCCAGCGCCTAGCCAGTTTTCATCGCTGTGAGTGCCTCCTCGAGTATCTTGCGAGAAGCGTTAGCTTTGAGCAGCTCGAGGTCGCTTCAGTCCTGCCAATGAAGTCAAAGAACGACTTCACTGTCAGGCCCTCCGAGGCACAGGATGTGCTAGACCCGCCAGCCACAGGACGTGGCGTTTTAGGCGGGCAGCGCTTGTCGGGGCTGACCAAGGCGCTTGCGCTTTTCTAGAAGGAGGCAAGTAGATGCAGATTGGCATTGTCAGTACGGGAATTTACCTTCCTGAAAACCATATCACAGGAGAGGAAATTGCCAGGTTGGCAGGAATTCCCGAACAAGTTGTGGAAGAAAAAATGGGAATCAGGAAAAAGCCGGTGCCAGGTCCTGATGATCATACATGTGAGATGGGAATCAGAGCTGCAAGAATGGCATTGGAAAAAGCAAACATGGATCCAATGAACATTGACCTTGTCATCTATATTGGTGAGGAATACAAGGAGTATCCATTATGGACAGCAGGAATCAAGCTGCAGGAGGAAATCGGTGCAAGGAATGCCTGGGCCTTTGACACGGCACTAAGATGCGGAACGACCGTGATGGCCCTGAAGCTTGCAAAAGGGATGATGCTCTCTGACCCGGCGATCAATACCGTTCTCCTTGCTGGGGGCTATCGTAATGGTGATTTCATAGATTACCAAAATCCGAGGACAAGGTTCATGTATAATCTTGGGGCCGGCGGCGGTGCGATTCTATTGCAAAAGGGCCATGAGGAGAATGTGCTGCTGGAAACAGAAATGATTACGGATGGCTCTTTTTCCGAGGATGTGGTCGTGGTTGCGGGAGGAACGAAAAATCCGATTTCTGCGGAGACCCTGGAGCGAGGCCTGTACCAGCTTGATGTTCTCGATCCACAGGGAATGAAGGAAAGGCTCGAGCAAAAATCGATGGCAAATTTCCTGCAGGTCATCTCTCGGTCCATTGAAAAAAGCGGATTTTCCAAAAAGGATATCTCCTATGTCGGGATGTTACACATGAAGCGTTCGGCACATGATTTTGTATTGAGGGAGCTAGGGCTTACAGATAAAAACTCTATCTACCTCGAAGACTATGGGCATATTGGACAGATTGACCAGATCCTGTCGCTGGAACTGGCAGAAAAGGCAGGGAAATTGAAGGACGGGAATGTAGCAGTTCTTGTCAGTGCAGGGATAGGCTATGCGTGGGGCGCAACAACCATACGTTGGGGAAAGGGTGTGCTGTAATGGAAAAAACGGCAGTGGAAATGAAGAAGGCTGGCTTGCCAAATGGGGAGACATTCGCTTATAGGGAGCGGGATGGCGGAACCAAAAATGTTCTTTTAGTCCATGGCAATATGACATCTTCCAAGCATTGGGACTTGTTGATTGACGCGATTGACCCTGAATATAAAGTTTTTGCGGTGGACCTTCGGGGGTTCGGTGGATCCAGCTATCATAAGCCGATCATGTCAATCAAGGATTTTTCCGATGATGTAAAAATGTTTGTAGATGAAATAGGGCTGAAGGAATTTGCACTTGTTGGCTGGTCGACGGGAGGAGCAGTAGGGATGCAGTTCGCCGCAGATTACCCACGTTATTGTGAAAAACTTGTGCTGCTCGCATCTGCATCAACGAGAGGGTATCCGTTCTTCGGTACGAGTGCAGAAGGTCTGCCGGATATTAACAACCGTCTGGTTACTTATGAGGATGTAAAGGCGGATGCTGGTAAAACGATTGCCGTCCAGACGGCCTATGACCAGGAAAATAGAGGGTTTTTAAAGGCAATGTGGAATATGTTGATTTATACCGATCGTCAGCCGGAAGATCGTCTCTATGACGAGTATGTTGATGATATGCTGACACAGCGCAATCTTGCTGAAGTCTACCATTCTCTTAATACTTTCAACATCAGTGCTTTAAATAATGGCTTGAAGGATGGAACAGGCCAGGTGAAGGATATCCAGATTCCTGTGCTTGTGCTCCGGGGTGACAGAGATTTAGTGGTCACTGAGAGGATGGCAGATGAAATTGTTGAGGACTTTGCAGGGCGTGCAAGGTTTGTGGAATTGAAGGATTGCGGCCACTCGCCATTAGTGGATGATCTGGACCAGCTATTGCAGCATATTGAAGGATTTTTAGAGTAGGAAGGTGTTTTTATGAGATTGAAAGATAAAGTAGCGATTATTACAGGTGCAGCGAACGGAATTGGGCTTGCTGCAGCTAAAACTTTTGCTAGTGAAGGCGCGAGGGTTGCCATGGCGGACTTTGATGAGGAAACAGGATCAAAACGAGCAGCCGAACTGTCTGCTGAGGGCTATGAAGTCGCTTTTTTTCAGGTGAACGTTGCTGACAGGGCCAGTGTGGACTCGTTGGTCCAAAACGTTTTAGGACACTTTGGCAAAATCGATATTTTAATAAATAATGCAGGCATCACAAGGGATGGGATGCTTCATAAGCTTTCGGCAGAGGACTTTCAAAAGGTCGTTGATGTCAATCTGACCGGCGTATTCAATTGCGCTCAAGCGGTTGTGCCAGCAATGGTCCAGCAAGGTTCAGGGAGAATCATCAATACATCATCCGTTTCCGGCATATATGGGAACGTGGGACAGACAAACTACGCAGCAACAAAAGCCGGAGTCGTCGGGATGACGAAAACATGGGCAAAGGAACTCGGCCGCAAAGGCATCAATGTAAACGCTGTAGCGCCAGGTTTCATCGAAACGGGCATGACCGCAGCGGTGCCAGACAAAGTGATTGAACAAATGAAAATGCTTGTCCCGCTTGGCAGGCTCGGTTTGCCAGAGGATATCGCACATGCCTACCTATTCCTCGCCTCAGACGAGTCCAAATACGTGAACGGCACCAACCTCCATGTCGATGGCGGGATCATGATGTGATTTTAAAAAGCGCACTTGCTGCGCTTTTTTATTTTGGGTAGGTATGGGGAAAGGAATGATTTCTATTCTATTGGAGTTTAAATTATTCAACCAGGAATAAAACTGCTCCAACCGTGAATAAATTTCTTTCAACCGGGAATAAATCTGCTCCAACCGGGAATAAAATTGTTCCAACCGGGAATATTTGCTGCAACCGTTAAATAAATCATCCCAATCGTATGAATATTCGAGCCAACCGTTAAATAAATCTTCACAACCGTTAAAATAAATCCTCAAATCCTGGAAAATCCTCCCGACTGATATTAAAAACGACCCCACTCGTATTAAAAATGCGTCAACTGGTATTAAAACTGTTCCAACTGGTATTAAATCTCCCCTAACCGGTGTTAAAACTAACTGTTCCCTCTGCGAATGGTATAAAGGTGCTCTAAAATACCAAAGGATGCATGGCACTTCCAACCTTTTCAATTCCCCGAATTATCTCTTTAGGATTAACCTATCTCCAAAAGTGGTAAATAGTATTAAAAAAGGATGGGGTGTTATACATGGAAGAAACAAAGCAGACGTACTACTTTAATATAGAAAGCGGTGAGGTTCTGGACACACCAGCTGAGCCTGAGGGCCATTTATTCACGTTGCTGGCGACAGGTGAAGAAATCAAGGATTTGCGGGAGTATCTCACCGAAAACTATAAAGCCGACTGGGCAACATACGGAAATTCCCATCTTCATCCTTTCAAGGACCCGGACCGTGAACATGCTGAATATGACTTTACGATGAAGGAGATTTACGCGATGGTCTACAAACTGGGTGATGCTGAAGCCAGGAACCATGTAAAAAGCATGGGATTATTTACGGAAGAAGAGTTAAGAGGCATATAAATTTTTGACACCATGGCAGATGCTGTGGTGTTTTTTGAATTTTACCTGAAAGTTTCTTACTCCAGCTTCAGCGCTTGACGGGCTGACCAGGGAGCTCGCGATTTTGTTTTATGTAACTATCCTGTAACTCCCATTTCCTAAAATAAACCCATCATGACGAGAGAGGGAGAGATTGCGGTGAGGTGGGAGCTCGATTGGCTTGAAGCGAGAGCGAGTTTGACCCCGGGGGCCGTTGCGGTTGTCGATGCAGGTACAGGTCAGGACTGGTCGTACAGGGAAGTCAATGATCGGGCTAAAGCTATCGCAGCGTGGCTGCAAACAGAAGGGGTAAAAAAGGGAGACAGAATAGCCTTGCTCGCGCCAAATGGAATCTGTTATTTTGATTTGCTGTTTGCTTGTGGAAAGATTGGTGCAATTTTTGTGCCGCTGAACTGGAGGCTTTCTATCGATGAATTAGCCTATATTATAAAAGATTGTGAACCCACGATCCTTGCGTTCCATTCAAGTTTTACAAAAGAAGTGACGATGATCTGGGGCGAGGAAAATCGCTGCATTCAAATAAATGGTACCCGATTCTCGAGGCTGATTGACTCCGGCCAGCATGAAATGCGCGAAATGGATTTGGATGAAGAAGACCCTCTGGCAATGATTTATACAGGCGGGACCACCGGCAAACCAAAAGGAGCGGTTCTGTCACAACGGGCAATCATCTGGAATAGCATTTCCACGATCGCCAGCTGGAATCTTACGAATGAAGACCGAACGGTGACATATTTACCATTATTCCACACAGGGGGTCTGAATGCTCTTTCCGTTCCAATCCTGATGGCAGGGGGCACCGTCGTCCTGGCCAATGATTTTACACCGGAAAGTGCGATTAATAATTTAATTGAGCATAAGTGCACAATCGTCCTGTTTGTCCCTACGATGCACCATATGCTTATAAAATCTGATTCCTTTCAAAAGGCAGTATTCAAGGATATAAAGCTATTTTTATCAGGAGGGGCGCCGTGTCCGCTTGAAATCTATGATGCTTACAAACAGAAGGGCATCGCCTTCAAGGAGGGTTATGGCCTGACAGAGGCTGGCCCAAATAATTTTTACATAGACCCTTCAGAGGCGGATGTAAAAAGAGGCTCAGTCGGCAAGCCAATGTTGTTCCATAATATCAGGATCCTGAATGAAGACGGCAACGAGACTGGATCGGATGAGGTCGGTGAACTCGCCATCCTGGGGAATCATACATTTTCATTTTACTGGAAAAATAAGAGCGCCACCGAAGACACCTTGAAGGATGGCTGGCTCTATACAGGCGACCTGGCAAAAAGGGATAGGGATGGTTATTACTATATTGTCGGCAGGAAAAAAGAGATGATCATCACGGGCGGAGAAAATGTGTATCCGCTGGAGATTGAACATTGGCTCTGTTCCCACCCTTCTATCCGTGAGGCGGCAGTGGTCGGCATACCCGATGAAAAATGGGGAGAAGTCGTAACTGCCTTCATCGTTCTTGAAGAAGGAGCCGATTTTGGAGAGCAGGAAGCCAAAAAGCATTGCAGGGAGAAGCTGGGCGGTTATAAAGTACCGAAAGTGATCCATACCATTGGCCAGATGCCGAAGACACATGTAGGCAAAATCGATAAAAAACTGTTGAAGGAAATCGCAGGTAAAAATCAGAAGCCAGTCAGCTAAAACTGTGATGTATGAAAATAAGTTTAAGAAATAAGGCTCACTTTCAAAATATAGTTTTCCGGTCGGATATCCAATCTGCAGCTAGAAACATGAAAAAGGCATTTCAGCCAGCGTTTGCTGACTGGAATGCCTTTTTTTGAATCAAAATACAAAGCACAATGTTTACAGAGAAGAGTGAAGACAAAAGAATCATGACTTCGCTGAAGGGAAGCAGGGCCGCGACCGGCGGAGCGAGGCTGGCACCGGTCAGGAGGATGAATGAGTAAAGTGACAATGCTTTGGCTCGCTGGCTGCTTCCATAGAAACCAATCAAGGTAATGACGGTCGGGATCACGAGTGAAATCGAAGAAACAAAAAAGATCGAGAAGAAAATCAAAGCTCCGGTGCTTTGGAAGAAAAGCAACAGGAGCGCGCTTGTTGACCCGATGGCCAATCCGAACATCAATGTTCTTAGCTCGCCCCATCGATCCATCAGTTTGCCCGTGAAGAGGGAAAGAGATGCGCCAAGCAACCCAACAAGACGGATCATCAGAAGATCTGATTCAGGACCGATAAAAAAACGTCCATTTGCATCATAAAAAGCGATAATCGCAAACAACAGTGAGAATGTAATACTATAGCATTTCATCAAGCGAGAATCTTTTAGCAATTGAAAAAATATTCTCCATAAAGGCTTGCTTTCTACCATCTGTGGTGGTGATTCTTTCAGCAGGAAAAAAGCAGCAGCAAATAGAATAAAATAGACAACTGAGAAGAAAAAGAAGACGCTGTTCCAGGAAAAAACATCGGCAAGAAAGTCACTGGCAACCTGCCCGAAGATTCCCGCGATTAAAAATCCGGTATTGATCAGGACAACAAGGATGGTCCTCTGGCGAAAATTGAATACATCATAGGAGTAGGCGAAAGCCACTGAAGCGAAGGTAGCCAAAGTGAGCCCCTGCAGCGAACGGGCAATCCACAAACTGAGAGATCCGGCAGAAAAGCCGACGCCCAGTGTCGTCAGTGCGGAGGCCAAAAGTCCGAACACGAGGATTTTCCTTCGGCCTGTAAAATCGGATACCGGTCCGAATGAAAGCAGTCCGCAGGCATAGAAAAAAGTGAATAGCCCTCCGGCGAGGACAACGTGGGATTCAGCAATCAACAGGTCATCTGCAAGGACTGAATAAATTGGAATCAATGTATAAATATTGCTTGCGACCATGATGGCGCAAAGTGTCAGAAGAATGGAAGCCTTGTGAAAAAAGGACATGGATTTCATGTATATCACCTGCCACCACTAAGATATGCAGACACCGCTGATTTTGCAGGTTGTTTTGGGAAAAATTAACGGGCTTCCTGCTTCCAAAATGGCCTGAAAAAAAGGTATAATGAATGATATATAGAACAATCGTTTGGTAGGTAGAAGGCGCATAAATTTGAAGCGCCTTTTTCAATTTTAAAAGTGATACAGAGATAGATATTTTAAGAGAGAAAGGGGAAGTCAGATGTCTGTACGTTTAGTACTCGGGCGCTCGGGTAGCGGGAAGACCGAGATGATCATAAATGAAATCAAGGACAGGCTCCTAACCGACCCGCAGGGGGATCCGGTAGTTTATCTTGTCCCGGAACAAATGTCATTCCTTTCCGAATACAGATTGTCCACTGACCCTGAGCTTGGGGGGATGATCAGGGCGCAGGTATTCAGCTTTCCGCGCCTTGCCTGGAGAATCCTGCAGGAAACAGGCGGGTACACTCGCCAGCATTTGGACAGCGTAGGGATCAGCATGATGATCCGAAAAATCATTGAGGATAAAAAGGACGAGCTGAAAATCTTCCAGAAGGCAGCGGATAAGAATGGTTTTGTCCAGCAGATGGAGCAGATGCTGATTGAGTTCAAACGCTATGCGATCAATCCGGATGAGCTCACTGGAAAAATGGAGGAAAGCTCCGCAGGCAATAAAGCGCTGAAGGATAAAATCCATGATCTTGAGTTAGTCTATCGTCAATTTGAAGATGAACTATTCGGCAAATATATCGATTCAGAGGATTACTTTAAACTGCTTGCCGAGAAAATCCCTGCCTCGCAATATTTAAAAAATGCGGAAGTATACATCGATGGTTTTTACAGTTTCACACCCCTTGAAATGATAATCATTGATCAGTTGATGAGCACTTGTAAACGGGTGACAATCGCCCTGCCCGTCGACCAGAGTTTCAAAGATGCTCAGCCTGACGAACTGCATTTATTCAGGATAACTGGAGAAACCTGTGCAACACTGCATGAAATGATCAGGACAAAAGGCTATGAGCTGGAAGAAGAAATCGTGTTGAACGAGCAGAGACGCTGGCAGGAGGATTCCCTTAAGCATCTAGAAAGGGAATTCGATTCCAGACCTGCTGTCAAATACAACGGAGAGGCTGCCATCCATATCGCCCAGGCTGCCAACAGAAGGGCTGAACTTGAAGGAGTTGCGCGCAAGATTATCGGACTTGCAAGGGATCATGGTTACCGTTACCGCGATATTGCCGTACTGATGAGAGGCAGCGAATACCGTGAAGTGCTTGAAACGATATTTGACGATTATGGCCTGCCTTACTTTATTGATCAGAAGCGGAATATGCTCCATCATCCATTGATTGAGCTAGTCCGTTCCAGCCTTGAAACGGTATTGGGTAACTGGCGGTATGAACCGATTTTCCGGGCTGTAAAAACGGACTTATTGTTCCCGGATGGCGTTAATCTAAACAAGATGCGTGAACAGATGGATGTGCTGGAGAACTATGTTCTTGCATATGGCATCCAGGGAGTTAAATGGACGAAAAAAGAACGATGGAAATACCGGAGAATCCGCGGCCTGGAGTATGACGGTTTAGCCCAGACAGATGCAGAAAAACAGACAGAACAGGAACTTAATGATCTGCGGCTGTTGATTACTTCTCCGCTGCTTCGGATGGCCCGCCGCTTGAAGCGTGCTGAGACGGGAAGGAAGCTTTCGGAAGCAGTCTATCTATTCATGGAAGAGCTTGATATACCAGCCAAGCTTGAGTCATGGAGAATGGGTGCTGAACAGGAAGGAAAGCTGGTAGAGGCGAGGGAGCATGAGCAAGCCTGGAATGCAGTAATCAACCTTCTTGACCAGTTCGTCGAGATGCTTGGTGACACCAAGGTCGCGCCAAAACAGTTCGTGACGATTCTTGATGCTGGCCTTGAATCACTGAGATTCTCCCTTATTCCGCCGGCGATTGACCAAATATTGGTTGCAGACCTTGAAAAGACACGGCTTGCCGACGTTAAAGCCGCATTTGTTATCGGCGTCAACGAAGGTGTCCTGCCTGCGAAAATGACGGAGGAAGGAATTTTTGCGGATGATGACCGGGAGCTCCTGCAGTCAAAAGGCATAAAGCTTGCCCCAAGCAGCCGCACGAAGCTGCTGGACGAAAGCTTTATTGCCTACAAGGCTTTTGTGACACCATCGGAACAACTGTATATCAGTTACCCGATCGCCAATGAAGAAGGAAAAGCCTTGATGCCATCTTCATTCATTAAAAGGATTTCTGATCTTTTCCCTGAACATCAAACACATTTCTTCCTGCCGGATCCATCGGAATTGCCGGAAGAGGAGCAAATAGAGTACGCAGCTGGTGAAAATGTTGCTCTGTCTTATCTGACATCCCAGCTTCAATTGAAAAAGCGCAATTATCCAGTCTATGATTTTTGGTGGGATGTGTACGATTATTATCTGAACGATCATTTGTGGGCTGATACTGCACGCAAGGTTCTTTCAAGTCTATTTTACGAAAACAGGACGAAGCAGTTGTCTGAAGAAGTCACGAAGGAGCTATACGGTGATGAAATTCAGGCCAGTGTATCAAGGATGGAATTGTTCAATAGCTGCCCATTTTCGCATTATGTCCAGCATGGTTTAAAGCTGCGTGACCGCCAGATCTTCCGTCTTGAAGCGCCGGATATCGGTGATCTCTTCCACGCTGCTTTGAAGGAAATTGCCGAGACCGTCATGCAGCAAAACCTCAGTTGGGCCCAGCTTACAAAAGCACAGGCTGAAGAACTGGCAAGGGATGCCGTCCAAAAGCTGGCACCAAAACTGCAGAATGAGATCTTGATGAGTTCGAACAGGCATCATTATATCAGGCAGAAGCTGCAGAATATCATCAGCCGGGCTTCGCTTGTTTTAAGTGAGCATGCCAAGGTCAGCGGATTTTCACCGGTAGGGCTGGAGCTTGGCTTCGGCCGCCAGGGAAAACTGCCGCCGCTTGCTTTTTCGCTGAAAAATGGCACCAGGATGGAACTGATGGGCCGGATTGACCGCGTTGATAAAGCAGAGGATGACCAGGGAATGTACCTGCGGGTCGTCGATTATAAATCGAGCGTGAAGGATGTCAATTTGACTGAGGTATATCATGGTGTGGCCCTGCAGATGCTCACCTACCTGGACATCATCATCACTCATTCGCCATTGTTGGTCGGCAAGCCTGCTGACCCGGCGGGAGTCCTTTATTTCCATGTCCATAATCCTATTGTCAACGCATCGAAAATGCTGACTCTTGATGAAATCGAAGAGGAAATCCTCAAACGTTTTAAAATGAATGGATTGCTGCTTGGTGATGAGAATGTCATCAGGATGATGGATAAGGGGCTGGATACAGGCAGTTCGCAGATTATTTCCGCAGGTTTTAAAAAGGATGGAAGCCTTCTGAAAAGCTCCAAAGTCGCCAGCAAGGAAGATTTTGACCATTTGCGGCAATTTGTCCGCCATAAGTATGTGGAGACCGGAAACAGGATCGTCAGCGGAATCGTCGATGTCGCGCCGTATAAGCTTAAGGACAGGGCACCATGTACATTCTGTTCCTTCAAGCCGGTCTGCCAGTTTGACCAGGGAGTGGAATCGAATGATTTCAGGAAGCTTCCGGTCATAAAAAAAGAAGATTTGCTAGCATCTCTACGCCAAGATCAAGGGATTGAGGCGAAAGATGGCTTGCCAGGTATAAATGATAGATTAGAAGAAATCAAGAAACAGGATATTCAGGCATCAATAAGAGAGGAGGAAGAGGATCTTGGCTAAAACAAATATACCGCCAGTACCGGAAGGGGCAACCTGGACGGAAGACCAGTGGAAGGCGATCATGGCTTCTGGACAGGATATCCTTGTAGCAGCGGCAGCAGGTTCAGGTAAAACTGCGGTGCTTGTCGAGCGGATCATCAAGAAAATCACTTCGGAAAGCCATCCGATTGATGTTGATGAACTGCTCGTCGTGACCTTCACCAATGCATCCGCGGCAGAAATGCGCCACAGGATTGGAGAAGCTCTCGAAAAAGCAATCGATAGCAACCCGGCTTCGACCCATTTGAAAAAGCAGCTTAGCCTGCTGAACAGGGCGTCTATTTCAACACTCCATTCCTTCTGCCTTGAAGTGATCAGAAAATATTATTACCTGACCGATGTAGATCCTGGTTTCAGGATTGCAGATGAAACTGAAGGACAGCTGCTTCGTGACGAAGTGATTGAGGATTTATTTGAAGAAGAATATGGAAAGGCAGATAACCAGGACTTTTTCAACCTGGTGGATGCGTTCACGAATGACCGCAGCGATGAAGGATTGAAGGATATCATTGTTGACCTTTTTGATTTCGCCAGATCCAATCCTTCTCCTGATGCATATCTGGATTCAATTGTTTCAATGTATGATGCAGCAGACAGCGCAGCAATGGAGGATCTGCCTTTCATGAAGGTGCTTGTTGCGGATATTGAGCTGCAGCTTCAGGGAGCGAAACAGCTTTTGGAAAAAGGGATGGAGATTGCCAGGATGCCTGGAGGGCCTGCGCCAAGGGCGGTTAATTTTACAGAAGATCTGCATGTGATTGATACTTTGCTTGCTGCAAAAGACCGATCATGGGCAGAGCTTTATGATGCGATTCAGCTGGCCAATTTTGGCAGGGCGAAAACATGCCGCGGTGATGACTTCAACAAGGATTTTGTCGACAAGGCAGCCAAGCTTAGGGACCGTGCAAAGAAAATCGTCCAGGATTTGAGAGGGGAACTGTTTTCACGAAAACCTGAAAGCTTTTTGAGGGATATGCAGGAAATGAAGCCATTGATCGCTGTCCTGATTGATCTTGTAAAAGAATTCTCAAAACGGTTTGGAGAAGTGAAGCAGGAGCGTGGCCTCGTTGATTTCTCTGATCTTGAGCATTATACATTGGAAATTCTCACAGCTAAATCGGATTCGGAAGAAGAATTGTCTGCAGGTGAATCTAAACCTTCAGAGGCAGCACTCGCCTATCGCAATAAATTCAAAGAAGTGCTGGTGGACGAATATCAGGATACAAACATGGTACAGGAAGCGATCCTCCAGCTCGTGACTGCTGAAGGTGAAGTATCAGGAAACCTGTTCATGGTTGGAGATGTTAAACAGTCGATCTACAAGTTCCGTCTGGCTGAGCCTAATCTGTTCCTTGGTAAATACAACAGGTTCACATCAAATGGTGAAGGAACAGGCTTGAAAATAGATCTGGCCAAGAACTTCCGGAGCCGCAGGGAGATTCTTGATGGGACCAATTATTTATTCAAGCAAATCATGGGGATCAAGGTTGGCGAAATCCATTACGATGAGAATGCTGAATTGAAAAAAGGAGCGCCTTATCCTGAGGATGACGAGTTTCCTGTGGAGCTGCTCCTGGTTGATAAAAGCGAGGGCTCATCATCAGAAAGTGATTCTCCAGAAGATAGTGAAACGGCAGCAGATGAATTCGACGCAGATGATCTGGAGCAATCCCAGCTCGAAGCAAGGCTGATGGCGAAGCATATCAAGGATATGGTAGAAGAGCGCCGGGTTGTTTACAATCCAAAGACGAAGACCTCAAAACCCGTCAACTACCGTGATATCGTCATCCTCCTCCGCTCGATGACATGGGCGCCGCAAATCATGGAGGAGTTCAAGCAGCAGGGGATTCCGATTTACGCAAACCTGTCCACTGGTTATTTCCAGGCAACAGAGGTAGCGATCATGATTTCTTTGTTGAAGGTGATCGACAATCCATATCAGGACATCCCTCTCGCTGCAGTCTTGAGATCCCCTATTGTTGGACTGGATGAAGAAGAGCTTGCCATCATCAGGGTCAGCCAGAAACGCGGTTCCTTCTATGAAGCACTGACAGCGTTCTGCCTTCAAAAGCCGTTGCCGGAAAATGAAGGGTTGCATGAGAGGACAAGTCGCTTTTTTGAAAGTTTAAAGAGCTGGAGGACTTCAGCAAGACAGGATTCAGTTTCTGATTTGATCTGGCAATTATATAGAGAAACACGGTTCTTCGATTTTGCCGGCGGGATGCCAGGAGGCAAGCAGCGCCAGGCAAACCTGCGTGCACTATATGACCGGGCGAGACAATATGAAGCCACGAGTTTCCGCGGCCTTTTCCGCTTTTTGCGATTCATTGAGCGGATGAGAGAGCGAGGAGATGACCTTGGCGCAGCCAGGGCTCTTGGGGAACAGGAAGATGTGGTCAGGATCATGACGATCCACAGCAGCAAAGGCCTTGAGTTCCCGGTAGTCTTTGTTGCCGGGCTTGCTCGGAATTTCAATACGATGGACCTGAAGAAATTTTACATGCTGGACAAAGAGTTTGGCTTCGCAGCAAAATATATCAATCCTGAGAAGCGAATTTCCTATCCATCCTTGCCTCAGGTAGCCTTCAAGCGCAAGCATAAGATGGAAATGCTGGCAGAGGAAATGAGAGTACTATACGTTGCCTTGACGCGTGCCAAGGAAAAGCTTTACTTGATAGGATCAGTCAAGGATGCTGAAAAAACGATCAGTAAATGGCAGGACGAGGCAAGCCATCCGGACTGGCTGCTGGATGAATACTTAAGGGCGTCAGCTTCGGGCTATATTGACTGGATTGGCCCAGCGGTGATCCGCCACCAGGATTGTGACTCAATACGGGGAAGTGAAGGTATCCTTCATCCAGCATTGGGTGAGGAGATTAAAAACCATCCTTCCCGCTGGAAAATCAAAACCATAAAAGCAGAGGAAATCGCTTCATATGGTGACGAAAAAACTGAAAAGCACGAAAGCCTGATGGACCTAGTTGCAGCAGGAAAGCCTGTAAATAAAGAATCAGATTTGGCAGAAACGGTGAAAAGGCAGCTTTCATGGACTTATCACTTCAAGGAAGCAGCAAACCACCGTTCCAAACAGTCCGTTACCGAGCTGAAGCGCAACCATGAAACCAGGGATGAAGAGAGCGGTACGCAGATTGTCAGGAGGTTCTCAAAACCAATCCTCAACAGGCCAAGATTCATGCAGGAGAAAAAGCTAACACCTGCAGAACGGGGAACGGCGATGCACATGGTCATGCAGCATATCGATCTTAACCAGCCAGTAACGGAAGCTTCACTCGAGATACAGCTGGAAAAGATGGTGGAGAAAGAGTTGCTTTTCCCGGAGCAACGCGATGCTGTAGATAAAAAATGGATACTTGCCTTTTTTGAAACGGAGGTTGGCAAACGGCTATTGACAGCTGAAAAAGTCAGCCGGGAGGTTCCATTTTATCTGTCTTTGCCGTCAAAAAAGGTATATCCAGATTGGCAGGGAGAAAACGAGCCAATTTTCATCCAGGGGGTAGTCGACTGCATCTTCCAGGATGAAAAAGGAACAGTCCTGCTTGATTTTAAAACGGATGGCATCCATGACCGCTACAAAGGCGGCTTTGAACAGGCAAAGCCGATCCTGGAAGAACGCTATCGAATCCAGATCAGCCTGTATGCCAAAGCAATCGAACAAGTATGGAAGCAGCCAGTTGAAGAAAAGTATTTGTATTTCTTCGACGGCGGCCATCTGCTTGAACTAGACCAGCTATAAAATAATGTTAAAAACCGGTGGGATGTGAATAATAATCCTGCCGGTTTTTTTGTTCATTTTGAAGAAGTGTCGATAGGATGTAGTAAGGGCTATATCGGCCAAAC
>NZ_JAGGQU010000031.1:20639-95338 GCF_018613155.1 Bacillus sp. ISL-55 | reverse complement strand
TATCGGCCAAACAGAAGACGGATGCCGAGGAAAGTGTCCGATAGAAGGGCTATATCGGCCAAACAGAAGGCGAATGCCGAGGGAAATGTCCGATAGAAGGGCTGTATCGGCCAAACAGAAGACGGATGCCGAGGAAAATGTCCGATAGAAGGGCTATATCGGCCAAACAGAAGATGGATTCCGAGGAAAATGTCCGATAGAAGGGCTATTGATGCATGTAATTGGAGGATATCAGTCAATATAGATGGTGATCAATCAGTTTCTGCGCTAGGGAATAGAACAAAGGCTATTTTTGCATTTAATTTTGAATACCAAATCACAAATGGTGGGGAGGGATCACCGAGTGGCAAAGAAAAAGCAATCTGGCACATGTGAATTATGCGGCAGGGAAGAGGTTGAGGTGACCATTCACCATTTGACTCCTAAAGAAATGGGAGGCACCTTTATGCCAACAGCCAATCTTTGTATCCCTTGTCATAAACAGATTCATGCTTTATTCACGAATGAGGAGCTCGCCACCGGCTTGAACACGGTTGCTCAGCTTCGCTCCCATCCTGAATTACAGAAGTTTTTAAAGTGGATAAAAAAACAGCCTTCTACAAGGCTGCCGAAAATTTCAAAATCTAATGCGCGAAAACGACATAAACGCTAGTTATTACCTGCTATCGGCTGGTCAATCAGGTTGGCATCAAGAACATTGCTGGCACTTAATCCGTTATTCGTAACAATAAAACCACCTGTGTTGAATCCGCCCTGACCAGCGACTGTTTTTGAACTGCTTTTTGGCGAGATGAACAGCGTGTCGCCAAACTGCACTGTCCCGCCGCCTACATTCAATATTTGCACAGGACCTATTATTGCTGGCATTGAAAACATCCTTTTCTTCTTTTGTTTTAACCATTTTTCATTGTTGCTTATTCATGCTTATGATCAGAAGCTTCTCATTAAATCTATCATTCTTCCCCATTTGATATACCATTCCTGGGCAAAAGCTGGCGTATATGCTTTACACGGGCTTCCATAGCAATATTGGAGCTGTTTCCAAGGTGCACTACAGACGAGGATGAGGCTCCCAGAATATCAATGTTCCGAACCTTTAACACTGGGTTGAGATTGTGGGTTGAGAAAACTAGATTTTCTTCAACTGCTGGTTGAAAAGGAATTGTTTCAGAAAAAATCGGGAATGCTCCGAAGTTACCTTCATTATCAAAAAAGATTTCTGCCTCTCTTTGGACGGCCAGCGCCCTGGACAATGCCAGTATTTGCTCTGAATCACCAATCTGTAAAATCGAGGAGAAGGATACCGCGTCAATTTTTATGTGGTCAACACAGGATATTCTCTGTAGCATAGCGATCACGTTATATCCGGCGATAGCGGGACAAATGGCCCGACAATCAAAGATTCTGCAGGTGTATCAAAGGTTGCTGCCAGCTGGATTGTACCCGCATCACCAACCATCAGCAACGAGGAACTCGAGACACCTATGATCCTTATATCACCGACGCAAATATCACGGTTATAGACTTGGAAATTCATTATGAACGTCCTTCCTTTATGTTATCAGGCAGGTTTTTCAGGAACAGGAACACGCCATTCTGGATTTCCTGCTTAAGGAGATCAATCACCCGTTCGTTCAGTTCAGGGCTCAGATCCGTGCCTCTTTCACCTGATGATTGTTCCTGTAAATGCTGAGCCGCTCTGCCAGACAACTGTTTTTTAATATCATTTTTTATGAATTCGAAATAAGAATCATCTATACTGATCCCCAGCTCCGCCTGTGCCCCTCGGTAGATGTTCTCCAAATCAGATTCCAAATATTTGTTGAGTGCTGTTTCGATCTCAATCGTCCTTTTAAATAACTGCTTTGGAGGAATCGGCACATTTACAGACTTTTGATCAACAGTAAAATCATCAATACCGTCCAAATCTGTTGGGTTCAAGCCGATATTCAAGGTCCCCTCAAGGGTTTCCACTTTTAACTGGTCGAATTTATACTCGATATTCCCTATTTGAACCGGAGGCCGCTCCTTAAGTGCAGCAATTTCCTGCTGCAGTTCGAGAATCATTTTCTCCAATTTGGCAGTCTTTTTGCTTTGGTGCTCCACATATATATGCAGCTTTTTAAGATATTGATAGAATTCCGCGTTCAAAGAAATCACCTCGCATCGACCCAGCATTTTAATTAATTAATTTTTGCGTACAGGAGCTTGAAGCGGAACAGCAGGTGCTTCAAGTGTGTTGCTGCTGCCTGGCATTGCCCCCATGCCAGTTGAGATTTCTGATGGATGGACAGCCTCTGGTGCAGGTGCTGTGAATCCCCCGGTGTTATAAAGGTAAGAAACTGGCTTTATCATTCCTGCACTGCCAATTTGCAGTACAGAAGAGTTTGTGATTCCATCAATCTTCAACTGGTTGATATTGATCGATTGTTGTATATAAAAATTCATTGTACTCACCCGCATTATACATTCAGATAATTACCTTGATCGACGGCATCTGGATCATACGTATTTGTTGAACTTTGGTTATTGTACACGGTCAATCCATCTCCGGTATTGAACGAACCTGCTCCAGAAAAGGTTTTTGCATTGGAAATCGGGCTGATTCTGTAAACATCGCCTATGTGGAAGACAGCGCTGTTCCCAAGGGAAATGACCTGTGCTACTCCAACGATTGCTGGCATTTGCAACACCCTTTAAATAGATTTCTTTATTATCCTATGTGCCCAGATGGAGAATGTGATTAAAATGCCCATTGTGTTTATAAGAGCCTTTTTTAGAAAAACTTCACTAGCCGGCTCGTGTTTTGATACAAGTGGCAAATCATCCTCTTAAAAAATGGTCATGCCATCTTGCAAAAAACATGTTATATAACAGTTAAAAATTTATATAACAGGAGGAGTAATATGTTAATATATTTATATATTTAGAATTATAAAATTATTCTAGAGGAGGCAGATTATGAACGTTCCATTGGTGTTGAACCAGTTTCTCGATCGTGCAGTGTCGCTTTACGGCAGTAAGAAAGCCATTTTCTCCGAGGACAGAGAACTTACATATTCTGAGTTGAACAACAGGGTGAACAGGCTGTCTGATGGTTTAAGAAAACTGGGAGTAAACAAGGGAGACCGGATTGCCTATCTTGCACCAAATTCGATTGAAATGCTTGAAGGTTTTTATGGAGTATTCCAGCTTGGTGCAGTCATGGTCCCATTGAACATCCGTTTGAAACCTGATGATTATCTGTTCATCCTTAATCACAGTGAGTCGAAGGTTTTATTTGTGGACCAGGACTTATACCATCTGATCCAGCCGATTAAGGATCAGCTTGAGACCATACAGCACATTATTGTCCATTACAAGGAGGATAGCCTGGTTGAAACTGGTTATGATGAATGGCTATCACAGCAATCTGATCAGACGTTCAAACGTGAAGAACTTGATGAAAATGATGTCTGCAGCCTTCTATATACAAGCGGGACGACTGGAAATCCAAAAGGAGTCATGCTCACGCATCGGAATAATTACATCCACGCGTTAAGCACCATGCACCATTTGCGCGTCAGCGATGAGGATGTCCTTCTGCATGTCCTGCCAATGTTCCATGTTAACGGATGGGGATCGCCATTCTACTACACAGCGAACGGCGCTTCGCAGGTATGCTTGCGAAAAACGACACCTGAGACAATTTTTAACGCTTTGGAAAAACATAAAGTCAGCGTCATGCACATGGCACCAACTGTTTTGAATGCGCTGCTTCAGTTTTATGAAAAAAATGTCCCGAGCATCGAACAACAGGTTCGGGTAGTTATTGCCGGTTCAGCACCGCCGCCAGCATTTGTCACCCGGGTGGAAAAGGAATTAGGCTGGGAGTTCATCCAGGTGTATGGCATGACAGAATCCTCTCCATTAAGCACGATTTCAACTGTCAGGTCCCATTTGAAGCAGCTTCCTCTGAATCAACAATACCGAATGAAAGCAAAAGCAGGTATATCAATGATTGGCAGCCAGGTAAAAGTTGTGAATGACCATGGCGATGAGGTAGCCCATGATGGCAAGGAAATAGGTGAAGTCATTACCCGAAGCAATGGAGTCATGAAAGGGTACTGGAAAAATGAAGAGGCGACGATGGAAACGATTCGTAATGGCTGGCTTCATACCGGGGACATGGCAACGGTCGATGAATATGGCAACATTGATATCGTCGACCGTAAGAAAGACGTCATCATTAGCGGTGGCGAAAATATTTCCTCCATCGAAGTTGAAGGTGTATTGTACGACCATCCGGCTGTCCTCGAAGCAGCAGTCATTGCAGTACCTCACGAAAAGTGGGGCGAGACTCCCCATGCCTATATTGTACTCCGTGAAAATGAGCAGGTAACAGAACAGGATCTCATTGCATTTTCAAGAGAAAAACTTGCCCATTTTAAGGCAATTACAGGAGTCACTTTCGTAAAAGAACTGCCGAAAACGGCCTCAGGCAAAATCCAGAAGGTCCATTTGCGGAATGAATACTGGGAAGCAAATGGAAAGACTGGCAGATTTGTAAATTAATAGCCTATGGGGGACTGCCTTGGTAACGGCGTCCCCTTTCTATTCTAATGTAAGAATTGTTCAGCTCCAGCGCCTAGCCCCTCGAGTCGCTTCGGTCCTGCCAATGAAGTCAAAGAACGACTTCACTGTCAGGCCCTCCAGCGCTTGTCGGGGCTGACCAAGGCGCTTGCGCATTTCTAATGTTACCTTTGGCATGTTGGTAAATTGTGTGATATACATAGATTAGATGTAAACTATTGGATGGAATGAGGGGGAAGATGGAGATTAACGGACAGACATCCGGAAACAGGGTTGTTTCAATTGACCGGATGCGAGGCTTTTCATTATTGGGGATATTTCTTGTAAATATGATTTCATTCCATTCGCCCTATTTTTATATCGATCCAGAAAAATGGTGGGATGGAAAGGCGAATTTATTTACATACCAGTTCATTGATATATTTATCCAGGCTAGCTTTTACCCGCTGTTTTCGATGTTGTTCGGATATGGTCTGGTAATTTTAAGAGAACGCACACTGGAAAAAGGCCTGAGCTTCAATCCTCTTGCATTAAGGAGACTCTCAATCCTATTGTTGATTGGGATCATCCATGCATTCCTGATCTGGCCAGGTGATATTCTCATAACCTATGCAGTATGCGGTTTTGTTTTTCTTCTGTTTATTGGCTGGAGTGCAAAGAGGCTTCTCATTGCCGGATTGGGTTTATACATAGTTCCAAATATCCTTTTGTTGTTGATGCTCGGTGCAGTATCTGCGGTTGACGGCGGAGCGGAATTTTCAATGTATGACGCACAAGCTGCAGGACAGACGATAACCATCTATCAAAATGGCAGCTTTTCTGAAGTGACCCATCATAGAATAACGGAATGGTATAAAAATAATAACCTGTTTGGATTATTCTTATATTTGATCACTATCCTGCCTCTGTTCATGATTGGAGCAGGAGCGGCAAAGCTCAAGCTGTTTGAGAATATACAGGACAAAAAGAGAAAGCTTGCAATCGCTGCGGCTGTACTCGCTGCACTTGGCTTGTTGATCAAGGCAATTCCATACCTGTATGGTATAACATTGATGTCGGATTATGCGCAGGATGTTTTTGGCGGAGCGATGGTCGCGATGGCGTATGCCCTGATCATTGCGCTGATTTCTGAGCTTAAACGATTTGACAGACTGTTCTCCCCGCTGGAAGCCGCGGGCAGGATCTCAATCAGCAATTACCTGTTCCAGTCTGTTGTTTCGACAATGATATTTTACAGTTATGGATTAGGATATTATGGGGAAATGTCCATTTTCTCGGGAACAATGCTAGCGCTTGGAATTTATGTGGTTCAGTTGGCTTTTAGCAGCTGGTGGGTGAAAAGGTTTTACTATGGGCCTGTCGAATGGCTGTGGCGCAGCGGCACATACATGAAGAGACAGCGTTTTAAAAAGGGAGAATCCTGATGGAGAAGGTCATCATCATTGGCTGCGGAGGCGCAGGTAAATCGACACTGGCCCGGAAGCTGGGAAAGATCCTTAACCTAAAGGTGTATCATCTTGATGCAATGTACTGGAAACCGGGCTGGGAAATGACTGCAAAGGATGAGTGGAAAAAACTAATTCAGCAAGTGACTGAAGAAGATTCATGGATCTTGGATGGCAACTACGGCAGTACGATGGACATGAGGGCACAAGCAGCGGACACAATCATCTTTCTCGATTATTCTGCTCCAAGGTGCCTGTATGGAATTTTCAAGAGGAGAATCATGTACCATGGCAGGACCAGGCCGGATATGAATGAAGGCTGTCCGGAGAGACTTGATTGGGATTTTATCAAGTGGGTCGCAGCATACAAGCGTGAAAAAGCTCCTGGCATCATTGCCAAGTTAGAAGAATTCAAGCTTCAGGGAAAAGGAATATACCATTTTAAAAATCCTCGTGAAACAGAAAAATTATTAATAGGGCAGTCAATTAAAGGAGGGCGTTAACATGAAATTCGCTACATATAAAAATGATTCTGGCCAGTTCATTGGAATTGTAAATGGAGAAAGGACCCGCGTTCTGCCACTTCGGGAAGCCTATGAAAAAATGGGTGGTGAAACAGCGATTCCCGCTGATATGCTAGAGGCTATTTCAATGGGAGAAGTATTTTACCAGGAAGCGGAAAAAACAGTTCAATGGGTAAGCGAGAATAATCTCGACGGCGAACTTTACATCCCGCTTGAATCAGTAGAATTGCTAGCACCGATTCCGCGTCCGTCCAAGAATATTTTCTGTGTTGGCAAAAATTACGCTGAGCATGCGATTGAAATGGGCAGCAAGGATGATATTCCTGAGCATGTAATGGTGTTCACGAAAGCACCTACTACGGTCATTGCTCATGGTCAGAGCATACAAGAGCATAAAGAACTTACAGAGCAGCTGGACTATGAAGGCGAGCTTGCAGTCGTCATCGGCAAAAAAGGAAAAGCGATCAAAAGGGAAGAGGCTTTGGATTATGTTTTTGGCTATACCATCATTAACGATGTGACTGCCCGCGACCTCCAGGCAAGACACAAACAGTTTTTCATTGGGAAAAGCCTTGATACCACCTGCCCGATGGGGCCATGGATTGTCCATAAATCAGCCATCTCAAATCCGAACAATCTGGATATCAAGACTATCGTAAATGGAGAAGTGAGACAGGATTCCAATACGGAAAACTTCATTTTTCCGGTAGAAGAAATCATTGCCGTGCTCTCCCAGGGAATGACACTCGAGCCAGGGGATATTATTGCCACCGGAACACCAGCAGGCGTCGGTAAAGGCTTCAAGCCGCCAAGGTTCCTTAAGGCTGGAGATACCGTTGAAATTACTGTTGAAGGGATTGGGACATTGCGTAACAAAGTGGAGAGTTAATCATAGCCTGGCTAGTTTATTTTAGTTTTTTTGATGGCGTTATGATATGATATTTTAGAATTTACTATTAGGAGGACGGGTACATGATACATGCCCATATGACAGCTTGGTTTTTGGCTCTTGTTTTATTCTTCGTAGCACTAGGACTACATAAAAGCGGTAAGGAAAAAGGCGCTAAAATTGTCCACATGGTCCTTAGATTGTTTTACGTGCTGATTCTATTGACTGGCTTCTGGCTTCTATTCAGCATCAATATCAGCCTGATGTATGTGCTGAAAGCAGCAGTAGGCTTGTGGGTGATCGCCATGCTGGAAATGATTTTAATCCGTACAAAAAAGAACGAAAAAGCGTCTGTACTGTGGATTCAATTCATTGTCGCAGTTCTTCTTGTACTATATTTAGGTTTTTCACTTCCACTTGGAACATATTTGTTTTAATAGTGAAATTGTCGAAAGAAAGCTGTCCTTATAGGCAGCTTTTTCTTTTTTTGTCATATCTTAACCCCGCAAAATATGATAATTTAAGAGAAGGGTTATTGGAGAAATATAATAATTGGAGAATGCAATGGCTACGACAAAAAGCTGCGTTTACGAGAATGACATACAACTTAATAGCTTTATAGAGGGCAATTCATTCAAAGACCACCAAAATGTATTGGTGCAAATCTTTTTCAGTCAAAAAGAACAACCTGATCTTCAGCGTATGGAGCAGTTGCTAAAAAAGCAGCTACCCGCTTCCACTGTGTTGAGCTGTGAAGTAAAAGGCTTCTTCACTGGTGATAAACAATTTGTTATCTCATTTACAGTTTTCGATAAACAGGAACTTAATCCTATTCTTCAAGATCAGTACACCATCAACACATTGAATAGTCTTGTCGAAACCTCACAGCAAGACATCCTTCAGCTTAACGAAAGCCTCAAAGTTTCCGAGCAATACTATCGTTCGCTGTTTGACAATAATGGAGATTTTGTCTATTCAACAGATTTAACAGGGAATTTCACAAGTATCAACCAGGCATTCATGAAGACCTTTGGCTACAACGAGAATGAACTTATTGGCAGGTCAGCGCTCGACTTTATCAACCAGGAAGATGTGCAACGTGCCAAAACGCATTTTATTCAGGCGCTGAAGGGGAAAGATCAGACCTACACCATTGAGATTCCGGTCAAAAGTGGTGAAACCCAGATTTTTCAGATCAAAAATATTCCGATTACGGTAAATGGTGCATGTGTAGGAACGTATGGTATTGGGCGAAATATTACTGCCCAGAAAAAAACAGAGGAAAAGATCATTCAGCTTGCCTACTATGACCAGGATACGGGATTGCCGAACAGGATGAGGTTTACCGAACAGCTGGAAGAAATGATTCACCGTGCCAGGCATAAGAAAGAACTCCTTGCCGTGCTTGTCATTGATATTGACCGTTTCAAAATCATCAATGACAGTCTCGGACATTATGCTGGAGATATTGTTTTGAAAGAACTGGCAGAAAGAATCGAGGATAAGCTTCCTGCAGGCGCTTATCTCGGAAGGTTCAGCGGCGATAAGTTCACGATGCTGCTGACAGAGAATGTCAGCATCGACCAGACGACAAGAACAGCCAGGGAATTGCAGAAACTTATTTCAATGCCCTTATTTTACGAGAATCAGGAATTCATCGTCTCCGCAAGCATTGGAATCAGCTCTTTCCCGGGGGATGGTCTTGATGAGCATGTACTGCTGAAAAATGCGGATATTGCGATGAACCGCTCGAAAAATCAAGGCGGGAATAAGATTACTTACTTCTCAACCGGCATGAATGACCAGGCAATGGTCCGGCTTGAGCTTGAAAGCTATTTAAGGAAAGCGCTCCAAAAGAATGAATTCTATCTGTGCTACCAGCCGCTTATGGACTTGAAATCTGGGGAGATTACCTGTACTGAAGCCCTCATCCGCTGGCAGCATCCGCATCTGGGACTGGTTTCGCCAGCACAGTTCATTCCTCTGGCAGAGGAAACAGGGTTGATTGAGGAGATCGGGGCATGGGTGCTTACCACCGCATGTGTCCAGACAAAAGCCTGGCAGCAAAACGGATTCCCGAATTTAGGCATCTCTGTAAATGTATCAGCATATCAGTTCCAGCAGCATGCTTTTATTGGACAAGTGATTCAAGCCCTGAAAACTTCACAGCTTGAACCAGGATACCTTTCCCTGGAACTGACAGAAAGCGCGATGCTGAAAGATATCGTCTATAGTATTTCAGTAATGAAATCGTTACAGGAACTCGGGGTAAAGGTTTCGATTGATGACTTCGGGACAGGTTACTCGTCATTAAGCTATTTGCGCAATCTGCCAATCGATACACTTAAAATCGACCAGTCATTTATCAATAATCTGCATGATGACCCATCAGATATTGCGATCGTCAAGGCAATCATTACGATGGGACAGGGACTTTCGGTGAAAATTGTCGCCGAGGGTGTAGAAACACATGAACAGCTGAACCTTTTAAGAGATATGGACTGTCATTATGCACAAGGTTACTACATCCAGAAGCCGCTTGATATAGCTGCTTTCGAAAAAGGCTTCAGGACTGTGGAAAAAGTTGAGTATACGGTAAGGTAAAAGGACAGAGCCAGCACATTTGTGCTGGCTCTTTTTTACGAAATCCTCTCGATAACGGTCCGTCTCCCGTTATTCAAAGTTAATTCGAACCTGTCATTTTGTGTTTCAAAATAATCGAAGTGATGCTGCACGCTGCAAATGAATTCTTCATTATCGAGAATTAAAAAATTGACTCCTGAAACCCCTTTTTCATGATCGAGGAAGGTCAGGTGGTTATAACAATAAATGCAATCATAGATCGAAAAGTTGAGCGAATTCAATGTATTGATAAATTGGACAAAAGCCTCATCATTCAGCTCATCAAGCAGACGCTCGAATGAATAGATCAATTGTTTCCTGATTTTGATCATTTCCTGGTCCTGTAAAGTGATTTTTTCACCGCCGGTTTGAATGGAGCCGTTATCCAGCAAAAAACCTTTGCACCATTTATTGTTTCGCTGGACTTCAACCTCTTGATGGATGAACTCATCGACAAGTGCGGCCTCTTCTGTTTCTTCATCAAAGAAAACCCATTGTGAATTAATATATTCTACTGTCCCGGTGTTGAAGGCTCGGGGTTGGAATTCAATTAGATTGCTTCGTTGTTGTCGATTCATTTGGATCCTCCGTTAATTATCGCTCACCTTCTTTGTAGACAGATTTTGGCGAATTTATAACATGATTTAAAAGATAGGCAATTAACCAGTTGAGATGTATTTGCATAAGATGAGTAATGCTTAAGCAATAGTCTAGTTTTTGAAAAGTGCTTATTGACATCAAAAAGTTCCGCTGAAAGGAATGATTAAAAAATGTGTGGAATAACAGGCTGGATAGATTTTCGAAGAAATCTGGATCATGAACGCGAGACTATGGCAAAAATGGCGGAAACTTTAAGTAAAAGAGGTCCCGACGATACGAATGTATGGACTGCGGGGCATGCTGCGCTGGGACATAAAAGACTGGTAGTTGTCGATCCTGAGGGCGGCAAACAGCCAATGACCAGAGCACAGGGCGATAACCGTTATACCATTTGTTATAACGGAGAACTTTATAATACGGAAGACCTCAGAAAAGCACTGCTATTAAAAGGATATTCTTTTAACGGTCATTCTGATACAGAGGTTTTGCTTACTTCTTTCATGGAATGGAAGGAAAACTGCCTTGAGCATTTAAACGGGATCTTCGCATTTGCTGTCTGGGATCAAGAGCAAGAGCGATTGTTCATTGGCCGCGACCGGCTTGGTGTGAAGCCGCTGTTTTTTCTTGAAACAGCATCTGGTCTTATGTTTGCTTCTGAACAAAAGGCGCTGCTTGCACATCCAGAAGTGAAGGCTGAGGTAGACAGGGAAGGACTTTGTGAGGTGTTTGGGCTTGGACCATCCCGTTCTCCAGGGGCAGGTATCTTTAAAAATATGAAGGAGCTCCGGCCCGGTCACGGTCTGACTTTTTCAAAAAATGGGCTTAAAATATGGAGATACTGGAATGTGAAAAGCGAGCAGCACACTGATACCCTTGATGAGACAGCCGATAAAGTGCGGGAATTGTTCACCGATGCTGTCACAAGACAGCTAGTTTCAGATGTGCCACTATGCACATTCCTCTCAGGCGGACTGGATTCAAGCGCAATCACTGCTATTGCTGCGAATCATTACAAGGCAGAGGGTAAGGGGAGCCTGCATACTTACTCGATCGATTACGAAGGCAATGACAGATATTTTAAGAAAAATGAGTTTCAGCCAAATGCTGATGCCTATTGGATCAATAAAATGACCGAAACATTTGGTACTGTTCACCATAACAGCATTATCTCCCAGCAGGATCTGGCTGGCTATTTAACTGAAGCTGTCCATGTACGGGATCTGCCAGGAATGGCTGACATCGATTCATCACTGCTCTGGTTCTGCCGGGAAATCAAACAGGATTTCACCGTAGGACTTTCAGGTGAATGTGCTGATGAGATTTTTGGCGGCTATCCATGGTTCCACAGAGAGGAAGACCTGAATAGACCAGGGTTTCCGTGGATGCGGTCGATTAATGAGCGTCAAAACATGCTGAGGGACCATTGGCGGAAAAAATTGAGTCTGGAAGAATATATGATGGCAAAATTCAACGAGACGATCGCAGAGGTGCCGGTACTGGACGGGGAAAATCAAGTAGAGGCTAAGCGTAGACAATTATTCTATCTGAATATCATCTGGTTCATGACAACACTTCTAGACCGGAAAGACCGCATGAGCATGGGTGCCAGCCTTGAAGTGAGGGTACCGTTTGCCGACCACAGGCTTGTGGAATACGTCTGGAACATCCCTTGGGAAATGAAAATGCACGGCAACAGAGAAAAAGGAATCCTGCGCAAAGCATTGGAGGGCACATTGCCTGATGAAGTTTTGTACCGGAAAAAGAGTCCATATCCGAAGACTCACCATCCGGCCTATACCCAGGCAGTCCAGGGAATGCTGTCAGAATTCATGGGTGATTCGAACAGCGCGCTGCATGAATTCTTCGACAGGGCCACACTCCAGAAAATGATTGAGTCCGAGGGAGCATCCTTCAAAGTGCCATGGTTCGGCCAACTGATGACAGGTCCGCAGCTGCTGGCACAGCTGGCGCAGATTCATATCTGGTTCAGAGATTACAATATTAATATTGCAGACTAAAAAAGCAAGCCCGTAGATGAACGGGCTTGCTTATTCTATGCTGAACTGGAATTCGCTATAATAATTCGATTTTCGCTATAAAAGTAGTAATTTCGCTATAAAAATTAGATTTTCGCTATAAAAGAGAAATTTTCGCTATAAAACTGAAAATATCGCTATAAAATTTTGGATTTCGATTTAAAACCCGGAAAACTATTGTCCTATTCATCCTATTTTCTATAAGCAAGAACGTTTGGATTCTACTCGAACACTTTTTGGTATTAAATCAGCGTATTTCTATCTATTTTGCTGGAACAAACGACTTTTTCACCCACACTCTGGATTTCCAGCGCCACAGCATGAGCAATCCGCGGAGCCACTCATCAGCAATGAATGCGATCCATATCCCAACCAGCCCCATACCGAGATATATTCCCAGGAAGTAAGATAAGGTAACGCTGACACCCCACATCGACAGGATTCCCATATAAACCGGGAACTGCACGTCACCCGCAGCCCTGAGTGAACTAATCAGTACCAGGTTAAAAGATCTGCCGGGTTCAAGGATGATTGTGAGCAAAATCAATGTGGTGCCTAGTTCGATGATACTCATATTATCAGTGAAAATTCCCAGCAGGTTTTTTGAAAAGAAGGAAACGATCAAAGCGGCAGCAATGGAAATGATAATCGCCAGCTTCAAGCTTTTTAGTGCACGCTTATATGCATTTTCAATTTCCTTTGCCCCCACCATGTGCCCAATCAGAATCTGTGTGCCCTGGCTGATGGCGATGCTGAATAGGAAGATGAACATCATGACGTTTTGGGTATAAACTTTTGCCGTCAATGCCTGTGTTCCAAGGGTCGCGATAAAGTACGTGATCACCATCTGGGAACTATTGTAGCTCAAGTGTTCCCCCGCAGAAGGAATCCCGATGTTAAGCAGGTTTTTCAAATGTTTTTTTGGAAAACTGAAAAGCATCGTTAATGGCAATGATCCAGGGACTCGCTTGGTCATGACATAAATGGCAGCCAACAATCCGAGGATCCGGCTGACAGTAGTGGAAATCGCCACACCTTCTACACCCAGGACAGGGAAGCCGAATGGCCCGAAGATGAACAAATAGTTGCCGATGACATTCAGCACATTCATCCCGATAGTGACATACATGATATCACGGGTAAATCCATAGCTGCGGATGATGCTGCTGACGGTCATGATCAAAGATTGAATAAACGAAAATCCGCCGACAATTTTCAGATAGGAGTTGGCTTCCTCAAAAAGCTCAGGCGGAAGGTCCATCAATCTGAGCAATTGCTCGCTGAAAATGAAAACGGCTGCGCTCAGAATCAAGCCGAATACAAGGTTTGCACCAATAGAGACAGCTGAAACCTCTCGGGCATCCTCATCCATTTTGGCACCAAGGTTCTGGGCAACAAGAATTGCGGTACCAGTTGCGATAAAGCCGAACATAACGATGACCATGGACAGGATTTGGTTGGAAACACCGACAGCAGCCACAGAATTATCCGAATACTGGGAAAGCATCAGCGTATCCGCATTTCCCATCAGCATATAAAGCAGAATTTCAATAAAAAGAGGCCATGTAATGGCAAAGAGTGATAGTTTAGCAGTTTTATTCTTCATGTTTTACATCTCCAAGTTGTAATTCCTTAATTATACAGACAATAAGAGGAATTTGAAGTGAAAAAGATTCGTTTTACGAAAAAATAATTGGAAATGTTCTTGGATTTTAAAAATTCGTTCCTAAAAAGTTGAGTTTTAACAAATTTATTCGGTTATGATCAATCTTCCTTTGTGTAAAAAGAAGCCATAAGCGATTATTCCGCGGAATGGAGAAAGTATTCCGCGATAAGGATAAAATGTCATTAATAGTGTAGGTCCACGAACAGAACAAAGAGCAAACCCCTTTCCCGAATAGGAAAAGGGGTTGCTAATTTAAAATTCGAATAGTGCAAATCCATTTGCAGCAATTTTCGCTGTGAGATCATCACTTTCAGCTGCGTATTCTTCGCCAGTATAGATATTGGTGATTTTTCTGCCTTTTAAGTTAAACGGCAGAGGATAGCTTGCTTCTTCATCGCTCATGTTCACGACTACCATAATGGTTGTTTCACCGTTGGATTTAGTATAGGCGAAGCAGCTTTCATGGTAGTCAGATGGGATGAAGTGAAGTTCACCTTCATTTGCCAGAAGCGGATAGTCCTTACGAAGCTGAATCATCTTTTGGACGTGATTGAACATATCCAGATTCTGATCTTCTTCATTCCACTTCATACATTCGCGGCATCCTGGATCTTGTGGACCGCTCATGCCGATTTCATCTCCATAATAAATACATGGTGTACCGATGTAAGAAAGCAATACAGTGAAGATTTGTTTAAGTTTATCCTCGTCACCGCCACACTCAGTCAAGATTCTTGGTGTGTCATGGCTGCCGATCAAGTTGAAAGCAACCTCGTTGACGTTTTTCGGATACATATGATTGACTGTCGTCATGTTCTCGATGAATTCTTTTACTGAAATGGTTCCACGCGCAAACAGGTTCAGGATGTTTGTCGTAAATGGATAGTTCATGACAGCATCAAACTGGTCGCCGCGCAGCCATGGCATTGAATCGTGCCAGATTTCACCGAGAATATAGAGATCAGGCTTGATTGTTTTCACTTCCGTACGGAATTTTCTCCAGAAAGAGTGGTCGACTTCATTGGCGACATCAAGTCTCCAGCCGTCGATATCAAACTCGCGGACCCAGTAACGGCCTACTTCAAGCAGATACTCAATGACCTCAGGATTTTCTGTATCAAGCTTCGGCATTGATTTTTCAAAAGCGAAAGTATCATAATTCGGCCTTGGCTCCATTACTAGCGGAAATTCATCAGTGTGGAACCAGTCCTTATAAGGAGACTCTGCACCCTTTTCCAGTACATCCTGGAACTGAGGGAAATAGAACCCGCTGTGATTGAAGACAGCATCGAGCATGACCTTGATGCCATGTTCATGACAAATCTGTACCAGCTTCTTCAGCGTTTCTTTATCCCCAAATTGCGGGTCGATTTCCATATAATCAATCGTATCGTATTTATGGTTAGAATAGGCTTTGAATATAGGCGTAAAATAAATACCGGTGATGCCAAGCTTGGCCAAATAATCAATATTATTGATTACACCTTGCAGGTCGCCGCCAAAGAAATTATCCCTCTCAGGAGGAGCACTGCCCCATGGCAAAGCGCCTTCTGGATCATTTGATGGATCTCCATTGCCAAAGCGTTCAGGGAAAATCTGATACCAGACTGTATCTTTCACCCATGATGGAGCACGGAACACATCGATATTGTTGAGGTAAGGGAAGGCAAAATAATAACCTGTATCATCTGTAGGTGGTTCATCGTAAAACCCTTTTTCAGTCAAACAAGCTGTTTCGTTGCCATCATTTAAAATAAATCCATAACGCATCCTGCGGAAAGGAGGTTTTATAGCGACAAACCAGTAATCGAATAGCTGGTCAGATCCACTTTTGATCATTGGAACGGTATTTGTATTCCATTTTCCATCTTGCCAGTCATATGGATCGCCATTTAAAAGGGAAACATCTTTCATATCGTCTTTTTTAGTGCGAATGCGAATATGTAGTTCTTCATTAGTGCAAGCGTATGCATAATTGTCTTTAGGACGGTGGTAAATCGCTTCTTTTAACAAGGGGGGATCATTCCTTTCGTTTATAAGGTGGTGATTTAAAACATAGAGTAGAATTGTCATTGCTCTTCCTGGTGAAATTTTAACGGAAAGAGCTCCAATACATCAAGATTAAAACAAGGGTAGAACACTCATTTTGAAATGTCAATTATTAAAAAGCTGATTCACAAAACTTTAACGATTTCATCCGGCTTTAAAAAATTTTTTAAAAAACTAGTTGTCAAAAGAATTTTAGTCTTTATAATAAGAGTTAGGTTGTGCAATCGTTTTCATAGACTTGCAAACAGTATTACAAACGTTTGCACAGATAGATAACGTTCTGCGCAATAATTAGTTACAACACATTTTTAGGAGGGGTATACACATGAAAAAGGCATTGTCGATTTTCATGATGCTGGTCTTAATGATCGGCGCACTTGCAGCTTGTGGACCTAAAGAAGAAGAAAACACAGGTTCAAAAGACAACGGCGAGAAAACAGAAGACGCTTCTAAACCAGAGAAGCTAGTAGTTTGGGAAGACAAAGATAAGTCTGGCTGGCTAGAAAAAGTAGCAGCAGATTTCGAAAAAGAACACGGTGTTAAAATCGAGTTCAAAGAAGTAGAAATGGCTACAAAAATGAAAGAACAATTACGTCTTGACGGACCTGCTGGTACTGGCCCGGACATCATCACTCTTCCACATGACCAAATCGGTGAGCTTGCAGTTCAAGGACACATTGCTGAACTAAATGTAAGCGACGATGTGAAGAGCACTTTCTCTGAATCTTCAATCTCAGCACAAACTTTCGACGGTAAATTATACGGACTTCCAAAGTCTGCTGAAACTCCAGTATTCATCTACAATAAAGCTCTTATGACTGAAGTTCCTGCTACAATGGAAGACCTTTACGAATTTGCAAAAGCTAATACTACAGACGGCAAGTACGGTTTCCTCGCACTTTGGGATAACTTCTACTTCGCACACGCTCCAATCGGCGGCAACGGCGGATATGTATTCGGTGAAAAAGACGGCGCTCTAGATCCAAAAGATCTTGGATTGAACAATGAAGGTGCTGTAAAAGGTACTGAGTACATCCAGAAATGGTATGCTGAAAAATTATTCCCTAACGGAATCATCGGCGAAAACGGCGGATCTGCTATGGACGGACTTTTCAACGAAGGTAAAGTTGCTTCTGTTATGAATGGACCATGGGCATTCGGCGGAATGAAAGATGCTGGCATCGACTTTGGTGTAGCTCCATTCCCTAAATTCGCTGATGGCACTCCAATGAAGACTTTCATGGGTGTTAAAGGATGGCACGTTTCTTCTTATTCTAAGAACCAAGATTGGGCTGTTAAGTTCCTTGAGTACATCACAAATGACGAAAACGCGAAGTACCGTTTCGAGCAAACTGCTGAAGTTCCAACAAACGTAGCACTTGTTGACGATCCGGCAATCGCTGAGAACGAAGGCGCTAAAGCAGTTGCACTACAGACTCAAGACGCAGTTCCAATGCCAAACATCCCAGAAATGGGCGAAGTTTGGTCACCAATGGCAAGTGCATTGCAAACAGTTGTAACTGGCAAAGCAGAACCGAAAGCTGCTCTTGATTCAGCTGTAAAACAAATTCAGCAAAACATTGAGCAAAACCACTCAAAATAATAGTACCAATAGATATAGCAGTACCTCCCATGGGGGGTACTGTTATATTTTCAAGTAGTATATTCCATTTTCTGTGTCTTCCTAAGCGGTACGTGAAAAGTCACAAAGTTTACGAAAAACGCAGTAAAAAAGTCTTTCATTGAGCAAACGGTTGCGCTAGAATAGAGATAAGTTGATCAGGTGCTTCATGAGAGTGAAAACAAGAGTTTTCGGGATAATACAGAAAGAGAGTGCCTTCTGTATGATAACAATGTATTCGTTCTCATAAAGCATCTGATGCTTTTACCTAGGTTTCTTCGCAAGAATTGCAGTTTTTCCATTGCTGATTCCACTCTCTTTTAAAAGAAATGTTTGATCGAGACTGGTTCACAGGAAGCAAGAAAAGCGGGTTACACGATGAGAAGCCTTAAAAAAACATAGACAGAGAAAGGGGAATATAGGATGAAAGAGAAGTCCTATCAAACCAACCACCGCAGAATAGCAACAGCCCTTTCGATTATTCCAGGGCTAGGACAGCTATACAACAAACAATATTTAAAAGGGATCGCATTCTTAATTTTGACCGGTGCATTCTTCGGAGTGTTCGCAGACCTGCTCAACATGGGTTTATGGGGCCTGTTCACACTTGGAGAGCAGACGCCACGTGACCATTCCATCTTCTTGATGGTTGAAGGGATCCTGGCACTGATTGTCCTGATCTTTGGAATCGGTTTCTATCTATTCAACTTAAATGATGCATATAAGACTGGCTTAAAAAGAGACATGGGAGAGCGTCTTAGTACTGTTAAAGAGCAATACAACAATTTAATTGACAATGGATTCCCATATTTGATCATGTCACCTGGATTCCTGCTATTGATTTTTGTTGTTGTATTCCCAATTCTATTCGTAGTTTTACTAGCATTCACTAACTATGACCTATACCATTCACCGCCTGCAAAATTGGTTGACTGGGTCGGACTGAAAAACTTCTTTGATTTATTCCAATTAGAATCTTGGCGTCAGACATTCTTCTCCGTACTATCATGGACAATCATCTGGACATTTGTCGCAACTACTTTCCAGGTTGCATTGGGAATGTTCCTGGCGATTCTTGTCAACCAGAAGGATGTTAAAGGAAAGGCAATCATCCGTACAGTATTCATTCTTCCTTGGGCTGTACCTGCATTCGTATCAATCCTTGTATTTGCCGGTATGTTCAACGAATCATTCGGTGCAATCAACCGTGACATCCTTGGCTTCTTTGGAATCGATCCTATTCCATGGATGACAGAGGCAATGTATACGAAAATCGCGCTGATCATGATTCAAACATGGCTTGGATTCCCGTTCATTTTCGCAATGGTAACAGGTGTCCTTCAATCCATTCCAGAAGAATTGTACGAAGCGGCGACGGTTGACGGTGCGACAAACTTCCAGAAGTTCAAGAACATCACATTGCCGCTGGTGCTTTTCGCTACAGCGCCAATCCTGATTACGCAATACACGTTCAACTTCAATAACTTTAATATTATTTATCTCTTTAATGGCGGCGGACCTGCTGTGCCTGGCGCTAATGCCGGCGGAACAGATATCCTGATTTCGTGGATTTACAGCCTCACGATGACATCTGCACAATATTCCAAAGCTGCTGCCATCACAATGCTGCTTTCATTGATCGTTATCGGAGTAGCTTTATGGCAGTTCAAGAGAACGAAATCATTCCAAGAAGAGGATATGATGTAATATGAGTATCAAACGACAGAAATACCTCAGACTGACATTAACGTATCTTGTGATTTTATCTATGTTTGCGATCATTATCTACCCGCTCCTCTGGATTGTCGGTTCATCTTTCAACCCGGGGCAAAGCTTGTCCGGTTCAAGCATCATTCCGGAAAATGCTACGCTTGCTCACTATAAGGAGCTTTTCGATACTAGCCAGAGCGCGTACTTATACTGGTACTGGAATTCACTGAAGGTAAGTGTGCTGACAATGGTGTTCACAGTCATCCTAGTCAGCCTTACAGCTTATTCATTTTCACGTTACCGTTTTATCGGCCGTAAAAACAGCTTGATGACATTCCTGATCCTGCAGATGATTCCAAACTTTGCAGCCCTGATCGCGATTTTCATCCTTGCTCTATTGACTGGCCTTCTTGACACTCACTTAGGTTTGATCCTTGTATACGTTGGGGGCGCAATCCCGATGAATACTTGGTTGATGAAGGGATATCTTGATACGATTCCGAAAGAACTTGATGAATCAGCTAAAATGGATGGTGCCGGGCACTTGAGGATTTTCTTCCAGATCGTCATGCCGCTTGCGACACCAATCATCGCGGTTGTAGCATTGTTCGCGTTCATTGCTCCATTCGGGGATTTCATCCTTGCAAGAATCCTTTTAAGAACCGAAGAAAAATACACACTTGCTGTTGGTCTGTATGATATGGTAGCCAAACAGTTCGGTGCAGAGTTCACGACTTTCGCGGCTGGTGCAGTATTGATCGCGGTACCGATTGCGATCCTGTTCCTGTCATTCCAGAAATACTTTGTTTCTGGTTTGACGGCAGGAGGAACAAAAGGATAATCTATTAGGGCAGAAACATTTTAAGCAAAGGCCATATTTGGCCTTTGCTTAAATTATGAGGAGGACCGGAGATGAAAAAAATGATCATCTTCATCTTGATTCCGTTTCTTCTTTTTAGCGCCCTCCCGGCAGGTGCCGTTGAAAATGAAGAACGCAAATGGCAGGATGAAACAATCTATTTTTTAATGGTTGACCGTTTTAACAACGGTGACAATAGCAATGATTTCGATGTGGACGCAAATGATCCTAAAGCCTATCATGGAGGCGACTTCCAGGGTGTCATCGACCAGCTGGATTACCTAAAGGAAATGGGTTTTACCGCAATCTGGCTTACGCCGGTGTTCGATAATGTCGACAAGGGGTACCATGGATATTGGATCAAGGACTTCTATAATACAGAAGAGCACTTTGGAAGCGTTGACAAATTCAAAGAGCTGGTAAAAGAAGCGCATGATCGCGATATTAAAATCATTCTTGATTTCGTCGTCAACCATGTTGCTCCAGAACACGAATGGGTAAATGATCCGGCCAAGAAAGACTGGTTCCATGAAAAACAGGATATCATTGACTGGGATGACCAGGATCAGCTGGAGAATAACTGGCTTTACGGGCTTCCCGATTTAGCTCAGGAAAATCCGGATACCAGGAAATATCTATTGGAAGCCGCTAAGTGGTGGATTGAAGAAACAGATATCGACGGTTATAGACTCGATACTGTCCGCCACGTACCTGTTGAATTCTGGGAAGATTTTTCAAAAGAAGTGAAAAGTGTCAAAGATGATTTTTACCTGATTGGTGAAGTATGGTCTGAAGATCCAAATTATATTGCTGAATATGATAAAGCAGGCATCGATGGTTTTGTTGATTTCCCATTGAATGAGCAGCTGCGCACTGCATTCGAAAAACCAGATCAAACTTTGGACTGGCTTTTAACAACTGCGAAAAGAAATAAAGCGATATACGAAAATCCTGAGTTGATGGGGAATTTTATCGACAACCATGATATGGTCAGGTTTACAAGGAAAGCCGTCCAGAACAGGCATCATCCAGGAACGAGATGGAAGATGGCGCTGACTTATATGTATACTGCACCGGGAATTCCGATTGTCTATTATGGAAGTGAAATCGCCCTTGACGGCGGTGAAGATCCGGATAACCGCAGACAGATGAGCTTCAGGGCTGATAAAGAATTAATTGATTACATCACGAAAATTGGTGAGCTGCGCAATGACCTTCCTTCATTAAGGAGAGGTGATTTGGAAGTCCTTTATGAAAAGAAGGGCATGGCCGTTTTCAAGAGAACCTATGAAAACGAAACTTCCGTCATTGCAATTAATAACACCTCAAATACCCAGAATGTCACACTGACAGCAGATCAGCTGGAAGATGATAAAGAGTTGAGAGGCTTGCTTGCAGATGACCTTGTCAGAAGCAAGGATGGAGAGTATAACCTTGCATTGGAACGTGAAAAAGCAGAGATTTATGTGCTAGCCGAAAAAACAGGATTGAATATTCCTTATATAGCGACAATGGGTGCTGTATACGCAGCGTTCTTCGGCTTCATTTTCCTCCTTTTCAAGAGAAGGAAGCGAAGCAAGGAATAATGAGAGCAAGACCAAAACCTGCCTTCATTGTTGTTTAATGGAGACTCGAAAAAATAAGCAAAAATACGGGACAAATCATTTATAATAGAGATAAGGATTTTTTCTGGCAAAAGGGAGGGGAACTTTATGGCTGTCACAATTAAAGATGTTGCGAAGGTAGCTAACGTCGCGCCTTCAACTGTCTCGCGTGTAATCGCCAATAGTCCGAGGATCAGCGAAAAAACGAAAGAGAGAGTCAGGGAGGTTATGGACCAGCTTGGGTATCACCCAAACTTCATCGCCAGAAGCCTAGCTAGCCAATCCACCCGGGCAATCGGCCTGGTAATGCCGAGCTCTACTGATGTCGTCTTCCAGAACCCGTTCTTTCCTACTGTCTTGACAGGTTTGAGCGAAGGTGCGCATTCAAAGCAATACGCTCTTCACATGACGACTGGAAAAACAGAGGATGAAATCTTCGATGGTGTGGTCGCAATGGTTCAGGGCGGAAGAGTAGATGGTGTAGTTCTTTTATATTCAAAGGTGGAAGACAGGGTCATTGCTTATTTGAAGGAAAGAAAATTTCCGTTTGTCGTGATAGGCAAACCTTTTAAAGATGATGAAAATACCAGTTATGTCGATAATGATAATTTTAAAGCGGGCAAAGAAGTAACCGAGCATCTTATCCAGCTTGGTCATGACCGGATTGCTTTCATTGGAGGAAATCTTGATTTAGTCGTGACGGTTGAACGTCTGCTTGGCTATGAAAAAGCTCTGAGAAACTCTGGAATCCATCTTGAAGATAAGTACATTGTAAATGATGAATTCCTCCGCGAAAGCGGCCAGGATGCTGTTGAGGTATTGCTTTCCTTGGATCAGCCACCTACCGCAATGGTAGTTGCCGATGACCTGATGGCACTAGGAGTGTTGAATAAGCTGGATGAAATGGGAATTGCCGTGCCACAAGATGTTTCCATCGTCAGCTTTAACAATGTACTGATAGCCGAGATGGCCAGACCGCCTTTAACTTCTGTAGATATTAACATTTTCGACCTGGGATACCAGGCTGCGAAAAGTTTGATTCAAATTATTGAGAATCCTAAGGAGCCAATTAAACGGATCATCGTACCGTTTAAAATTGTCACTCGATATTCCTGTGGTCATCCTAAGGATTACAAAGAAGTATTAGTGTAACTAAAGAACTGCACCTCCATGCTGGAATGGAGGTGCAGTTTTTTTGTTTTAGCCATTCACGATAGTGCCACCATTTACGTGTATTGTCTGTCCGCTCACATAAGTGGAGTCGTCGCTAGCAAGATAGACGTATGCGGGTGCCAGCTCATATGGTTGCCCGGCTCGTCCCATCGGCGCGTTCGTTCCGAATTTCGCTACTTCTTCAGCAGTGAAGGTGGAAGGAATGAGCGGAGTCCAAATCGGACCAGGAGCGACGCTGTTGACTCGAATGCCCTGTGACGCAAGGGACATGGCAAGAGAACGTGTAAACGAAACAATAGCCCCTTTTGTCGATGAGTAGTCAAGCAGCTTCTCATGACCTTTATATGCAGTTATAGAAGAAGTATTAATGATGGTGCTGCCTTTCTTTAAGTGTGGAAGGACAGCCTTTGTAAGATGGAAGATGGAAAATACATTCGTGCGGAACGTCTTCTCCAGCTGATCCGCAGAGATATCGAGCAAGCTTTTTTGCGGATGCTGCTCAGCTGCGTTATTGACCAGAATATCAATTTTCCCGAACTCATCAAGAGTTTTCTTCGTCACTTCCTCACAGAAATGCTCACTGCCGATATCACCAGCAAGCAGCAGGCATTTCCGGCCTTCAGCTTCAACGAGCTCCTTTGTTGTTTGCGCATCATTGCTTTCCTCTAGATAGACAATCGCTACATCTGCGCCTTCTTTCGCATAATAGATGGCAACCGATTTGCCGATACCGCTGTCGCCTCCAGTAATCAAGGCCACTTTGCCATCCAGTTTTCCTGATCCCTTATAATTATCATCCACTGACTTCGGCTCAGGGTTCATTTCCGGCTCAGTACCAGGCTGATGGTCTTGGTGCTGGGGCGGAAAGCCCTGTTTTTTATTTTCATTAGACATAGAACAATTCACTCCTTTAATATAAATCAACATTTATTAAATTCCTTAAAAAACCAGATTAAAAACATGGAAATTCCTTCTTTTAATCATGGGAGTGCATTGACCGGGGCGCTGAAAACGATAAAACAGAACACCTGCATTGCCCGAAAAGTTGGTAGGAAGCGAAAAAGGGTAAAAGCAGGAGCTTTGCATTGCCCCAAAAAGAGTTGAGAAACCAAAAAGGGGAAAAGCAAGAGCTTTGCATTGCCCCAAAAAGAGTTGAGAAACCAAAAAGGGTAAAAGCAGGAGCTTTGCATTGCCCCAAAAAGAGTTGAGAAACCAAAAAGGGGAAAAGTAGGAGCTTTGCATTACCCCAAAAAGTGCAGAGAAGCGAAAAAGGGTAAAAGCAGAAGCTTTGCATTACCCCAAAAAGTGTAGAGAAGCGAAAAAGGGTAAAAGCAGATGCTCTGCATTACCCCAAAAAGTGCAGAGAAGCGAAAAAGGGTAAAAGCAGAAGCTCTGCATTACCCCAAAAAGTGTAGAGAAGCGAAAAAAGGGAAAATGCAGAAGTCGACACAAACAAAAAAAGCGGCCCCTTATATTTGAAAGCCGCTTCATTTAAACTATTGTAGTTTATTTTTAAAGATTGAATAAGTCTTGTAACCGCCAGTCAGATTCTTGACTTTGAAGCCGTTTTGCTGAAGGATTCGGGAAGCTAGGTAACCTCTCAAACCGACTTGGCAAGTGATCAGGATTGTTTCATCTTTTGGAAACTCATCCAGACGATTGCGCAGGTCATCAAGCGGAATATTCTTTGAGCCTTCGATTTTGCCATCTGCATGCTCTTTCTCGGTACGGACGTCAATCATGAATGCGCCGTCCTGGAGCAATTCGTCAACTTCATAGTGCTGGACAGTTTCAATCGTACCGTCAACAATATTGGAAGCTACATAACCAGCCATGTTCACTGGGTCTTTTGCAGAAGAGAATGGTGGTGCGTATGCAAGTTCAAGCTCTTGAAGGTCATAGACGCTCAATCCGCCTTTAATCGCAGTTGCGATGACGTCAATGCGCTTGTCAACTCCATCTTTTCCGACTGCCTGGGCACCAAAGATCTTGCCAGTCTCTCTGTCGAAAATGACTTTAAGAGAGATTTGCTCTGCGCCAGGATAGTAACCAGCATGAGATAGCGGATGAATATGAACGACTTCATATGGAATGCCCAGTCTGCGCAATAGCTTTTCACTGTTACCAGTCGTTGCAGCAGTCAACTCGAATACTTTAACGATAGAAGTACCCAATGTACCTGGATATGCAATGTTACGTCCATTGATATGGTGTCCGACAATGTGCGCCTGGCGGTTTGCAGGCCATGCTAGCGGAATCATGGTAGGCTGACCATTGATATAGTCAGTAACCTCGATGGCGTCACCCATTGCATAAATTGATTCATCAGATGTCTGCAGGTATTCATTTACCTTGATGCCGCCGCGTTCTCCAAGCACAAGGCCAGAGTCAGCTGCAAGCTTGTTTTCTGGGCGAACACCGATTGACAGAATGATCAATTCTGAATCAAGGACCTTGCCGCTTTCAAGAACAACTTTTGTGCCGTTTTCTTGAACGTCAGTGATACCGTCACCGAGAATCAGCTCAACGCCATTCTTTCTCAACTCTTCTTCAACGATTGCTGCCATTTCTGGATCAACCGGCCCCATTACCTGTGGCAATTTCTCTACTAGAGTTACATTGACTCCAGCATGGACAAGGTTTTCTGTCATTTCCAGGCCAATAAAGCCTCCGCCGATTACCACTGCACTATTTGGTTTATTGTCTTCAAGGTATGCTTTTATTTTATCCATATCCGGAATATTTCTTAGTGTAAATACATTTGCGCTCTTCAAACCTTCAATTGGAGGAACGATTGGTTTCGCTCCTGGTGATAACACTAGTACGTCATAGCTTTCTGTGTATTCTTCACCAGTTTGAACATGTTTGATAGAAACGGTTTTCTGTTCACGGTTGATTGCAGTCACTTCAGAGAAATTGCGAATATCCAGGTTGTAACGTGCATTCATGCCTTCAACAGTTTGAAGAAGTAACTTTTTACGATCTTCGATAACACCACTGATATGATAAGGCAGTCCGCAGTTAGCGAAAGAAATGAATTCTCCTCTTTCAAAAAGAACGATCTCAGCTTGTTCATCAAGTCTTCTAAGCTTAGTTGCTGTAGTTGCGCCACCTGCTACGCCGCCAACGATTACGATTTTTTTACCCATTGTATTGTCATCCTTTCGGTTGAGAAATTTATGTGTTTTATACCCCTACTGGTATATTAACGTGAAAATAGGGGAAATCCAATAGTACTTTGTGAAGGATTTGTGAATGTTTTATCAAAACAAGTATCCTTTACTAACTAATGTCACATCTAAGATCAATACATTAATTGTAACGTGTAAATAGGATAATACCGTAGGCGGTTTGTGAACCATTCATGAATTTTGATAAAACAAAAGCGGACCATGCTCTCATAGTCCGCTTTTACCCAACATTATTATATTAGTTTTAGCTCTTTTTTAACGATAATTCACGAATTGCACATCTACTGTAAGATCTGCTTCTTTTACTGCAGCAATGATTTTTTGAAGATCATCACGGTTTTTGCCTGTGACACGAACTTGGTCATCCTGAACCTGGCTCTTGACCTTCAAGCCGCTGTTCTTTATAAGTGTATTAATCTTCTTGGCGTTTTCTTTATCGATTCCTTGTACGAGCTTGGCTTTTTGCCGAACCGTACCACCTGATGCACGTTCGACTTTCCCGTAGTCCAAATTCTTTATTGGAATGCCGCGTTTGATCATTTTGCTGAATAGAACATCCTTCAACTGGTCAAGCTTAAATTCATCATCGGAAATCAGGACAAGTTCTTCTTTATCAAGTGAAATATCACTTTTGCTGCCCTTAAAATCGTAACGGTTCTGGATTTCTTTCATTGCAATGCTGATTGCATTTGTGACTTCAGACATTTCAACTTTGGATACAATATCAAATGAGCTCTCTTTAGACATGGCTAACCTCCGGATTAAGAGAAATTTTGCTGCGCCAGAAGACAAAGAACTGTCAAAGGCGCTTTCGCTTTTGCTTTCATTATAGTAAAATATAGCAGTTCAAACAACTTTACGTAATTTAGAGCTTTAGCTCTTTGGGTAAGATGTTAATAACAAGGCAGGAGGGATTTTATGTCCTTGAGCGAATATACAGGTCAGACTTTGGAGCTGACCGTAGCAAGAATTGTTGATTTCGGCTACTTTTTAACGGACGGAGAAGAGGATGTGCTGCTCCATTCCAATGATACGGACATGACATTTGAAGAAGGAGATAAGGTAGAGGTTTTTCTATTTGTTGAATCAAGAGGAAGGCTTGCAGCGACAACAACTATACCGAAAGTCCAGGTAGGCCACTATGAGTGGGTACCTGTCGTTGATGTTAAGGAAGGTATCGGCATATTCCTTGATATCGGTATCAGTAAGGATGTTTTGTTAGGTGAGGAAGACTTGCCGGTCGTAAAATCAGTTTGGCCACAAGAAGGGGACTTGCTTTATATCACGCTACGAGTAAATCGGAACAATATGATTTATGCACGAATGGCAACTGACCCTGTCATTCAGGAAATCTCCGTCAAGGCTACGAGAAGTGATTTTAACAAGAATGTCCATGGCTATATTTACCGGACGGCAAGGGTAGGAAGCTGGATGATTACTGCTGAAGGCTTTAAAGGCTTCATCCACGAATCGCAGCGCCGGACTGAGCCTCGTATTGGCCAGAAAGTAGAGGGAAGGATCATCGACGTAAAACCGGATGGTTCGGTCAATATCTCGCTTTTGCCGCGCAAGCAGGAAGCACTGGATGAAGATGCCGAAAAGATTATGGAATACCTAGAGCTCCGTAATGGCGCAATGCCTTACCATGACAAGAGCATGGCGGAGGACATTCAGGAACGTTTCGGCATGAGCAAAGGCTCCTTCAAGCGGGCAATGGGAAGGCTCATGAAGGAAGGAAAGATCTATCAGGAAAATAACTGGACATATAAAAAAGAAAAATAGAGCCGGTTGGCTCTATTTTTTTACTGTATAAGAAAGTATAAATTTTTCACTTAGATTAGTGTCTAGCGCGAGCACCTAGCCCCTCGAGACGTTTCGGCCCTGCCAATGAAGTCAAAGAGCGACTTCACTGTCAGGCCCTCCAGCGCTTGTCGGGGCTGAACAAGGCGCTTGCGCTTTTCTTATAGATGATCTGTTTTCTTCGAATATTGATTCTTGCCTGCTTTGCGGTTCTTTTCGCGCATCATATTTTTTTCATGGCGAAGGGCATTGTTGTCCTTTGCTTTTTTATCGTTATCAGATGTATGTGGCATATAAAAAACTCCTTTCAGGTTAGGTACATTTTATTTTCCCTAAAACCTGAAAGGAGTATGTAAATTAAGATGGCAGTTTATTTAAGAAGAAAATTGCAATTGTACCAGGTCCGGTATGGGAGCCTACAGCTGCACCAATCGAAGTGATGAAAACATCTTTTGCATGAAGCTCTTCAAGGATCATATTCTTCATTTCAGTGGCCGTCTCAAAATCATCTGCATGGCTGATGCCGACAACCTGATTTTCAAAAGCCTCGCCTCGTTCCTTCATAACTTCAATAATTCTGCGAAGAAGCTTTTTCTTTCCGCGGATTTTTTCAATTGGAACTAATTTCCCATCCTCGACATTAAGCAGCGGCTTGATATTCAACAGGCCGCCTACGAATGCAGAAGCTTTTGAAACGCGTCCACCCTTAGCAAGGTGATCAAGGTCATCTACAGTGAATAGATGCTCCATATGCTGGCTGTGGAATTGGACAGCTTCAACGATTTCTTCTTTTGAAAAATTCACCTTCGCCATCCGTGCTGCTTCGATAACAACTAGTCCATATCCAAGGGAAGCACATTTCGTATCGATGATCGACAAGTTGAAGTCAGGGTATTCTTCCTTGACTTGCTCGGCAATCATGACAGCTGTCTGATATGTTCCTGATAACTGTGAAGAGAAAGCTATGTATATTCCATCCTGCTTATTCTCGGCCAATTCCGTGAAAACTTCTTTAAAACCAGCAGGAGAGACCTGTGAGGTTTTTGGAAGGTTGCCAGCGCGGATTTGATCGTACACTTCTTTGGGCTGGATTGTTCGTAGGTCCTCATAGTCATTGCCATTAATTTGGACCTTCAATGGGAACAATATCGCATCATTTTCTTCATAAAAACTCAATGGCAAATCACATGCACTATCAGCCATGATTTTTACTGACATTACATTCACCTGCTTTCAACCTATATATGTAATAGTTTATAGGGAATATGGGAAAAAGACAATTAATTATAGTGATTTTCGGCAAAATAGGGGTACAGGAAGAATAGAAAAGAATAAGGGGGATTTACATGGTCTGGTTGGAAACAAAAAAAATCATCATCGTGGTGATCGGTGCATTCTTGAATGCTTTGTCGCTGAACTTCTTTTTAATACCTGCAAATGTATATGCCAGCGGCTTTACCGGAATCGCACAGCTCGTTTCGAGCATACTTGGTGAATTTGCGCCATTTAATATTTCTACAGGGATTCTTCTGCTGCTATTGAATATTCCGGTGACAATCCTTGGCTGGATGAAAGTTGGGAAATCATTCACACTCTATAGTTTTATCTCCGTTCTGCTTTCATCATTCTTTCTTGAAATCATACCGGTAAAAGAAGTATCGAGTGATATTCTGCTGAATGCCGTTTTTGGGGGAGTCATTGCCGCATTAGGCGTTGGGCTGACCTTGAAATGGGGGGCTTCCACAGGAGGAATGGATATTATTGCAATGATCCTGTCACGAATGAATGATCGTCCGGTTGGTACATATTTCTTTACCTTGAATGGCATCATTATAATGACAGCGGGCTTTGTATTCGGCTGGGAAAACGCTCTTTATACTCTTGTCGCTCTGTATGTGTCCACACGGCTAATTGATGCCATCCATACTCGCCATGAGAAACTGACGGCGATGATTGTTACGAAGAAGTCGGATGAATTAAAGATGGCCATCCATGACAAACTTGTGCGCGGCATCACTCTGCTGCCTGCCAAGGGAGCTTTTTCAGGAGAGCAGAAAGAAATGCTTATCATTGTCGTGACAAGGTATGAATTATATGACCTGGAACACATTATCAAAGAAGTGGATCCTAATGCGTTCACCAATATTGTAGAGACAGCTGGGATTTTCGGTTTTTTCCGAAAGGAGTAATCACTGAAGTGGAGGTTTGGTAAATGAGGAAGATCAGTTTGTTGATCATTTTGCTGCTGATGGCCGTGGCACCTGTCCTGGCGATTGGAGAAGAAAAACAGTCACAAGCAAGTCTGGAATACAGTTTTTACATTGACCCCGTGGCTGGTCCTGAGAAAGCTGAGTTTGAAATCGTCCTGCAAAACCAGGGAAGTACAGAGTTATCGTTTGAATTCCCAACCTCTCAAAAATACGAAATTACTGTTGAGGACGGAAATAATCAGAAGGTATATCAATATTCAGAAGGAAAGTCTTTTGCCCAGGCTTTTGAAACATTGACCTTGAAACCGCAGGAAAAAATGAAATGGGTAGAAGAATGGGACTACTTCAGTGCTGGTAAAAGAGTCCAAGAAGGGGAATATACCGTCACTGCACAATTAACAGCAACCAGTGTCAACGGCAAGCCGGTTGGGGACAAAAAGCTGCTTACAGATACAAAGACAATGTATATTCCTGGGGAGAATCCCGTTTTTAAAAGTGTTGTTTCAGAGGGCGGCAAGGGGATTTATAAAATAAAGGGTGAAGCCAGGCCAATCAATGGGAAGTTTTATTATACAGTTGAAGATGGTCATAACCAGCTGGTTGCCGAAACAGAAGTAGTCCCTGATGCAAAGTATCCGCAATGGAAGCCTTTCACACTGGACGTATCCATACCTGAAAGCAAGCTTCCGCAAAATGGATCTCTCATTCTTAATTTGTATGAACTCAGCAAGGATGGTGAAATCATCCATACGTATCCAGTTCTGCTCGAAAGATTTAATCCAAATAACTAACAAAGCAAAAGCTGGCGGAATCTCGCCAGCTTTTACTTTTACTTGCTTTCAATTGAATTCAGCTCGTCCTGAAATGACCGAAGCTGCTCTTTTTCAGCCATTGTCGTATTGGCATAGGCTGATGACAGAGCATTTTTAGCTGTGTTGATGGCTGCAGACTGTTCCGCAGGCTCTGCAGACTGAGCTAACTGGACAGCCTTCCTAGCTTCCTGAAAAAGCCTGTTTCCCATTTAAATTCCCCCTAAAGAGGACTCTCTGACATTTGCCATCTTTTGTGCTTCAGCCTCGGCATAAGTGGTGTGGTAAGGGATTCGGTTATCATGCTTGGAGACAGTATCTACCCCTTGCTGTACAAAACGCTTGGATTTATTGCTTTTACCCATCGTTTTACCCCTCCATCTACGAGCGAATTTGAAACAGGCTATAACGCCGCTTCGCTTATAGTATGCTCTTTTGACATAAAAACAATCAGTTTTGATGCAAGTTCAATTTTGGAATGTGCATGCAATGATTAGCAATATGGGGAGGGTGTCGGTAGAGTCTGCTATCGGATATAAAGACGGAAGATATCGAAAAAATGTCCGATAGAACCCTTCTAACGGACAAACGCAGGGGGAATCAACGAAAAAATGTCCGATACAGCCCTTCTAACGGACAAACGCAGCGGGAATCAACGGAAAAATGTCCGATAGAGCCCTTCTAACGGGCAAACGCAGGGGGAATCAACGGAAAAATGTCCGATAGAGCCCTTCTAACGGGCAAACGCAGGGGGAATCAACGGAAAAATGTCCGATAGAGCCCTTCTAACGTACAAACACAGGGGGAATCAATGAAAAACTGTCCGATAGAGCTTCCCTATCGGACAGTTGTGTATTTTATAGAGCTTTCAAATTAAGCAAGTCGTTCAAATAAACGCCAATGCCATCTTCTTCGTTTGTCAATGTCATGTCGTTGGCGATGTTTTTCACTTCGTCGACGGCATTGCCCATCGCGATTCCGCGCCCAGCGTATTCGAGCATTTCCAAATCATTATCCTCATCGCCGAAAGCAATGATGCGATCAGCAGGAATTTGGAAGTATTCTGATGCTTTCTTTAAGCCAACTGCTTTATTCAAGCCGTTTTTAACGATTTCGACGACATGGAAAGGAGCAGCCCAGCTTCTATGGTCGATCACTTCGGCATGGACTTCTGACAGATGGTTACGGATTTTACGGACATGCTCTTCATCAGAGTGAATCAACATACTAGTGGGAGATGTCTTCAAATATCTTCTTAAATCGCCAGTCGTGATATTCGGATTTCCCATATTAAAAATGTCCATCAATTTTTCATCATGATAATGTACATATACATCGTCGATTACTTCGGCAATGATATTGTAGAACTTGAAATCATCGAGTGCTTCGACGATATCCTTTGCCACATCGATTGAAAGCGGAGAATGGTGTACTCCCCAGCTGCTATCAAGCGGATGATGGATAAATGCACCGTTGAAGTTGACGATTGGCGTATCAAGTGCAAGCTCATGGTAGTACATCTCGCTGGAACGGAATGGTCTGCCTGTAGCAATCATGACAACATGGCCTGCTTCCCGTGCTTTTTTAATCACGTGCTTGTTCTTTTCAGAAATCGTTTTATCATCTGTAAGTAAAGTTCCATCAAGATCTAATGCAATTAAATGTTTTTCAGCCATAAATACTCCTTTTTTAACACTATTTTTTTCTTAATAAGATAAGTATGTTTTCTTTTTGTACTAAGATCACTGTCTAGCTCCAGCGCCTAGCCCCTCGAGTCGCTTCGGTCCGCCCAATGAAGTCAAAGAACGACTTCACCGGTCAGCCCTCCACCGCTTGTCGGGGCTGACCAAGGCGCTTACGCTTTCAAATATGATATGCGTATGATTGGCTCTTTTTTCGTAAGAGTTCTACAATACATATATTGGATTATGGTTAATTGGTCTTATAACCACTATGGTAACCATTTTACATATAAAATGTAAAAAAATCATTTTAGATAGTTTAAAGAGCGGTAAATTTATTCTCCCGTTCGCTTTTGGAGGGTTAATCATTGATATTAGTCGAGAAGAAACGCATAGAACATATTCCCGTTCTCCATATTGTAAAACAAAAGCAATTTTCAGATAGAATGCCTTTGATTGTTTTTCTGCATGGGTTTACGAGTACAAAAGAACGTAATATGCATTACGCTTACCTTTTTGCCGAAAAAGGCTTTAGGGTCATCATGCCAGAGGCGAAATATCACGGAACTCGCGGTGAAGGATTGTCTGAAGCTGAGCTTAGCTTCCGCTTTTGGGAAATCGTCATCACATCTATTGAGGAGCTTTCGACGATCAGGCAGGAGTTGGTTGGGGAAGGTCTGGTGGATCCAGCGAGAATCGGTGTTGCCGGTACATCGATGGGCGGAATTACGACACTTGGTGCACTGGCCAAGTATGAGTGGATAAAATCAGGTGTCAGCCTGATGGGGAATCCTTCATATGAGGAGTTCGCACTATGGCAGCTGAACGAAATGGAAAAAAGAAATGTTCAGATAGGGTTATCCCAGGAACAAATATCAGGCTTGCTAAATCAGTTAAAACATTATGATTTAAGCCTGCAGCCTGAAAAATTGAACAAACGTCCGCTTTTATTCTGGCATGGAAAATTAGATCCGGTTGTACCATATCATTCTGCATATAATTTTTACGAGCAAAACAGGAAAAACTATGAGGGAATGCTTGAATTCATCACCGATGAAAATGCCGGACACAATGTTTCAAATGCTGGTGTTGAGGCAACGGCGAAATGGTTTGAAAAGCATATCTAATGGCTTTCTGCTTTTAATGGGTACAAATCATTGTTATGATAGTAATAGGTTACAGCAATAAAAAGGAGTGTTCACCGATGGATGAAGAATTAAAAGATAGCATGATGGGTGCGCTTGAGATGGTCGTTGACCCTGAACTTGGCGTCGATATCGTTAATTTAGGGCTTGTATATGATGTGGATTTGAACGAAGAAGGACTTGCGACAGTGACAATGACATTGACGTCCATGGGCTGCCCGCTTGCAGGTACGATCGTTGAGCAGGTTAAATTGGCTCTTGCCGACCTTCCAGAAGTAAAAGATACAGAAGTTAATATCGTCTTCAACCCGCCTTGGTCTAAGGACATGATGTCCCGCTACGCGAAAATTGCTTTAGGCGTAAGGGATTAAGTCGTTGGGAATTAAGATATAATCCAGAAGCAGCAGGTAACCATCCTGCTGCTTTTTTCTATTGTTGAGAGTCAAGTCACAAAATTGTCATACAAAATGGCAATTCAGTCTCTATTTATGTGAGTTAGTTCACTTAATCATGGTGAAAACACTTATATACTTCTTTTATAGAGAAGTACTTAAGGAGGCGCCAATGATGTTTGAAAGAGATTTTAACAAAGACCCATTCATTGTGATTTGGGAACTTACCAGAGCCTGCCAATTAAAATGCCTGCACTGCCGTGCGGAAGCACAATATAGAAGAGATCCGCGTGAATTGTCCTTTGAAGAAGGGAAAGCGCTGATTGACCAAATATATGAAATGAATAATCCGATGCTTGTGTTCACGGGTGGGGACCCGTTGATGAGGGAGGACGTTTTTGATATCGCAGAGTATGCGGTGAAAAAAGGCGTGCGTGTTTCGATGACTCCAAGCGCGACACCGAATGTGACGAAGGAAGCGATAGAAAAGGCGAAGTCAGTTGGGCTGTCCCGCTGGGCGTTCAGCATTGACGGACCAACTGCAGAAGTCCACGACCACTTCAGGGGTACGGCAGGTTCTTTTGATTTAACGATGGAAAGAATCAAGTATTTGCATGAGTTGGAAATTCCGATCCAGATCAATACTGTAATTTCACGATATAATATTGAGTATTTAGATGAAATGGCAAAGATGGTTGAAGACCTGGATTGTGTTCTTTGGAGTGTGTTCTTCCTTGTTCCGACAGGACGCGGCCAAGAAAAAGACATGATTTCTCCGGTAGAGCATGAAAAAGTTTTCACGTGGCTGTATGATTTGAGCAAAAGGGTTAAGTTCGATATAAAAACGACTGCGGCCCAGCATTATCGCCGGGTTGTCATCCAGCAAAAAATGCGTGAAGCAAAGGATCATACAGAAGAAATCGATTATCTGACCGCACTGACGAAGGAAGGATTAACCGGCTCAATCGACGGTCTGGGACGCGCACCAAAAGGTGTAAACGATGGCAATGGTTTTGTCTTCATTTCGCACGTTGGAGATGTTTACCCAAGCGGGCTGCTGCCTGTAAAAGCAGGGAACGTAAGGGAACAGCCGCTTGGTGAAATTTACAGAGATTCTCCTATCTTCAAGTCATTGAGGAACCCAGACGAGTACAAGGGAAAATGCGGAGTGTGCGAGTTCAGGCATGTATGCGGAGGTTCACGCTCAAGAGCGTATGCGATGACAGGTGATTACTTGGAGAGCGAGCCATTCTGCGTGTACATTCCTAAAGCACTGAGAAAGCAAAAACAGGAGAGCTAAGAAGGCTCTCCCATCTCGGCAGAATTACTTTCAACAAGAAAAGCGAGCGAATCCAAAATGGGATTCACTCGCTTTTTTATTTGTCGGGTCTGAACAAGGCGTTTGCGCTCTTCTTGTTAATCTATTGAACAAAATACTGCTGGGCAATTTTCGCAGCCGATTTCCTGGCGCAAAAAATTTACATCATGTACAAGGATTTTTCCTTTTTTAACCGAGATTATTCCTTCTCGCTTTAGGTCATTCAAGATGCGGTTTGTGCTCTCGCGTGAAGTTCCGCAGAAATTAGCCAGCTCCTGGTTTGTCAGCGGCAAGTCGATCAAAATGCCGGTGTCTTTATGGACACCGTAGCTGTTCGTCATTCGAATCAAGGTGGAGAATAATGCTCCTTTTTTACCGTTGAGCACTAGGTCGCGGAATTTAGTCTGTGTTTTGCGGAAATGATCGCTCATCCACTTCATGAATTCAAACGCAAGTTTCGGATTGTGGAAAATTTCCTTTTCAATTACATCTTTTCTGATTGCAGCAATTTTCGCATCTTCCAGGATAAGCGCACTTAAGAGGTACTTAGGTGCATCAGTAAAAAGTGTCAATTCTCCGCAGATATCGTTCTCTCCGCAGATTCTTAAGGCAAGCTCGCGGCCATCCTGGGTGACTTTGCTGATTTGGACCTTGCCTCCCAGGATCAAATAAAGCTCCTCAGCCTCCATGCCTTCCTGGAAGAGGTATGAACCTTTAGGTACCTGGATCGTCCGGTCGGCAAACTGGAGTAATTCTTTAATTTCAATTGAATGAGTTACTTTAGTTGTGTTTGGCATGGTCATCACCCTTTTTTTTGATTTTGCTCTTCTATATAAAATCCGTGGATAATCTCTATTGGCACAATAATAACACCGAGATAGTGTTAACTAAATATTGATTAAGGAATTGTCAAAATCTCGTCACATTCTAAGCCGGTTTTGTTCACATTTTAGAAACAAAGTCGGTCTCTCTGTTTATTATATCGATAAAAGAAGACTGGTGTTTTGGATGTTTAGCAGTATCTGTGACAGTTTATTGAACAAAGTAGCAGGTGTGAAGTTCATCATATCTAACAGTTTTGATTTTTCTTACTATTTATCCAGGGAACTGTACGGTATTTAAAGCAAAAAAAATATTTGCAAGCAAGAAAGGGGAAATCATGAGAACACAAAAAGTGCAACTGCCTCTCCAGACACTTAGTCTTGTTGCCGGGTTTATGGTATGGGTTATTTTATCGGCATTAATGCCCTTCATCAAAGAGGATATACAGCTGACTTCAAACCAGATTGCGATGGCCACTGCCATACCGGTCGTCCTCGGCTCTATCCTGAGAATCCCGATTGGATACTGGACAAACAAATATGGCGCACGAAAATTGTTCTTTATCAGCTTTGCATTCCTTCTGTTACCGGTATACTTCATCAGTATCGCTGATTCCTATTCTGATTTGTTAATAGGGGGCTTGTTTGTTGGGATCGGGGGAGCGATATTCTCTGTAGGTGTAACATCGCTGCCGAAGTACTATTCGAAAGAACGCCACGGTTTCGTCAACGGTATATATGGAGTAGGAAACCTTGGGACAGCACTTACAACCTTTTCGGCGCCTGCCATTGCAGCACAGTTCGGCTGGCAGCCAACAGTCAAACTTTTTATGATCCTGCTTATAGCATTCGCTTTTCTTAACTATTTCTTTGGTGACAAAAATGAGCCCAAGGTCGTTACTCCTTTAGGAGAGCAAATCAAGAGCGTATATAAAAACCAAAAGCTTTGGGCTTTAAGTCTTTTCTACTTTTTAACTTTTGGTTCATTTGTAGCTTTCACAATCTATTTGCCGAATTTCCTTGTATCGCATTTTGAACTTGATAAAGTAGATGCTGGACTGAGGACTGCAGGCTTTATTGCATTGGCAACATTTTTCAGGCCAATTGGCGGCTGGCTGGGTGATAAATTCAACTCGTTTGTCATTCTAATGGTGGTGTTTGCCGGAATGACTATTTCGGGTATTCTGCTTTCGTTCACACCTTCATTGACGCTGTATACAATTGGCTGTCTCGCGGTCGCAATCAGTGCCGGTATTGGAAATGGGACTGTCTTCAAGCTTGTGCCGCTTTATTTTTCGAAGCAAGCGGGGATCGTAAACGGGATTGTTTCAGCGATGGGCGGATTAGGAGGCTTTTTTCCTCCGCTAATGCTTGCATTCCTTTTTAATCTTACCGGACATTACGCAATTGGTTTCATGGCATTATCCCAGGTGGCACTGGCAAGCTTGATCATCGTTATCTGGATGTACTATCAGGAAAAATTAATTCTTGCTAAAAATATCATTGACCACACAGCAGAGGGAATAATGGTCACAGATATAAAAGGAAGTATTGAAAAAGTGAATCCAGCCTTCACGACTGTAACTGGCTACAGTGCAGAAGAGGTCATTGGAAAGAATCCCCGCATCCTGCGATCTGGTCAGCATGGAGAAGAGTTTTACAAGGAAATGTGGAAATCTGTAGAAGAGCGTGGGTTTTGGCAGGGGCAAATTTGGAACATGAAGAAGAACGGCACCATTTACCCGGAATGGCTCACGATCAGCATTGTAAAAAATGAAGCAGGTGAAATCAAGAACTTTGTCGGCATGTTCAGCGAAATCCCTGTTAAAAGCAAATAAACTTTTAAAAGCTGCATCGAATCCTTGATGCAGCTTTCTATTTTAGATAATATGACAACATGATGACAATTCTTCATAAAAACACTATCCTGGCAGTTTTTATGTTGTAATATAGACATAAGGATGAAATCTACTATTCTGATAGAGGGCTATTGATGTTACTGTGAGAATATTAACAGTTAACAATCTTTGTTGCTGTTACAATGTCAATAATCATAACTTCTATAATTGGAGTTGACAATAATGGTGAAAAACATAATTAAAGATCAATTAAATAGACCGCTCCGTGACTTGCGTATTTCTGTTATAGATCGATGCAATTTCCGTTGTCAGTATTGTATGCCTGCTGAAATTTTTGGGCCGGATTTTGCGTTCTTGCCTAAAAGTGAACTGTTGTCATATGAAGAAATCGATCGTGTGGCCAAATTATTCATTGAACTAGGTGTGGAAAAAATCAGGCTTACAGGCGGCGAGCCGTTAATGCGCAAGGATTTGCCAATTCTCGTTAAAATGCTGAATGAGATTGAAGGGTTGAAGGATATCGCTTTGACCACTAACGGTGTAATGCTGCCAAAATATGCTGATGAGCTGTATGCTGCAGGCCTGAAACGTGTCAATATCAGCCTTGACAGTCTAAAAGATGAACTGTTCGGTCAAATCAATGGCCGGAATGTTGGTGTTGGACCGGTATTAAAAGGAATTGAAGCAGCTAAGAAAGCTGGCTTGGGTGTAAAAATCAATACGGTAATCAAGAAGGGGCTCAATGATTCTGAAATTCTTCCAATGGCTGAATTCTGCAAAAAGGAAGGCCTGGAGCTTCGTTATATTGAATATATGGATGTGGGCAGCACGAACGGCTGGAAAATGGATGATGTCATCACAAAGAAGCAGATCCATGACTTAATCAGCGAGCACTATGAACTAGAACCAGTTGATCCGGAATACTTCGGGGAAGTCGCTAAAAAATACCGGTATAAAGGTACTGATATCAATGTCGGCTTCATTTCTTCGGTATCAGAGTCATTCTGCTCAAGTTGCACAAGGTCACGATTGTCTGCAAATGGCCAGATTTTCACATGCCTGTTCAACGGCAATGGCCACGATATCCGTGACTTCATGCGCGCCGGTGCTTCAGATGATGAACTTCGCTCACGCATTACGGACGTGTGGAACCATAGAATTGACCGCTATTCCGATGAACGTACGGCTGAAACAGTTGCGAACAGAAAGAAAATCGAAATGTCCTATATTGGCGGTTAAGACTCCTTCGGGGGTCTTTTTTTAGTGCTTTCTTATTGCTGCTCAATATGTAACGCATGCACAGTGGCCACCACTTCGTCAAAAACTCTCGATTACACAATATACTTAGAAACACATCACGCTTCTGTGTATCTGGCTTCTGGAAAATTCGGGTATACTATGTTTCCGGACAATTGATTTATGGGTATACATGAATCTACTATAAATTTATTGGAGTATACTGGGATGCTAAAGAGAAGACTTGAGTTTTTATTTGTATTTATTTTAATGGCGTGTTTTTACATTGTATTATTCACTGATTATAGCCAGACGGTCAAAGTAACAGCCATATTGATTTATGCGGTGATTATTTTTATCAGCATGTATTCATTGATGCTTGAAAACCGCTCGGCCCAGCACACGCTGATGTGGATGTATGTCATGCTGCTCTTTCCTGTGGGCGGTTATTTCTTCTACCTATTCTCAGGGCAGTTGTATTTGAAGGGTTATTTGTATAAAAGCAAGCGTACGAGAGATCGTGATCAGTGGGAAAAACTGATGCGGAAGGAAGATTCGCGGGACCTCTCTTTTTTGATCGAGAATCAGCAGTGTTTTGCGCAATATGCAAAGAATGCAACCTTGACTCCGATTACTACTAATTCCCGGGCGAAAATCCTGAAAAATGGTGACGAGACTTTTGACGAAATAAAAAAGAAACTGCTTGAAGCTAAAAAGTTCATTCATATGGAGTATTATATCTTCAGGTCCGACCGGCTTGGCAAGGAGATCATCGAGATTCTGATTGAAAAAGCGCAACAGGGTGTCGAGGTACTGTTTATTTTTGATGCTGCAGGCAGCATGAAAATCGCGGCAACAGATTTGAAGGCCATGCAGGATGCAGGCATAAAAGCGGCTCCGTTTTCCCCGCTGAAGTATGGATTCTTCAACCAGAAATTCAATTTCCGAAATCACAGGAAAATTGTCGTCATTGATGGAGAAATCGGCTTTGTTGGCGGATTGAATGTCGGAGTCGAATACCTCGGTGAAGATGAAAAGATCGGTTTCTGGCGTGATACTCACATGCTGATGACAGGAGAGTCTGTATATACTCTACACAATGTTTTCCTGCTTGATTGGGAATATATCAGCGGCGAGAGAGTTCTGGAGAGCCATCGCGCCGAGAAAAAACCTCATGAAGATAATGAACTGGATGGTGCGATCCAGGTGGTGCCAAGCGGGCCAGATACACAGCAGGGAATCATGAGTGATTTTTACTACACAATGATGTCCTGTGCAACGAAGTCGATCTGGATAGCCACGCCTTATTTCGTTCCTGATGAAGCGATCCGGACGGCACTGAGAGTAGCTGCAGCCAAAGGGATAGAAGTAAGGATCATGGTGCCTGAAATCAATGACAGTTATCTGACCCAATATGCCAGTCGCTCGTATTTTTCGGAACTGCTGCGGAACGGTGCTGAAATCTACTCCTACAAAAAGGGTTTTTTACACCAGAAGGTCATCATCGTTGATGGGAATATCGCCTCGATCGGCACGGCCAATATGGACATGCGGAGCTTCCATTTGAATTTTGAAGTCAATGTCTTCCTGTTTGGTACAAGTTCGATCAGGGACCTTGTGGCTCATTATGAAGAAGATCTTGAGGATTCCGAAAAAATCAGCCCGGTCCAGTACCATAAGCGAGGGCTTTGGGAACGAACGAAGGAATCATTCGCGCGGCTGTTCTCAGGGGCTTTATAGCACTTTAAAAATGATTATAAAAGGAACTAAAAAAGACCTCGTTAAGGATGAGGTCTTTTAAATAGTTATGCAATATACCTTGGGAACAGTATGTTGTTTTCCAGGTGAACATGCATGAACGTATGTGATTCTAATGCTTCCAGTCGTTTGTATACTAAGCGATAAGTTCCGCAAGCATCCATTGGCGGATTGAAGTCGGCAGTGATTTCACGTAATTGCTTCAGGATGGAGCCTGCATGGTCGTGTTCCTTCTCAAGTTCTGTGATTTCTGCGAGCATTTCGGTCCGCTGTTCTTCATTGGCAGTATCGAGCTGCAGTAAGAGCGGGAAGACAGTCGCTTCTTCTTTTGCTGTATGTTCCAGGAGCTCTTTCTTCAACTCGTAGAAAAGCTCATAGACTTTCAACAGCTCTTCGTGGCGATCGCCATGGACTTTTGCAACCTTTGTTACATACGGGCTGAGCAATTTCAATTCTTCTTCAAGCTCGCGGTGGTATTTGTTCTTGATATGGTCGATCAACTCCCCAGAGTTAGTTTCTGTCCAGACCTCCATGCTTTCTGCAGCGCCGTTATGCTTGCGATATAGCTCTTCGAGTTCAGCCATGATTGCAGGTATATCCAGGTTCTGTTCGCCAGCTGCTTCTGCTAGAGGACGGTTTCCGCCGCAGCAGAAATCCAGTCTATTCTGCTTGAATAAGTCACTTGATTGCGGGAATATATTGACAATATCTTTAACTAAAGAGTTTTGATCAAAAGGCATTTTCATATAAGAAACCTCCAGTAAATTATTTAATACTGTTTACATACTCATCATAAAGGAAATGGTTTTACTACTTGGTGATGCGCATCACACTTCACAAAAAATCTACATATTTTCGGCAGATTTTATGAGAGAATACTGTGAGGTTTGTTATGTTTTCATTTTTACATTACTCTTATAATGAAAAGGGTAAATTTAGAAGATAAGCCTGTAATAGGAGCTGATTATATGTTAGAGAAAAGAAACCCTATTCCAATTGGAGAGGCAGTTAAAAAAGTGATGGAGCATAAGCAAATAGGCTCCACTGAATTTGTTTCAATCAATGAAAGCTATGGACGCTATCTTTCAGAGGATTTGAAAGCGACCAGCGATGTACCGCATTTTGACAGAGCTCCGTATGATGGATATGCAATCCGGTCCGTTGATACACAGGAAGCTTCTCAAGATAACGCTGTTGAATTTGAAGTGGTGGACCATATCGGTGCCGGAATGCTTACGGATAAAGAACTTGGGCCATTCCAGGCAGTCAGAATTATGACTGGAGCACAGATGCCTGTTGGTGCTGATGCTGTTGTCATGTTTGAATTGGCCAGTGAAATCGAGCGTGACGGAAAAAAATACATGACAACAAAGCGCAAGCATAAGGAAGGAGATAATGTTTCCTACCGCGGTGAGGATGCGAGGGAAGGGGAAGTGCTTGTTAAAAAAGGCACGTTCATCAATCCTGGAATCCAGGCGATGCTGGCGACTTTTGGATATGCCAAAGTACCTGTTTCGAAAAAGCCGGTAATCGGATTATATGCAACAGGAACTGAATTGCTTAATGTCGACGAACCGCTTGAGCCAGGGAAAATCCGCAACAGCAATTCCTATATGATATCCGCACAAATTATTCGTGCAGGAGCAGAAGTGAAATACTTTGGACAGCTGCCTGATGATTTTGATACATGCTTTGATGCAGTAAGCAAAGCGATAGAGGAAGTGGACTTATTTATTACCACGGGCGGGGTTTCCGTTGGAGATTACGACTATCTGCCGGAAATCTACGCTAAGCTGGGTGCAGAGGTATTGTTCAATAAAGTAGCGATGAGACCAGGCAGTGTCACAACTGTAGCGCAGCTTGATGGGAAATTATTGTTTGGATTGTCAGGAAACCCTTCGGCATGCTATGTTGGCTTTGAGTTGTTCGCTCGTCCAATCATCAGGACAATGCTCTACACTGACCAGCCTCATTTGAGGAAGGAAAAAGCGATCCTTGATGCCAACTTTCCTAAAGCAAATCCATTTACTAGATTTGTCAGGAGCGCTCTTAGAGTCGAGAATGGCAAACTAGTAGTGACGCCTAGCGGCCTGGATAAATCGAATATTATCATGAGCCTTGCAGGAGCTAATTCCCTCATGATCCTTCCTGGCGGTACAAGAGGCTTTGAAGAAGGATCAGAGGTGGAAGTTCTGTTGCTGGAGGACCATGTGGGCAGTGAATGGCCTTGGTAAAACCGGTGCTGTTTCAGGTTGCAGGATACCAAAACAGCGGCAAAACGACACTAAGCCTATCACTGATCCAGCAGCTGGCTGCAAAAGGTCTGAAGGTTGCGACAGTCAAACATCATGGGCATGGCGGAAGGCCGGAAGTTGTTGAGGGGAAGGATTCCGACAGGCATGTAAAGGCGGGAGCATCTGTCTCTCTTGTAGAAGGGGGAGGCAGGATGGTTATTCATGCTGAAAATGATAAATGGTCTTTATCTGAAGAAATAGACATGCTAACCTTATTCAAGCCTGATGTAATCTTGATAGAAGGTTATAAAAATGAGCCATATCCTAAGGCTGTCATCCTGCGTGATGAGAGCGACCTGGAGCTAGTGGAAAAGCTGCAGAATATCCAGGTGATTTTATGCCGAAATGCGGAGTTGGCAAATATGTTACAGGGTTTGTCACTCCCTGTATTAGAAATTGATGATGGAGTCAACTGGATTATTGAGTACATCAGCAGTACCCATTAGGTGATTTCCTTTATTCATTAAAGGCTTACCAAGAAAAAGTTCTTATTTTAGACATATACGGCGACTTTTGTCACTGTCACTTCATATTTACCCGGTTAGAATGTTAAATGGGGTTCATGTTGTGAGATATGTATGAGGTGAGAGCGATGGAATTGATACAACTTTTTTTATGGATTGTGTATCCGTATTCGGTTGCGGCAATAGTAGCGATGGGGCTCGTTTGGCAATACGATGCATCAAGAGAAGAAGGAACGCGTTCGAAGGCAGGAAGGTTTCTGCTTGTCGTCGTGAAAACACTTATGGTTGCCAGCACAGCAACGGGCATTGCCATTGTGTTGTCGAGCAGCATAGCGTACGAACCAGTATTGCTGTTCAGATGGCTCATCAGCCTAGCCCAACTGCGGCCAGACATGAGTTTGGTTACAGACGTTTCCATACTCTCAAAGGTACATTTTATTATTGTATTCCTGTTCCTCTTAAGCCTGGCATTCACGAAGGAAATTTATTATTTATTAAAACCGCACTTATATATAAAGAAAATCTTTTTAAAACTGCATCTTGAAAGAAGAGGCTGAATTTAGGATTTAGTTATAGATTGAGTAACAAAGTTAAATGAAGTCCCATGAAATAATTCTACTTGTTTAATAAAAAGAGACATAAAAAAACGCTTAGGGGCTCCTAAGCGTTTTTCCTTTATTTTCGGCCACTTGCTAATTGATATTCATTTGAGATGGTGAAATTATCATCTTTTAGAACATAAGGGTGGGTTTCCATCAGGATTTTTATAAGATGGTCTGGCATTTTCTCCCCTTCGTAAGCGCATATCAGTGGAAAAGAAGATGAACTTACTGCCTCGTCTACGATTCTTTCAAAATCTTCAATAATATGCAGCGGGTCTTTCATAGTTGCCCATTCAACATGTGCCCAGGATCGGAAAGAGAGATCATTTTCAATGTACGGCTCTACCATCTTATTAAAGTAATCCAGGATTGCGGGAGGATGATAACTGCCACTGGAATAATAAAAATCGTAGTTGTTTACGCTATGCACAAACTTCATTTGATCTTCCGTTAATCGCGTTCTTAGCTCTTTGTTAATTAAACGGAAAAGAGGTTCGTTTTCAATGAAAATAATATAATCTCCCGCCATAACGCCGTCTTCTATATAATTAACAGCCTGTTCAATGTATTTTTCTATTTCATTATAGGAATAAAGGACATGGACGCTCCGTTGATCTTTAAACAACCTATTCATGTTGTCTTTCAAATGATCACTCCTTCTTTCCAGTTATTTTCTAGTTTACTACACTCCTACATATAAAGATATGAAAGCTTTATTATAGTGTTGCCCCAAGGTTATAGCTTTAGGTTCAGAAAATGCACTTTTCCTTTTATTAGATAGTGTTTTTGACAGTTCAGTGTCAACCGCATTTACACACTAAAAAATGTGATGTGTTTCACTTATTGAATGAATCGCCTGCTTTATATTTAAGTTAGGAAACAAAAGGGAGTGTTCATTCATGAAATTATTTATGCCAAAACAGCATGGGGCCTGGGCGATGTTGATCATCCCTTTCTGGCTTGGAGCTTCGGCAAGCGAAATAGTCTGGCAGCATATCCCGTTTTTTATCGGATGGCTATTATTATATCTAGGAACATATCCACTTCTATTGTTGTTCAAGAAAAAGAAAATCCCATTTTATCGTAAATGGGCGCTTATTTATATCATACCAGCTCTTGTGTTTTTAATGGTTCCATTGTTCACGACACCAGCAATCGTAACCTTCGGATTTGCAATGATTCCGTTTTTCATGCTCAATGCATATTTCTCTGCTAAAAATAAAGATCGTGCTCTCCTTAATGATTTAAGTGCAATCGTTGTTTTCTCTATTGCCGGTTTGGCCAGCAGCTTTCTGCCAAGTGGTGAAATCAATGAAAATGCAATCCTTGTTTTTGCATCAAGCATTCTTTTTTTTACTGGAAGCACATTTTACGTGAAAACAATGATTCGCGAAAAAAAGAACAGCCAATTCAAATGGATTTCCTGGACCTACCACCTTTTGGTCCCTGTCCTGTGGCTCGCAGCCGGAGAGATCATAGTCGCTGTAGCCGCAGTTCCAAGCTTAATCAGGGCTGTAGCATTTTACGGTAAACCACTTTCCGTCATGAAGGTAGGCATATACGAAATCGTGAACGCAGCCCTGTTCTTTACCATCATGCTGTTTGCGATCCTGAAATGATTATCCATGCAAAACCAGCTAATAAGTAAAGCCGCCAGTGATGAACTGGCGGCTTTTGCTATTCGATATTGCATATCTCAATCGGACAATTCTCACAATCTATTTCTCTCTTTAGCCTATTAAGGGCATGGACGGTAATGAATCCTTTATCAATGGAGATGATGTTACTTTTCCTCAGCTCGCTCAATAATCTGTTCACGACTTCGCGTGAGGTCCCACAAAAATTTGCGAGTTCCTGGTTTGTGAGCGATACATCAATCTTCAAGCCATCCTCCGTTTTGACTCCGTAACTGTTCACCATCCGGATGAGGGTTGAATACAAAGCACCTTTTTTACCATGAAGGACGAGGTCCCTGAACCTTGTTTGCGATTTACGGTGCTGCAGGGATAGCCATTTAACGAGTTCAAGTGCCAGCCCGCTATCCTTTTCAATTTCAGACTCTAGCTTATCCTTTTGAATAACCGCCACTGTCCCGCTTTCCGAGGCGCGGGCATTCAATATATGCTGAGATGCCGGGCTGAACAATGATAACTCTCCAACCAATTCGCCAGATGAACACATTCTGATTGTTAGCTCGCGGCCATCTGGTACCATTTTGCTGATCTGAAATTTCCCGCTCTGAATAATGTACAGCTCATCTGCGATATTGCCTTCTTCAAAAAGGAAGCGCCCTTTATCAATACTTTTGATTCTTTGGACCTTTTCAAAAAGCTTATTCAAATTTGGTGACAACGTTGTTGCAGTCAACATATGAATACCACCTTATTAAGAGGAGTTTTATACTCCCTTCCGTATCTGATATTAATATTATTATATTGTAAATCATACAAAGCCAGCAATAAAATTGTGAATTGTTCACATAATTGTTAATAAATCTATTGCGTTTTCCATCCTTTGTTCTTATAATAAAAAGAAATTTATTTATAATTATAAATTTATATGTTTATTTATGCATAAGTTGAAAGGAGGTTTCAAGTGAAGGCAGCGATCATTGGTACCACTGGATACGGTGGGGGAGAATTGATTCGTATCCTGGCAAATCATCCATACATCAGCATTCATTCAATCCACACAACAAGAGATGAAAAACCTGTTTCCGATGAGTATCCCCATTTAACAGGAATTTTTGATAAGGTCCTCACCAAGATTGACTCTGATAAAATCGCTGAGGAAGCAGACATTGTGTTCCTGGCAACCCCTTCGAAAGTTTCTGGAAAGCTTGTTGAATCATTTTTTAATAAAGGCATAAAAGTTATTGATCTATCAGGTGACCTAAGGTTAAGAGACGGATCAGCGTATCAAGAATGGTATAAGCATGACCCAGTTGATGCTTCTGTTCTGAATGAAGCAATATACGGACTTTGCGAATGGAACAGGGAGCAGATCATGGATGCAAGGCTGCTGGCCAATCCGGGCTGTTATCCAACGGCTGCACTTCTCGGGCTTGCTCCTGTACTGAAGGAAAAGCTGATTGAAACGAATAGTATCATTATTGATGCTAAGTCTGGCGTGTCTGGGGCGGGCAGATCACCCTCAATGGGAACTCTGTACGCAGAGTTGAATGAAAATTTCAAAATTTATAAAGTCAACGAGCACCAGCATATCCCGGAAATCGAACAGCAGCTTAGCCTTTGGAATGGCGAAGAGGTAAAGATAACCTTCAGCACACATTTAATACCCGTTACCAGAGGAATCATGGCCACAATATATGTCCAGTTAAAAGAAGAATCGAATACTTCTAGATTGCTGGATTTATATAAAGAAACATATGATGGGCACCCTTTTATAAGAGTTAGGAAGAATGGTGTGTTTCCTTCCGTAAAAGAGGTCAAGGGATCGAACTACTGTGATATTGGGTTGCATTCAGACAGCAGGACTGGAAGGCTGACGATTGTCTCAGTGATCGATAATCTCATGAAAGGTGCTGCAGGGCAGGCCGTCCAAAACGCCAATATCATGTTTGGGTTTAAGGAAAGTGCAGGAATAGAAATGATTCCACTGTATCCATAAAGGAGGATTATATGTATCAGGCAATGACCGACAAGAAGAAAATTAGAACAGTCTATGATGGAGGCATTCTAACTCCAAAAGGGTTCCAGTGCGGTGGAGTACATGCAGGGCTGCGCTATGCCAAGCATGATTTGGGTATGATTGTAAGCGAGAAACCGGCGAGTTGTGCTGCTGTCTACACGACGAGTCATTTCCAGGCTGCGCCATTGGTGGTTACACAGGAAAGCATAGCAAAGGAACAGGTGCTTCAGGCAATCGTCGTCAACAGTGCATGTGCGAATGCCTGCACGGGAGAACAAGGGTATCAGGATGCATTGAAAATGCGTTCACTGGCAGCAGAAAAAATCGGGATTCCTGAACATCATGTCGCTGTAGCATCAACAGGTGTCATCGGTGAATTCATGCAAATGGAAAAAATTCAATCGGGTATCGGGAAGTTGTCAGTTGGCAAGACAACTGAGGATGCAAGGGATTTCCAAACGGCAATCCTGACAACGGATACGGTAATGAAAAGCTGCTGCTACACTGCTGAAATTGATGGGGTAACAGTAAGTATAGGGGGAGCCGCGAAAGGTTCAGGGATGATTCACCCCAATATGGCCACGATGCTTGGTTTTTTAACAACAGACGCAAAAATTTCTAGTGAACACCTGACTGCAGCGCTAAAAAATGTAACGAACACAACCTTCAATCAAATCACGGTTGATGGAGATACATCAACGAACGATATGGTGCTGGTGATGGCAAATGGAAGTGCCTGTAATCAGCCATTGAACCCAGACCATCCAGATTGGTCAGTTTTTGTTGAACTTTTAAAAGAAAGCTGTGCAAGTCTTGCGAAACAGATTGCAAAGGATGGTGAAGGGGCTACTAAGCTGATTGAAATCTCAGTATCTGGTGCAATGTCTGATGAGGAAGCACGAATGATAGGAAAACAAATTGCCGGATCCAACCTCGTCAAAACAGCAGTTTACGGCGCTGATGCAAACTGGGGACGGATTATTGGGGCAATTGGCCAAAGCAAGTCATCGGTTAATCCAAAAACAGTCGATATATCCCTTGGAGAAATTACTATGCTAAAAGGAAGTACACCGGTTGCATTTGATGAAGATCAGGCGAGGGAGTACTTGATGAATGACAAGGTTGAGATTTTCGTTGACCTCCATGTGGGTGAAGGGAAAGGAATGGCCTGGGGCTGCGATCTTTCCTATGATTATGTGAAAATAAATGCAAGCTATCGGACATAAAGGGGCGGATTCATTGGAAACAGTGGTCATTAAATGTGGCGGAAGTGTGTTAGAGGAGCTTAATGACAATTTCTACAATAGTCTTAAAGAATTGATGAAGGATGGGTTTTATCCCGTCATCGTCCACGGGGGCGGACCAGCAATCAATTCGATGCTGAATTTATATAATATCACTTCCAATTTCAAAGATGGTCTTAGAGTGACGTGTGAAAAGACAATGGGAATTGTTGAAATGGTCCTGTCCGGCCAAACCAATCGTCAGCTATGCAGCATGTTAACGAAGCAGGATTTTAATGTTCTGGGCATCAATGGCAGCGATGGACTTTGCCTTCAGGCGGAATATATTGATAAACAAGGCTTGGGATACGTTGGTACTATCACCAAAGTAAATACTGACCTGATTATGCTGGCGGTCCATAATGGCTATATTCCAGTAGTTACTCCAATCGGCATTGCCGAGGATGGAAGCAAACTTAATATAAATGGCGATTATGCTGCTGCGTCGATCGCGAAAGCCTTGAAGGCTGAACGCTGTGCATTCGTAACAAATGTTGATGGGATCCTGATTGATGGTGAGTTGATGAGCGAAATTACTGATAGCCAAATAGAAAACTATATTTCTGAAGGAAGCATCTATGGAGGAATGGTTCCAAAGGTGAAATCCGCATTGTCAGCCACAGCAGCTGGTGTAGATACTGTCATGATCATTTCTGGCAAAAAGCAATTCTATAAAAATAACTGCTGGCATGGAACTGCAATTGCCGCAAAAGAAGAGGTGTATAAATGAGTCATTTATTCCCTACCTATCACCGTTGGGAAATAGAGCCTGAGAAAGCAGCAGGGACCATCCTATACGGAAAGGACGGACAACAATACATTGATTTTACTTCAGGTATAGGCGTCTGCAATTTGGGCCATCGCCCTGAAGCAGTCGAACATGCAGTCAAGGAACAGCTCGGTCTATTCTGGCATGTATCCAATCTTTTTCCGCAAAGTATCCAGGAAGAAGCAGCGAAAAAGCTCGCAGACGGATCTGGTCTGGATTGTGTATTCTTTGCCAACAGCGGAGCTGAAGCAAATGAAGCAGCGATTAAACTGGCAAGGAAAGCTACTGGACGGACTAAAATCATCACATTCCAGCAATCCTTTCACGGCAGGACTTTCGCCGGGATGGCTGCGACTGGACAGGATAAAATCAAGCAGGGGTTTGGAAGCATGCTTGAAACATTCATCCATCTGCCATTCAATGATGTGGAAGCTCTGAAAAATGAATTAGATCCTGAAACAGCTGCGGTAATGATTGAAATTGTTCAGGGGGAAGGCGGAATCCACGTCGTTACAAACGAATTTATAAAAGAAGCTGCAAAGTTATGTGCTGAAAACGGCGTCCTGCTAATTATCGATGAAATCCAGACCGGGGTCGGACGGACAGGGAAGCCATTCGCCTTTCAGCATTATGGGATTGAACCCGATATCATCACTGTTGCCAAAGGTCTTGGGAATGGGTTTCCGATAGGAGCTGCCGTTGGAAAGGCAGAACTGGCGGAATCTCTTGGTCCTGGAAGCCATGGCTCTACATTTGGCGGAAATCCAATCAGCACATCGGCTGCGATAGCCGTAATGGATATCATTTTTAAAGAGGAATTCCTAGAAGAGGTTTCCGACAAAGGGAGACTGCTGTTTGAGTTGCTGTATAATGAACTGTGCTGTTTGGAAGTTGTTAAAGAAATCAGGGGACTGGGATTGATGGCTGGAATCGAACTGACTGTTGCTGCCCAGCCAATTTTAGCAGAATTGAGGAAATCGGGACTGTTAGCATTGCCGGCAGGAGAAAAAGTTGTCCGTCTTCTTCCACCGCTTAATGTAACAGCTGAGGAGATAGAGAAGGCTGTTTCATTGCTAAAAGGAACTTTAAGTAAATCTAAGGCAGCAGCATTATAGCAGTAAATTTTTTTTAGAATTGAATGTATAAAAATAGATTTTTATAAATAAATATACGTTTGGAGAGGTGTCTGATGAAAGGATATCTGCATCTGGCTGACGGCAAGACATTTCAGGGGCACTTGCATGGGTCGCCAGCTGAAGAGGACATTGCCGGTGAGATTGTATTTTTTACAGGAATGACAGGTTATCAAGAAGTACTGACCGATCCTTCATACAAGAATCAAATCATTGTTTTCACATATCCGCTGATCGGCAACTATGGCATCAATGATAAGGATTTTGAAAGCAAAAAGCCGCATGTTGCAGCGGTAATCGTTTTAGAAGCTGCCAAAACAGCTTATCACTATGAAGCCCAGCACTCATTTACAGAGTATCTGGAGAAATGGGGAATACCTTTACTCGAGCAGGTTGATACTCGTGAGCTCGTTAAATGCATACGCCAGAACGGGACGATGCCTGCAATTTTATCAAGCGAACCAGTTTGTGAATCAAGCTGTGACAATTTTAATGGTCTCAAGGTGGAGGAAGTATCATCGAAGGCACCAGAATCTATCGGCTTTGGTGACACCCACATCGTGTTAATCGATTATGGCTTTAAAAAGTCGATTGCAGACTACCTGGTCAAACAAAATTGTCTAGTGACAATTGTTCCTTACAATTATAGCTTTGAACAAATTGCTGCATTAAGGCCTGATGGGGTTCTGTTATCTAATGGACCAGGTGATCCGAAAGAATTATTTGGACAGTTGCATGATATCAGGAAAGTAATCGAGCATTACCCTGTATTGGGGATTTGCCTTGGGCACCAGCTGGCAGCGCTGGCGCTTGGAGGGGATACAAACAAAATGCTCTTTGGCCATCGAGGCGCAAACCAGCCTGTATACGATGTGACAAGCAATCGGGTATTCATGTCCTCACAAAACCACAGCTATGCTGTTAATCAAAACAGTATTAGCAGTACAGGTCTTAAGGTCCGCTTCTTCAACAAAAATGATCAGTCCATCGAAGGCCTTTACCATGAAAAGTGGCCGCTGATGACTGTCCAGTTCCACCCGGAAGCAAGCCCGGGCCCTGAAGACAGTGTATTTATATTTGAAGATTTCATCAATACAGTCAAATACAGAAAGCGGAGAGAAGTCAGCTATGCCTAAGGATACAAAGATTAAATCGATATTAGTAATCGGTTCCGGCCCGATTATCATCGGCCAGGCCGCTGAATTTGATTATGCAGGGACACAGGCTTGCATCGCCTTGAAGGAAGAAGGCTATCGGGTCATCCTCGTAAACAATAACCCGGCAACCGTTATGACAGACAATATATTCGCTGATGAAGTCTATTTTGAACCGATGACTTCTGAAGGTGTGGAAAAAGTGATCCAGCGGGAAAAGCCCGATGGAATTTTAGGGACTCTTGGCGGCCAGGCAGGTTTGAATCTTGTCTTTAAGCTAAGTGAAGAAGGAATTCTCGAAAAGTACAATGTAAAAGTGCTGGGGACCTCGGTTGCAAGTATTAAGCAAGGTGAAGACAGGGAAGCCTTCCGCAGCTTAATGCATGAATTGAATGAACCTGTGCCGGAAAGTGAAATTGTTCATATAGTTGAAGAGGCAGTCGCATTTGCTGAAAAGATTGGTTTTCCGTTAATTGTAAGGCCAGCTTACACACTGGGAGGCACAGGCGGCGGGATAGCTGAAACAATGGAAGAATTGATCTCTCTAGTTTCAGGCGGATTAAGTGAGAGTCCGATAAAGCAATGTCTGGTCGAAAGAAGCATCGCAGGCTTTAAAGAAATTGAATATGAAATGATGCGTGATGGTGCTGGTACTTGTATCGCCATCTGCAATATGGAGAATATTGACCCGGTTGGCATCCATACAGGCGATTCAATAGTAGTAGCTCCTTCACAGACGCTGACAGATCGAGAATACCAGATGCTCAGGACATCCGCTGTTAAAATCATTTCAGCGCTAGGAATCGTTGGAGGCTGCAACATCCAGTTTGCCCTCGATCCCAAGAGCAAAAAATACTATTTAATTGAAGTGAACCCGAGGGTCAGCAGATCATCAGCCCTTGCATCAAAAGCTACAGGATACCCAATCGCACGGATGGCGGCAAAGCTGGCAGTTGGATACAATCTTGCCGAGATCATAAACCCTGTAACAGGCACTACCTTTGCCAGCTATGAGCCAGCGCTCGACTATATAGTGGTAAAAATACCGAAATGGCCGTTTGAGCAATTTCCTCAAATCGACAGGAGCCTAGGGACGCAAATGAAGGCGACAGGGGAAGCAATGGCAATTGATCGAAGCTTTGAACGGGCCTTTAACAAAGCCGTCCGATCACTGAACATAAAAACTCTGGATTTACGGCTCCCTGAATTTGAAGAACACACTGTCGAACAGCTATATAAATTGGCAGAAAAACAGACAGACCAGAGGGTTTTTGCATTGCTCGAACTGCTGCGCCGGGGTGAGCAAATTGAGTTTCTCCATGAAAAAACAAAAATAGATTTATTTTTCCTTCATAAATTCAAGTCTTTGACCGACATTGAGAAGGATATCGAAGGTCGTGAAATCAAAAGCATTACAGCTTCAGAATTAAGATACCTGAAAGAAAAGGGATTCAGTGATTCCTACCTGGCAAAAGAGTGGAAGGTTAGTGAGAAAGAGGTCAGGGATCTGCGAAAAAAGCATGGAATAACACCTGTTTATAAAATGGTCGATACATGTGCAGCAGAATTTCAATCAGCTTCCAATTATTTTTACTCCAGCTATCTTGGGGAAAATGAGTCGACAGTTAAAAGCAGTAAACGAAAGGTGCTAGTGATTGGCAGCGGTCCAATCAGTATCGGTCAGGGAATTGAATTTGATTATTGCAGTGTTCATGGCGTTTTTGCCCTCAAAGAAGAAAATGTAGAAACAATCATGATCAATAATAATCCAGAAACCGTCAGCACTGATTTTGCGATATCTGATCGATTATATTTTGAACCCTTAACCCTGGAAGACATCTTGAATGTGATTGAAATCGAAGGAATAGAGGAAGTCATTGTCCAATTGGGGGGACAGACCGCCTTGAATTTGGCTAAAGGCCTTGAGGAATCCGGAGTCAAGCTTCTGGGAACGAGTTCAGCAGCCATTGATTTGTTTGAGGACCGGGATCAATTTTACCAGCTTCTCGATAAGCTGCAAATTCCGAGAGTAAAGGGTGAAACAGCTGAGGATAAGAGTGAACTGCTTAACGCTGTGGAACGGTTAGGGTATCCAGTATTAATCAGGCCTTCCTATGTTATAGGCGGACTTAATATGGTGGTGCTTCGAGACGCTCAGGAACTAGAGACTGCTCTTGATTCAGGGAGTATTTCATATCCTATTCTGGTGGATCAATATATTGAAGCAACTGAGGCAGAACTTGATCTTGCAGCTGATGGGGAACATATCCTGATTCCGGCCATTATCGAACACATTGAAAAAACAGGTGTCCATTCAGGGGACAGTTTTTGCATCATTCCTGCCCGTAGCTTTCCGAATGAAACGAAACAGCGGATGGCTGAGTATGCAAAGAGAATTGTCAAGGAATTGAAATATAAGGGATTAATGAACATCCAGTTCATTGTGAAGGAAAATGAAGTGTTTTTGCTTGAAGTAAATCCACGCTCGAGCAGGACAATGCCAATCGTCAGCAAGGTAGCCGGTGTTGAATTAGTAAAAAAAGCGACAAAAATATTGCTCGGGAAATACTTTTTGTCGAAAGATGAAGTAATACTTGACTCTGATGCACCGTACACATGCGTAAAGCATCCTGTGTTTTCGAATTTTGCCTTAAAAGGACTGGACGCCAAGACAGGACCGCAAATGATATCTACAGGAGAAGGAATCAGCATTGCTTCGACACTTGAAGAGGCACTGAATAAAAGTTTCCATTCAATTAGCGGAAAAGCTGTCCAGGGAGACATTGCATTTGCAGAGGAAAAAGATCTGTTGGAAGCAGTAAAATTGGCACCTGATTTCAATTTAATTCATATCGAAAAAGTAACCGACCATCAAAAGGTAGCAGCCTTGTATTGCCCTGGCACATCAGAAAGGGATATTTCTCTAAGAGAGTGGGCTGTCAAGAACCGAAAAATCGTATTGACCCAAAAGGAAACTTTAAATGCGCTGTTAAAAAGTGCAACAGTAGAAAGTTGGAATGTCAACTCCCTGGAACAATGGCTGACAGAAACTAGTGAGGAAGTGATGGCAGAATGACAGCTTTACAGCAGCTGAATATGGATCTGAATCTAAAGGGCAAGGACTTGTTAACCCTGGCCGATTTGGAATCACAGGAAATCTTAACATTGTTAGAAAAGGCGGTAATCCTAAAGGATAAAACCTTAAAAAAAGAATTTGAGGAGCCCCTCAAAGGAAAAATACTGGGAATGATCTTTGACAAGTCGTCAACACGTACAAGAGTATCTTTTGAGGTAGGAATGATCCAGCTTGGAGGAAGCGCACTTTATTTAAATGGCAACGACCTTCAGCTTGGGAGAGGTGAATCGGTCGCAGACACAGCCCAGGTACTTTCGCAATATCTTGACGGCATCATGATTAGAACCTTCTCACACAAGTCAGTTGAGGAATTGGCCGATCATGCCGACATTCCGGTCATTAATGGTCTGACGGATCTGTATCATCCATGCCAGGCACTTGCAGACCTTCTGACGATTTACGAAAAAAAGGGAACTCTAAAAGGCCTCAAGCTTGCTTACATCGGTGATGGAAACAATGTTGCTCATTCACTGATGATCGCCTGCACAAAAGTCGGGATGAATGTAAGTATTGCGTCTCCAAAGGAATACTTCCCGGATGAGAAGATAACAGCTCACTGTGAAGATTTTGCAAGGCAAAGCGGCGCAAGCATGGTCATCACCGAGTCCCCTCAAGAAGCAGTTGATCATGCAGATATCATCTATACTGATGTATGGACCAGCATGGGCCAGGAACTCGAAAATGAGCAGAGGTTAAATGATTTCAATGGCTACCAGGTGAATGAGGCATTACTCGAAACAGCAAAGGAAGACTACCTGTTTATGCATTGTCTTCCGGCGCACCGCGGCGAGGAGGTAACAGCGGCAGTCATCGACGGCCACCACTCCGTCGTATTCGAACAGGCAGGAAACCGCCTCCATGCCCAGAAAGCACTGCTTGTGGAGATACTGAAGGATTAAATGGTGAAGATGTGAAAAAGTTCTATATAGAGTTTCTATAAGCCCGAAAAGTAGTTGGAAGGAAGAAAAGGTCCTATAGAAAGATTCTATAAGCCCAAAATGTAGTTGGAAGGAAGAAAAGGTTCTATAGAAAGATTCTATAAGCCCAAAATGTAATTGGAGGGAAGAAAAGGTCTTATAGAAAGATTCTATAAGCCCGAAAATCGGTTGGAGGGAAGAAAAGGTCCTATAGAAAGATTCTATAAGCCCGAAATGTAGTTGGAAGAAAGAAAAGGTCCTATAGAAAGGTTCTATAAGCCCGAAAAGTAGTTGAAGGGATGAAAAGGTTCTATAGAAAGAAGTATTAGCCCAAATGAGTGATTGAGTATTCAAAAGTCAAAAAGGATACCAGCCTCTGCAAAGTATTGAAGTGATATTGAACTAATTTTGAACTAAAAACCACAAAACCGGCTATCAAGTTAGCCGGTTTTTTGAATTTAAGAAAAGATGAGGATAAGTGGTCCTACAATAAAGCAGTAAATCGCAAAATACTTCAAGTTTCCGCGCGCCATGATATTCATGAACCATTTTAATGAGAAGTAAGAGGCAATCAGTGAAGCGATAAAAGCAAATACATATGGTACTGCCAGTTCATTAAGGTATGGGTCTGTTAAAATGTCTGAAAATCCAAGAATCATGCCGCCGACGCTGACTGGTACATATAAAAGGAAGGAATAACGCAATGCGGTTTCCTGTTTCATACCAAGTGCCATCGCCGCGACAATTGTCGCTCCAGAACGGCTAATTCCAGGAATAAGAGCTACCGCTTGGGCTAAACCGACTATAATGGCATCCTTGAAGCTTAAGTCTCCATCATTTTTACGGCCTCTCAGGTTGCGGATCAACCACAATGCTAAGCCTGTGACTAACAGCGTAAAACCTACTGTCCTAATCGAAGCTAAATTATCCTCAATGAAATCCCCAAAAAGGACTCCGATTACACCTGCAGGAATCGTTCCGACAATTAAATAAATGATGAACATAAAATCAGATTTTGCTTCCGGATCTTTATTTTTAAGATATGCAAGTCCATTGACAATTAATCGCATGATATCTTTACGATATATCAATAGAACAGCGAATAAAGAAGCTGTGTTTACCAAAAGTGCAAAGCTCATTCCTTCAATTTCAAGTCCGAAAAAGTGCTCTGCTATTTCAAGGTGTCCGCTGGATGAAACAGGGATTGGTTCGGTAATTCCCTGGAAGAGGCCAAGAAATATGTATTTAAGCAAGTCATAGAAATTTTCCATAAGTTTTAGATTTCCTCCGCGTTTTTTAAAATATTGAAATACTTTATTTCCTTGGAGAATTGTCCAGCTGCAGCGCCTAGCCCCTCGAGACGCTTGTCTAGTGTTGCCTCCTAGAAACTCCGAAACTTCAACTCCGCCCGCAGAAGCAAAAAGCGCTTCTTTGTCGNNTACTTTTCGATTTCAGTCCTGCCAATGAAGTCAAAGAACGACTTCACTGTAAGGACCTCCACCGCTTGTCGGGGCTGGACAAGGCGCTTCCGCTTTTCTTTTCTCATACACACTAATGTACCGTATAACCCTTTTTTTTGGAAGGATAAATTATGCATAAATACTTTATTTAAATCAGTAAATAATAAAATTGCCGGAATACTTTAATGAAGGAGGAAGGCAAATGGGTCAAAGTCATCAGTTCCGTGCCGGACAAAAGGCACCGAATAATGGTATTTATATTGAAATTGGAGAAACAGGCAGCAATGTCAACAACCCGCAAAAAATCAAACTTAAAGCTGGGGACCGTTTTCCGGAAAACTCCAACCACAACCGCCACTGGACTTACATGATAAAGTTTTAAATAAACTACATCTAGGTCTACAGGACAAAAGCATTTTCCGGAATAAAATTTTTACTGTCATTTAAAGCCATCCAATGCGGATGGCTTTACTATTTGGGAATTTTTATTATAATATAATTAAAGGTCAAAAAAGGTCAAAGGAGTGGTTGGGCGTGGATTTGAATAAAATGACGGAAAGCTTGCAGAATGCTTTTGTATCAGCCCAGACCCTGGCTGTTCAACAAAATCACCAGGAAGTAGATGATGCGCACCTGTTGATTGCCTTACTTGAACAGGACGGCAATCTGGCTGGAACTTTGCTTACTGGAATCGGACTGAATCTGGATAATTTGAAAGATGCATTAAATCTTACCCTGTCAAAGAAACCTCAAGTCTCGGGAAGTGGCGCAGAACAGGGGAAATTATATATCACCGCAACGCTGCAAAAGGTTTTGGCACAAGCAGAAAAGGAAATGAAACAGTTTGAAGATGACTATTTATCGGTAGAACATGTTTTGTTGGCTGCGCTTGAGATTCATGGATCTGAATCAGGCGGAGCAATGAGGAAATTAGGAGTTAACAGAGAAAAATTATTAGCAAGAATCAAAGAGGTTAGGGGGAACCAGAGAGTGACTTCACAAAACCCAGAAGCTACTTATGAAGTGTTAAAAAAATATGGACGCGACCTTGTGGAAGAAGTCCGTGCGGGAAAGGTTGACCCGGTAATCGGCAGGGATAGTGAAATTCGTAATGTCATCCGCATTCTCTCAAGGAAGACAAAAAACAACCCAGTTTTGATCGGGGAGCCAGGAGTAGGAAAGACTGCAATTGTAGAAGGACTGGCACAGAGGATCGTTCGAAGGGATGTTCCGGAAGGCTTAAAGGATAAAACTGTTTTTGCGCTGGACATGAGCGCACTGATAGCAGGAGCGAAATTCCGGGGAGAATTTGAAGAGAGATTAAAAGCTGTCTTGAATGAAGTGAAAAAGAGCGAAGGGAAAATCCTGTTGTTTATTGATGAACTCCATACCATTGTTGGTGCGGGTAAAACCGAAGGGGCAATGGATGCAGGTAATATGCTGAAACCGATGCTTGCTCGTGGGGAACTTCATTGTATTGGTGCAACAACTCTCGATGAACATCGTAAATACATTGAAAAAGACCCAGCGCTGGAACGCCGCTTTCAGCAAGTATTGGTTCAGGAGCCAGACGTCGAGGATACAGTATCAATTTTACGAGGATTGAAGGAAAGGTTTGAAATCCACCATGGAGTGAATATTCATGACCGTGCGCTGGTTGCTGCTGCTACGTTATCAGATCGATACATCACGGACCGATTTTTGCCAGACAAGGCGATTGATCTCGTAGATGAAGCTTGCGCGATGATCCGTACAGAAATTGACTCCATGCCGACTGAGCTTGATGAAGTGACTAGAAGGGTCATGCAGCTGGAAATTGAAGAAGCTGCGTTAACTAAGGAAAAAGATGACGCAAGCCAAGTGCGCCTTGAATCTCTGCGTAAAGAGCTTGCCAACTCGAGGGAAAAAGCAAATGCAATGAAATCAAGGTGGCAGAAAGAAAAAGAAGGCATCCAAAAGGTTCAGGAACAGCGGGAGCTACTTGAAAAACTTCGGCGAGAACTTGAAAAAGCGGAAAATGACTATGATTTAAATAAGGCTGCTGAACTTAGGCATGGACGTATACCTTCTCTTGAAAAAGAACTCAAGGCACTTGAGCAGGAGGTAAGCAAAAATGAAGGTGAGAGGCTCCTTCGTGAAGAAGTGACTGAAGAGGAAATTGCGTCAATCGTCTCAAGATGGACAGGCATACCAGTGATGAAGCTTGTTGAAGGAGAGCGGGAAAAGCTTCTCAAGTTAGAAAGCATCCTCCATGAACGGGTGGTTGGACAGGATGAGGCAGTGTCACTCGTATCCGATGCGGTCCTCAGAGCCAGAGCTGGCATCAAGGACCCGAATAGACCAATTGGGTCTTTCATTTTCCTTGGTCCTACCGGTGTAGGTAAAACAGAACTGGCCAAAACGCTTGCTCAGTCATTGTTTGATAGTGAAGAGCATATCATCCGAATCGATATGTCTGAGTATATGGAAAAACATGCAGTATCAAGGCTGATTGGGGCACCTCCAGGATATGTAGGTTATGAAGAAGGCGGCCAGCTGACAGAAGCGGTCAGGAGAAATCCATATTCGGTCATCCTACTTGATGAAGTGGAGAAAGCACATCCAGAGGTCTTTAATATCCTATTGCAGATGCTGGATGATGGCCGGGTAACGGACTCACAAGGTAGAATGGTCGACTTTAAGAATACGGTCATTATTATGACGTCCAATATTGGCTCGCATTACTTGCTTGACCGTCAGGGAGGAGACGATGAAATCTCTTCTGAAACCAGGGATTTAGTAATGGCTCAGCTTCGCGGCCATTTCCGTCCGGAATTTCTGAATCGTGTTGATGAAATCATCCTCTTTAAGCCGCTGGCATTAAAGGAAATCAAAATGATTGTTGGAAAATTAGTAAAGACCTTGCAGGCAAGGCTCGCAGACCAGCAAATCCAGCTGTCCATTACCGATGAAGCAAAAGAGTTCTTAGCTGAACAAGGATTCGATCCTGTTTACGGCGCTAGGCCGCTGAAGAGATTTATCCAGAGGAGCGTAGAAACAAAGCTCGCCAGGGAAATCATTGCAGGCAGAATCAGAGAGAAGAGCCAGGTTGAAATAAGTGTTGAAAATGGCGAGATTTCGTTGAGCGTTAGTTAGGAAGCATTAGATGGAAAGAAAAAAAGTCATCCATGTCGGATGACTTTTTTTACCTGATAAGAAAATATCAATTTCCACTTCGAAAATTGTCTAGCTTCAGCGCCTAGCCCCTCGAGTCGCTTCGGTCCGCCCAATGAAGTCAAAGAACGACTTCACTGGTCGGTCCTCCAGCGCTTGTCGGGGCTGAACAAGGCGCTTGCGCATTTCTTATGTACTATTAATGCTGATGATTTTCTTCAGATCCATTTGGAAGAACTGCAGGAATCACAAGGATAATGATTGTTGCCACAACCGCAAGGATCGTGCTTTGTGCTAAGTCCAATCCAACGCCGATCATCGCGCCAGCCACGTAATTTAGCATTAGAACAAGAAGAAATGTCCAGAGTAATGTCCAGAAATATTTCACGATTTTCACCTCTTACATTATTAAATCTTTTCTCATCTTACCACAAGCCACATAAATTATAAATGAATTTTAAATAAAATGAAAAGCGTTTTCATGATACACTTCTGTTTTTATAAATCATGGTAAAATTAATGTATCGAACTTATGGAGATTTGAACACATAGAGAAGGGATTAATATGAAAAAATGGGCAAATCCCCTTTCCTTTCTTGTTAAATTACATACAGTAATATGAATAATCTGTAGGGAAGGGGTTGGTAAGATGGAGAGCCGGAACATTAAACTGGATACCGAGTGGAATGTCATACATTATCCTGAAAAGCCAAATGGTTTCGGTATCCTGACGATTGGGGATGAAAGGCATTTTGTGAACAGTGAAAGCAGCTTCTGGACGCAGAATGAAGGTAAACGTTCACTATTGAACATACTGAAAAAAGAAGGGTATACTGTCTTCTATTCAAACTTATATGGAAGGCATTGGGGAAGTGAGAAGGCTGTCGAGCTAACAATGAGACTGTGCAGCCATATCGTCCGTAATGAAATATTGAATACTTCTTTCCATGTTGTGGCAGAGGGCATGGGCGCACTTGTAGCCTTGAAGCTTTTAGCTGATAGTGATTTTAAAATCAGGAGCTTGATCTTAATCAACCCGATCCTCTCTTTAAGTAAGCATTTGGAGCAGGAAAAGGAGAATAAGTTTTTTTATAAAAAGCTTGTCGCAGAACTAGAAGCGGCTTACGAAATAGATATTAGCAAGCTGCTCGAGAGCCTGGATGGCATCTCTTACAGTCCTGCTTTCAATAAAGAAACGCCCGTAAAAATCATCCATGTATTAACAGGAAACAGGGCATATAAGCAGTCAAGCGTCCTTAAGGAACTGTCCGCTGAATGGGAAAAAGAGGGCCTGCCGGTTACAGTTAGCTATGTACTTCCTGAAAAAGTGCTTCAAGCAGGAAGCCAAATCGTACAATTTTTTACAAAATACGAGCAAGTCCTATAACTCCCTGCAAATATTTTCAGTTTTAGATTCATAGGATACAAGAGAGTATTTGTAAGGAGGGGTTCAATATGGAAAGGGCAACCATTCTCGGAATATATGACTTTATAGGATATAGTCTGTGCCGTCATATGCTTGATCTAGGCGTTGAGATAGATGGAATCCATCTGTCAGGAAACATAGATGATTATTTTACAGAGGAAAAACGTCTCGAAATCGGCAGGAATGCTAATTTCTCAGAGATCAGTCTGGAAGATTGGGAAGCTGAGCAGGCAGAAGGGTTTCTGTTCGTGACTTTGTTTGAGTCGCTGCAGACTCGGGATGGTAAAAAAGATTTTTTGAAAGCACTTATCAGCAAATTAGAAGATCGTCATTTGAAAAAGCTGCCGACAGCTGTTATTCTGCCTGCATATTTTGCAGAGGAAAACATGGAGTTTAGAGAGGAAGAAACAAAAATCAGCACAATAATCAACAATCGGAAATCGACACTTCTAACAATTTATTTGCCGACTATTTATGGTCCCTGGCAGCCGGAAGCGTGTTTTTTCCAGCAAGCGATTTCTCATTCTTCGGGTAATGGCAGTAGGCTTCCTGATGTCAGCAAATGGGAGTGGAAGCATGATTGCTTGTATATAGATGATGCTGTCAAATCGATAAAGGAAATGGCTGAATCAGGCCAACAGGGCCAGTACTTACTAGCAAGTGGAGAACAGGACAGGTGGCTGCAATGTGCAGAGGAGCTGCTTGGCCAGGATGCTGCAAAACTCAGGAACGAGGTTGCAGCACCAGGAATAAAAGCAGCCATCCAAGTCAGGACAATAGGACAAAATGAGCAAATCAGCAAGGGGTTAAGCAGGCAAAAGGAGCATTTTGCCCGGATACAGGACAGCAGAGTGTAAGCGAATTTCAATAAATCACTTTTCAAAGTGATACTCCAGAGAGTAAAATGGTAAAAGATTCTTATAATCGGTTCCATTTTAATAAAGCGAACACTGAAAGATTTAAAGGATTTGCACAGTGGCGCATAAAGGAGATGCATCGGATGCTGACACGTTTCGGGCTAATATTATTAAGCCTTCTTTTGCTTGGGGGTTGCGGACAACCTCTTGCAACAGGCAAGGCGGAGAAAGTCGGCCTTTTGGTGCCTGAAACTATAAATGATCAGGTGTGGGGGACGAAAGGGTATCGAGGACTACTGCAAATCCAATCCAGCCTGGGAGTTGACGTCTTTTTCAAAGAAGGAATGAATTCACAGGAAGATGTAGAGGCTGCAGTGAAGGAGTTCGACCGCCAGGGAGTCAACCTCATTTATGGGCATGGAAATGAATACGCAACTTATTTCAATAAGATATCAGGGAACTATCCTGACATACATTTCATAAGCTTCAATGGAGATGCCAGAACCAAAAACTCGACAAGCCTAAATTTCAAGGGATATGCCATGGGCTTTTTTGGCGGAATGGTCGCGAGCCACATGTCCGAAACAGGAAAGGTAGGAATCATTGCCGCATATGAATGGCAACCTGAAGTCGAAGGCTTTTATGATGGTGCGATGTTTGAAAACAAGGATATGAAAGTCGACATACGCTTTGTTGGTCACTGGGATGACCAAAAGAAAGCGCTGGATGTTCTTGGTGATGTATTAGATGAGGGAGCTGATGTCATTTATCCTGCTGGAGATGGGTATAATGTACCTGTGATCGAAAGCGTAAAGGACAGAGGCTTATATGTAATTGGCTATATTTCAGACCAGTCAGATTTTGGCGAGTCGACGGTATTGACGAGTACTGTCCAGCATGTTGATGACTTGTATGAATTGACAGCTGAGAAGTTCAATAATGGGGAATTAAAGTCGGGCAATCTATCATTCGATTTTCAGGATGGAGTTATTTCCCTCGGTGAGTTCAGTCCTAAAGTCGATTCCAAGTTCAGGGAAAGAATAGGCACGTTTATCAATTCTTATAAAGAAACCGGCAAATTGCCCAACCAGTAAATGAAACAGAAGGAGATATGATAGATGCAAAGCAATGATAAAACCATGGAGTTCATGCAAATCGCGATGAAATACCTCCCGGAAGCTCAGCAAAAACTGCAGGAGGCTGGCATTGAATTGACAATGGACAACCTGCAGCCATTTTTCACGCTTTTCACTAATGTAATGAACGAAGCTTATGAGCTGGGAAAAGCAGATGCTGCAAAAGAATAATTCAGGAACGAAAGCTGAGGGGCGCCTCAGCTTTTATTTTTTTCGATGATATGGTCAAAAAGTGGTTTTACTTTGCCCACTAGTGGCTTGAGCTCTCTGGCTGATGTGATCAGTGTATCTACATGGTACATGACTTCATCTAAATCAATTTGTCCCAAATACTTGTTAAGAGGAGAATCATTTTTCTCACTTTGCTGACTAGATTCTTCGTTATATCTTGGCCGCCCGAACATAAATTGATCGAAATGAGTATACTCTTGTTCAACTTGATCGGAACTCTCATCATTCTCTCTCTTTAGCTTGAAACCAAATAAGTCCCTGTCTCTTCCATCCTCCATTTTCACTCCCACCTTTCTATGTTTCTATCTATTTTTTAAAAAATTGAAAGCAACTGGTTAGGCTGGCTTATTTCAGACTGCCTTAGGCCGCCAACAACCGGCCCAAAAAGCATTGGTCTTCACTGTCAGTTTATGATTGATCTGGCCATTTGGACTAGGGCAGGAGCGGAATTGTTAATTTTCAGTTGCAGGGAACGAGCAGTTTCTGCTAAAATTAGTACCAAGTCATAATAATTGATAATAAAAATTTTAACGAAATAGACAGAATCCAAGATAAAAGGAGATGGAGCCCATGAATGCAGGGATAACTGGGGTTGGGCGGTATTTGCCGGAAGAAGTTGTAACAAACCTTGATTTGGAAAAGAAAATGGATACCTCGGATGAATGGATCCGGACAAGGACGGGGATTGAGGAAAGAAGAATTGCAGGCGACGATATGGACACTTCAGATTTAGCCTATCGTGCTGCTGTTGAGGCAATCAGTAATGCTGGGATCTCAGCTGAGGACCTCGACTTGATTCTTGTAGCGACCGTTACGCCTGATCAGCCTTTCCCAACAGTATCTTGTATGCTCCAGGACCAATTGGGTGCGAAAAAAGCTGCCGCAATGGATCTGAGTGCCGCATGTGCTGGATTCATGTATGGAATGGTTACTGCTAAACAATTTATTGAAGCAGGCGCATATAAGTATGTTTTAATAGTAGGTGTAGAAAAGCTTTCCAAGATAACCGACTGGAACGATCGCAACACAGCTGTTTTGTTTGGTGATGGTGCGGGTGCGGTCGTCATGGGACCTGTTTCTGATGGCAGAGGAGTGCTTTCTTTTGAACTCGGATCTGATGGTTCAGGCGGCAAGCATTTATACCAGGATGACTTTATTGTGATGAATGGACGCGAAGTTTTCAAATTTGCTGTCAGGCAGATGGGTGAGAGCAGCATCAATGTCCTTGAAAAGGCAGGACTTTCAAAAGAGAATGTTGATTTCCTGATTCCCCACCAGGCAAATATCAGGATTATGGAAGCTGCCCGCCAGCGACTTGAGCTGCCTGTAGAAAAAATGTCAAAGACCGTCCATAAATACGGAAATACATCAGCCGCATCGATACCGATCTCGCTTTTTGAAGAGCTGGAAGCAGGCAAAATCAAGGATGGCGATGTAGTCGTTATGGTTGGTTTTGGCGGCGGTTTGACATGGGGCGCGATCGCATTGCGCTGGGGTAAATAAACCAATTATTAGATGAACTCTATATTAAATAAGAGTCTGAATAAAGGAGATGCAATAATGATGGAGAAACGCAGAGTCGTTGTTACTGGAATCGGAGCTGTTACGCCTCTTGGAAATGACGCAGAAACTACATGGAACAATATCATTGAAGGTGTATCGGGAATCGGACCGGTTACGAGATTGAATGCAGATGACTTTCCTGCAAAGGTTGCAGCAGAAGTAAAGGAATTCAATGTTGAGAACTTTATGGACCGGAAAGACGCAAGAAAGATGGATCGTTTTACACATTATGCCGTTGCTGCTTCATTGATGGCTGTAAAAGACTCCGGCCTGGAAATTACCGATGAAAACGCTCCTCGAGTCGGAGTATGGATCGGCTCAGGAATCGGCGGCATGGAGACATTCGAGCAGCAGCACGAAACCTTCATGAACAGAGGATACCGCAGGGTCAGCCCTTTCTTCGTGCCAATGATGATTCCTGATATGGCAACAGGACAGGTGTCCATTACACTTGGCGCAAGAGGCTTTAATTCTTGTACAGTCACAGCGTGCGCGACTGGAACCAACTCAATCGGGGATGCCTTCAAAGTAATCCAGCGAGGCGACGCTGACGTAATGGTTACTGGCGGTGCAGAAGCGCCGATTACAAAAATGTCTTTCGCAGGCTTCTGTGCGAATACGGCGTTATCTACTAACCAAGATCCGCAGAAAGCGAGCAGGCCATTCGATAAAAATCGTGATGGGTTTGTTATGGGTGAGGGCGCTGGAATCGTAGTCCTTGAGGATCTGGAGCACGCATTGACCCGTGGAGCAAAAATTTACGCTGAAATCGTCGGTTACGGCGCTACCGGTGATGCTTATCACATTACCGCTCCAGCTCCAGAAGGGGAAGGCGGAGCAAGAGCGATGAAAATGGCGCTTGACGATGCAGGCCTTGCACCGGAAGAAGTAGGATACATTAACGCCCACGGAACAAGCACTGAATATAATGATAAATACGAAACAATGGCCATCAAATCAGTATTTGGCGAGCATGCTTACAAGCTTACGGTTAGCTCGACAAAATCGATGACAGGCCACTTGCTTGGCGCAGCAGGCGGAATCGAAGCAATTTTCACGGTTCTGGCTTTGAAGGAAGGAACCCTGCCGCCAACAATCAACCTGGAAACACCTGACCCAGAATGTGACCTGGATTATGTGCCAAACGCAGCACGCAAGCAACAGGTCAATGCAGCAATCAGCAATTCGCTGGGCTTCGGCGGCCATAATGCGACAATTGCTTTTAGAAAATACGATGCTTAATGAGGAAAAAAACTCCTCGAACTAAAAAAGCAGGAACCCTATTTGATTTTAGGGTTTCTGCTTTTTTTTATAGCTTTATTGCTCCACCACCTCACTTTGGGTAAAAGCAGAATGTCTCCATTGTCCGAAAAGGTGCGTGTCCCCCTATTTGGGTAAAAGCAGAGCATCTGCATTGCCCGAAAAATTGCTTGTCCCCGTATTTGGGTAAAAGCAGAGCGCGTGCATTGCGCGAAAATGAGCTTGTCCCCGCATTTGGGTAAAAGCAGAGCACGTGCATTGCCCGAAAAGGTGTTTGTCTCCGCATTTGGGTAAAAGCAGAGCACGTGCATTGCCTGAAAAGGTGTTTGTCCCTGCATTAGGGTAAAAGCAGAGCATCCCACTCCCAAAAAACCTTCAATTGAATAATTCTAACAACTAATATAAAACACTCCCGATATCTTGTTCCTGATTTAATAGAAAGCTCAAAACTATTTTCCTGCTAAAACAATTTGCCTGCAAAAGGTCTATTCCTATATCTTGAGAAAAAAATATTAAGATGAAAAAAGTAATGAAAGTGTAATAAAAGAAGACTGTTTCTAATAATTAATAATTATCAGAATCTTTCGCTTGGTCAGAAAGTCATTTCTCTTAATATCAATTTCATTGGGATAGGCGGTGTGCAAGAAACGTGACAGCCTTATTGGAACTAAAGAATCTTAAAACCTATTTTAAAAGGAAAAAGACAATGATTCCTGCAGTTGACGGGGTTGATCTAGTCATCAATAGAGGGGAAACTGTCGCATTGGTAGGGGAATCAGGGTCTGGCAAAAGTATTACTTCTCTATCGATTATGCGGCTGATTCCTAGTCCTCCCGGAGAAATTGTGGACGGGCAGATTTATTTTGATGGACGGGATCTTGCCAAGGCAAGCGAGGAAGAGATGTGCAAAATTCGCGGAAATGATATTTCAATGATTTTCCAGGAACCAATGACATCGCTCAATCCTGTACTTACTATCGGTGAACAAATCACGGAAGTCCTGACATACCATCAGGGCTTGAATAATGCTATGGCGAAGAAAAAGGCGATTGAGATGCTGGAGTTGGTGGGTTTTTCCCGTGCAAAGGAAATAATCAATGATTATCCGCACAGGCTTTCGGGTGGAATGCGCCAAAGGGTGATGATTGCGATGGCGATGAGCTGCAACCCTAAGCTATTGATTGCGGATGAACCGACAACTGCATTGGACGTGACCATCCAGGCGCAAATATTGGACTTGATGAAGGACCTGAGCACAAAGTTTGAAACATCAATCTTAATCATTACGCATGACCTGGGAGTGGTTTCTGAAGTTGCTGATCGAGTCGTCGTCCTGTATGCAGGCCAGGTAGTAGAAGAAGCAATGGTTGAAGACCTATTTGAAAATCCGCTGCACCCTTATACGATTGGCCTTATGGGTTCCATCCCATCTATTGACGAGGATCATTCACGGCTCGCCTCTATTGAAGGAAATGTTCCGTCACCTGAGAATCTCCCAAAAGGCTGCCGGTTTGCACCTCGCTGCCCGCATGCATTTGAGCGCTGTTTCATTGAAATGCCAGAGCTTGTGAGAAAATACGCCAATCGTTCTGTAAGATGCTTTTTGCATGACAGCAAGGAGGTGAAGAAATGACCTCACAAAATCAAACCCTTGAAAAGAACTCACAGGAAAATAGTTCTGAAACCTTGCTTGAATTACAGGATGTAAAAAAGCACTTTCCTATAAAATCTGGCTTGCTGCAAAAGACAGTTGGTCATATAAAGGCAGTCGATGGAATAAATCTGAAGGTGAATAAAGGTGAGACTTTAGGGATCGTCGGAGAATCAGGCTGTGGCAAATCAACAGTCGGCCGGACCATTATCCGACTCTATGAACCTACCGATGGAAAGATCATTTTTAATGGCAGGGATATCTCCCATCTATCGGAAAGTGAGCTTCGCAAGGATGTACGAAAAAACATCCAGATGATTTTTCAGGATCCGTTCGCGTCTCTTAACCCTAGGAAAACACTGAGATCAATCATCAGGGAACCGCTGGATACCCATCATCTTTATAAAAGCAAGGAACGGGATGAGAAAGTCGAAAGTCTTTTGGAAAAAGTAGGGCTCAATGCTTCATTCATCAATCGGTATCCACATGAATTTTCTGGAGGGCAGCGGCAAAGGATAGGGATTTCAAGAGCGCTGGCATTGAACCCTGAACTGATTGTTGCCGACGAAGCTGTGTCAGCATTGGACGTTTCAATCCAGGCCCAAATAATTAATCTGATGGAGGACCTTCAGGAAGAATTCGGCTTGACTTATATATTCATATCCCATGACCTGAGCGTTGTCAGGCATATAAGTGACAGGGTTGGGGTTATGTACCTCGGAAAAATGATGGAGCTTGCTTCAAAAAAGGGGATTTACGCTGAACCACTCCATCCCTATACACAGGCATTGCTTTCGGCTGTGCCTGTTCCTAGAAAAAAGGGAGCCCTAAAGAGGGAACGAATCATCTTGAAAGGTGAGCTGCCAAGCCCGGCAAACCCGCCAAAAGGGTGTGTCTTCCATACAAGGTGCCCAGCCGCATTTGACCTTTGCAAACAAGTTAACCCCGACTTCAAAGAAGTCAAGAACAACCATTTTGTTGCCTGCCATCTGTATACATAGTGCAGGAGCATGACTTGAAAGGAGGAGATACCGGCACCTGTCTATTGTTAAGGCAATTTGCGTAACTTTTGTTGCCTTTACCACTATTAATGTATACGAATTTTGAGTCTTTTTTTAATGAGTCTCGAAGTTTGTAAGAATGCATTATCTAGTACGGCCAACAAAACATTCGTTGATGGCTAAAAATCTAGTGAAATCTAAGGGGGAAATGATGTGAAATTAAGAAAAGCTTCGTGGTGGTTGATTAGTCTTACTTTGATCCTGTCGATCTTCCTGACAGCCTGTACGGGAGGAAAAACAGCTGAGGATCCGAAAGAAACTCCTGGAGATGATGGCAAGACAGAAGAAGAAGCAACTGGTCCGCAGCAAGGCGGGGATTTAATCATTGGTTCTACGGGTGCACCTACCGTTTTCAACCCGCTTTATTCAACGGATACATCCAGTTCTGACATTGAAGGATTCATTTATGACAGCCTTGTATCATCTGATACGGAATTTAATCCGACAATGAGCATGGCCGAGTCAATTGATATATCTGAAGATGGTTTGACATTTACAGCCAAACTAAAAAAGGGAATCAAATGGCATGATGGAGAAGAATTCACTGCTGATGACGTCGTTTTCACCTTCAGCATTCCAAAGGACCCTGATTATAATGGTGAGCGCGGATCTGCTTTTGAAGCGATGGAATCAGTTACAAAAGTCGATGACTATACTGTCGAGTTCAAGCTGAGCAAGAAAGATGCTTCCTTCTACCCGGTTTCGTTAAGCTATTACATTCTGCCTGAACATATCCTAAAGGATGTTCCTGTTGCGGAACTGGGTGAGCATGAGTTCAATACAAAGAGCCCGATTGGTACTGGTCCATTCAAATTCGTTGAATGGAAGGATGGGGAGTATGTAAAAGTTGAAGCATTCGATGATTACTTCAAAGGTCGCCCTTACCTTGATACACTCACATACAAAATCGTACCGGATATGGATGCGATGATCGCGCAAATCCAGGCAGGAGATATCCACTTTGCTGCAGGAGTTCCTGGAACTGACATTGAAACAGTCAAATCATTCCCAGGTGTTAAAGTCGAGTCTGGCTTGGGCCTTTCTTACACATATCTTGGCTACAACCAGAAGAATGAGCTGTTCAAAGATAAGAAGGTTCGTCAGGCAATAACTCATGCAATTGACAGGGAAGCAATCGTCAGCTCTGTCATGAACGGTGACGGCAAAGTGGCACACGTTCCTGAAAGTCCACTATCGTTCGCATACAATGAAGATGTTCCTAAATTTGAATTTGACGTTGAAAAAGCAAAGTCTTTGCTGGCCGAAGCTGGCTGGAAGGATTCAGATGGCGACGGAATCCTTGATAAGGACGGCAAGAAATTCTCCTTCACGGTAAAAACAAACCAGGGTAACAAAGTAAGGGAAGATATTGTCGTGGTCCTTCAGGAGCAATTGAAGGAAGTTGGAATCGAAGCAAAGCCTGAAATCGTCGAATGGAGCGCGTTCATTGAGCAGATTTCCGCTCCGAATTGGAATTATGATGCACTGGTACTTGGGTGGAGCTTGTCAACATTCCCAGACCAATATGATATTTTCCACACAAGCCAGATGGAAGCAGGCTTGAACTTCGTATGGTACTCGAATCCTGAAGCGGATAAGCTGATGGAAGAAGCAAAACAGATTCTGGATCAGGATGAATATAAGGCAGCATATGCCGACATCTATAAGATGCTGGCGGAAGACCAGCCATACACCTTCCTGTACTATCCTAACGTGCATAGGGTAATGCCGGCGAATCTTGAGGGCTATGTTTTCCACGCGAAGGATGATTTTTATGAAATCAGCAAGTGGTGGCTGAAAAAGTAGATACTTTCTCACCACAAAAAGGCTGAAAGGGAAGGGGGATTCCCTTCTCTTTCTTTTTAACTCTGAAAATAAGATTTGCCAGCCATAAATATAAACGTATTCATTTTAAAAGGAGAATTGCCATGCTATCTTATATCATTCGCCGAATACTGATGGCCATTCCTTTGCTGTTGGGGATTACGATTGTCTCCTTTGCAATCATGAAGCTAGCTCCCGGTGATCCTGCCAGCCTGATGATGGATCCGACGATCAGTCCGGCTGATAAGGAAAGGTTTATGGAAAGGTACGGGCTTAACGATCCTGTCCATATTCAGTATTTAAAATGGCTGGGAGCCATGCTTCAGGGTGACTTTGGTACATCGCTTATCCGTAAAGGTGTTCCAGTAATAGAAATGATCATGAACAGGGTGCCAAATACGATTTTACTGATGGTTGTTTCAACAATCCTGGCCATATTAATTTCGATTCCATTTGGAGTGATTTCGGCCACACGACCGTATTCCAAGCTGGATTATTCAGTAACAGTCACATCATTTCTTGGAGTAGCAACACCAAACTTCTTCCTTGGCCTGATTTTGATCATGGTCTTCGCGGTACAAAATAACTGGTTCCCTACTGGAGGAGTAGCGACATTGAACGCCCCTTTCAGTATATGGGACAGGATACACCATTTAATCATGCCGGCATTTGTTTTGGCTTCGGCGGATATGGCCGGACTGACTAGGTATACGAGATCAAGCATGCTCGAAGTCATTAAGCAGGATTATATGAGGACTGCCAGAGCGAAAGGCTTTAGAGAAAACAAAGTCATCTATAAACACGGCTTACGTAATGGCCTGATTCCGGTCATCACGATTTTCGGTTTGATGATTCCTTCCTTCATTGGAGGAGCTGTCATTGTTGAAAAAATCTTCACCTGGCCAGGGATTGGCTTATTGTTCGTAGATTCGGCGTTCCAGCGGGACTATCCCGTTCTTATGGGTTTAACTGTAATTTCATCGGTGTTTGTCGTCATCGGAAATCTGATTGCCGATATACTTTACGCAATTTTTGATCCAAGGATCGAGTATTAAGGGGAGGTAAACATGGCAAAAACAAATCTAGCTGGAAATACTTCTGGCAGCCTTGACTTGCATGGCATTAAAACCTCGCGGGACACAATGCTCGGGATCATTGTCAGAAAGTTTTTCAAAAACAAGCTTGCCATTTTTGGCGGAGTATTCTTGATCATCATTATCTCAGCAGCACTTTTAGCGCCGGTAATCGCACCATTCTCGCCATCTAAACAAAATCTGCTGTTAAAATTGCAGCCGCCAAACAGTGAACACTGGCTGGGGACAGACCGATTTGGAAGGGATGTCTTTTCTAGGCTTTTATATGGTGCAAGAATATCTCTATTGGTCGGTTTCGCCTCAGTATTGGGCTCGATTACAATCGGAACGTTTCTTGGAGCGGTCGCTGGCTATGTTGGCGGGATTGTTGACGCTATTATCATGCGTTTTGTAGATATCATTCTATCAATCCCATCCATTTTCCTATTGATTACACTAGTCACGATCTTCAAGCCAGGAGTAGATAAGTTAATATTAATCTTCGCGCTGCTAGGTTGGACAACTACTGCGCGTCTTGTCAGAGGTGAATTCCTGTCATTAAGGTCGAGGGAATTTGTCCTAGCATCTAAAACAATCGGGACAAGGACACATACGATTATATTTTCGCATATCCTTCCGAATGCGATGGGTCCAATCATTGTCTCAGCCACATTGGCAGTTGGCTATGTCATTCTGGCAGAATCAGGATTAAGTTATTTGGGACTGGGCATTCAGCCTCCAGACGCAAGTTGGGGAAACATGCTCCAGGACGCACAGAATTTCACTATTTTATTAAAATCATGGTGGTATCCGCTCGCACCGGGATTAATGATTCTGTTGACGGTCATTTGTTTTAACTTTGTCGGTGATGGACTCAGGGATGCACTTGACCCTAAGATAAATGAGTAACAGTCTTAATTCTTCAAGGATCAAATCATGCGAAAAAACGAGTCAGGGAAACCTGGCTTTTTTCTTTTACTAGGTAATTATAAAATAATTTCAATGTGGAT
>NZ_JAGGQU010000031.1:0-20559 GCF_018613155.1 Bacillus sp. ISL-55 | reverse complement strand
GCTATACATTTCTATTTCGGTCCGCACAATGAAGTCAAAGAACGACTTCCCTGGTCGGCCCTCTGAGGCACAGGACGTGCAGACCCGTCAGCCACAGGATGTGGCGTTATAGGCGGGCAGCGCTTGTCGGGGCTGAACGAGGCGCTTGCGCTTTTTGTTAAAGTTGGGAAAATTTTTGATAATGATCAGGGCATCTCAGAACTATTGGCCGCTACTTTCATAGAATAGCTGTAGAAATTGATTTCTTCGGAGGGAAAGCAATGGGGTAGTCAAGACTAATACATGGTTAGAAACTGAATTCAACAGTCCACACCGGATATGTGAAAAGCTGAGTGATTATTTTGAAGGTGAGGTTGATTCCAAAAAAATATACAGCTATTTAAAAAACTTCGGCATGTACAAGCCGGACCGCAAAACCAAAAAGACGCTGGAAGAGCTGGAGGCAGCTAAGTTTTGGTCAGTGACAGAAGGAATTTTTAACAAGTATAAAAGAAAATGGCAAGGCCCGGATATCCCAATCTTTATCTTTCCCCTGGATCAATCGAATACAAAGTTAATGAGAGAAGGGAAAGGGAAATCCGGACTATCTTTTATTGATAAAATGTTTCTCTTCTTGACACCGATAAACGATGAGAAAGAACTGGAAGCATTATTTGTCCACGAATACCATCATGTATGCCGGATGCAGGCACAAAAGAAAAATCCTGAGGAATATAACCTCCTTGATTCAATTATTTTAGAAGGCCTAGCGGAGCATGCAGTTGCCGAAAATTGCGGTGAAAAATATACAGGAGAATGGAGCAGGCGATATTCGACAAAAGTTTTGGCTGAATTTTGGGAAAAAGAGCTAGAGGAGAAGCTCTCAATCCAGAGGAATGATCGTCAGCATGATGAAATTTTGTTTGGATTAAGAGGCCGGCCTACGCTTCTAGGCTATGCAATTGGCTATGAAATTGTAAAACAATATAAACAACATGGATATTTTACTGAAAAAGCATCATTTAAGCTTCCTTCCACTGAATTTACAAAGTTAATAAAATTTCAATAAATATAAAAACTAAAAAAACCCTGTCATACCGGGTTTTTTGCTATTTCTAAAAAATAATAAATTTCCCAATTGAAAAAAAAGTATTGCAAATGTAATAAATCTGTAATAACATTTTATTAAAATATATCGAATTTACAGAATATTTTATTATTTAAATGTGAGAAGGTGTCCCAATGAGCAACTATTCAATACATAAAGATGCACCTTTGCTAGAAGTCAAGAACCTTGAGACAGCATTTGATATCGATGGTGAATTTTACAATGCTGTAGACAAGGTCAGTTTTGCTGTCAAACCAAGGCAGATTGTCGGGGTTGTTGGCGAATCAGGGTGCGGAAAATCAGTTATGAGCCTTTCAGTCATGCAACTCCTGCCAAAAGGGGTTGGCAAAATTCGCGGAGGGGAAATCGTTTTCGAGGGAGTTCACTTGGAAAAGATGTCCGAAAAGGAAATGAATAAAATCCGCGGGCGCGATATTTCGATGATCTTCCAGGAACCAATGACATCAATGAACCCTGTTTTCACAATCGGATTCCAGCTTCAGGAAGTATTGTTCAACCATACGAACATTTCCAAAGCAGAAGCAAGACAAAAAAGCGTTGCGCTGCTGAAGAGTGTTGGTATATCACGACCTGAAAAAATTGTGGATGAATATCCACACCAACTTTCAGGCGGTATGAGACAAAGGGTCATGATAGCGATGGCAATCGCCAACCAGCCAAAGCTGTTGATCGCAGATGAACCTACCACAGCGCTGGATGTTACAGTACAAGCCCAAATACTCGACTTGCTAAAGAGTATACAGGAAGTAAATGATATGTCAGTTATCATGATTACGCATGACCTTGGCGTTGTTGCGGAGATGTGTGATGAAGTCATCGTAATGTACGCAGGCCGCATCGTTGAACGAGCTGATGTCGATACACTCTTCTATAACCCTAAACATCCTTATACAGAACTGATGATGGGTGCCATTCCGAAAATGGACGAGGAAAAAGAAGAATTGAGCTCGATCAAGGGGATTGTCCCGTCACTTAAGAATATGCCGGCAACTGGTTGCCGATTCGCAAACCGCTGTCCGAAAGCAATGCCAGAGTGTACAAGTATCACTCCACAGCTTGGAGAAATCGAGCAAGGACATGAAGTGGCGTGCATTCTATATGAAGCAAGTATGCCAAAAGAAGGGGTTAAGGCATAATGAGCAATACAACTTTAGTAGAAAAAGAGAATCTGCTGGAAATTAGGAATCTAAAAACCTACTATCCTGTAAAAGGCGGCTTTTTCCGCCGTACAGTCGGTAATGTTAAGGCTGTAGATGATGTTTCATTCGAAATTAAAAAGGGTGAGACACTGGGGCTTGTAGGAGAATCAGGCTGCGGTAAATCTACAACAGGCAGGACAATCATCCGCCTGCTGAATGCAACAGAAGGCGAAATTATCTTTGAAGGCAAGGATATCACTAAACTTAGAGGCAAGACACTCCAGTCGATCCGCCAGGATATCCAGATGGTCTTCCAGGATCCTTATGCTTCGCTGAACCCGATGCAAATGGTCGGGGACATTGTTTCAGAACCTATAAGGAACTTCAAGAGTGCGAGCCTGAAGGACCTCAAAAATGAAGTAATGGATTTATTAACAAAAGTTGGTCTTCCAGAAGATGCTTACTATAAATATGCCCATGAATTTTCAGGAGGGCAGAGACAAAGGATCGGAATTGCCAGGGCGCTGGCGCTACGACCGAAGCTTATCATCGCAGATGAGCCGGTATCAGCACTGGACGTGTCCGTACAGTCCCAGGTCCTCAATCTTTTGAAGGAGCTTCAGAAGGAATTTGATCTGACTTTCTTATTTATCGCTCATGACCTTAGTGTCGTTAAGCATATGAGTGACCGGATCGGCGTAATGTATCTCGGCAATATGGTAGAAATTGCTGATCGCAACAGCATGTATGCTGAGCCGCTCCACCCATATACACAGGCTTTAATCTCAGCCATTCCAATGCCGGATCCACGCAGGAAGAAGGAAAGGATCGTACTTGAAGGAGATGTTCCAAGTCCATTGAATCCTCCGACAGGATGTCCATTCCATCCGCGCTGCCCAGCTGCGATGGCAGAGTGTTCTCAAGTGAAGCCAGCTTTAAAGGAGGTGAAGCCAGGACACCGAGTTGCTTGCCACCTTTACTAGGGCAATAATTTTTACAAAAATATAAGAAAAATGGGGGGAAAACCATGAAGAAACCATTGCTTTGGCTAGCTATGCTAGTATTGGTTTTATCAACATTCCTTGCTGCGTGCAGCGGAGGAGACACTAAGAAGACGACAACTGATCCAAAAGAAGACGACAAGGACAACGCAGCAGAAGAAACAGGACCGCAAGATGGCGGTACATTGACTTACGCTTTAAGTTCTGAATTCAAAGGCCTTTTGAACTGGAACTTCTACGATGCTGATGGAGACGATGACATCATCGCATTCTTCGACGATGCATTGATCGACTATGATGAAAACCTTAAAGCAGAACCAAACATCGCTAGCTGGACTACTGATGACAACAAGGTTTTCACATTCACATTTGAAAAAGGCGTAAAATGGCACAATGGCGAAGAACTTACAGTTCATGACTGGGTATTCGCTCTTGAAACAATCGCTACTCTTGGTGGAGAACACCAGCGCTGGTCTAACGTTAACACAATCGAAGGTGCTAAGGACTTCAACGAAGGAAAGACTGACAAGATTGCTGGTCTTGAAGTAGTTGATGACTATACTTTAAAAATCACTTTTGACAAAGCTCGTGTAAACAACCTTGAGAACGTCTGGGCTTACCCTCTTTCTCGCAAGGAATTCGAAGGAATCGCTCCTAAAGACATGGCTGCTTCTGAGCAGGTACGTACTAAGCCTGTAGGAACTGGTCCATTCAAAGTTGCAAAAGTTATCCCTGGTGAATCAGTAGAACTAGTTAAGAACGAAAACTACTGGAAAGGTGCTCCGCACTTAGACAAGATCGTTGTTAAAGTTATCGATTCTTCACTTACTACTGGAGAACTTAAGAATGGAACTCTTGACATGACTCCATTCCACCCAACAGTTCTTCCGGAAGTAGAAGCTCTTGATAATGTTGAAGTAGTAAAATTCCCTGGCTTATCTTACTACTATATCGGTTTCAAACTTGGTAAATACGATGGCAAGAAAAACGTAATGGACAAGCCTAAATACCAAAGTAAAGAACTTCGTCAAGCAATGCTTTTCGCAATCAACCGCGAAGAGTGGGTTAAAGCTTTCTTTAGCGGACTTGGTCAGCCACTTAACCGTCCGATCCCATCTGCACACTGGATTGCTGCAGATAACAAAGATATGCCTGTACAATACGAATACAACCCAGAAAAAGCGAAAGAAATTCTTGATAAAGCTGGTTACGTAGATAAGGATGGAGACGGATTCCGTGAAGATCCTAAAGGCGAGAAGTTCGTTGTTAAGTTCTCTCACTATGCTACTGGCAACCCAACTTTCGAAGCACGTGCAAAAGCTATGACTCAGTACTGGGAAGAAGTTGGTTTGAAGTCTGAGCTTCAAATGACTGACGTTAACCTTTACTATGATCAACTTGAAAAAGACGATCCAGCTCTAGAAGTATTCTACGGCGGATGGGGAACTGGAGCAGACCCAGATCCACTACCACTTTGGGGTATTGAATCTGTTTGGAACTACCCTCGTTGGGTAAATGAAGATGCTCAAAAGCTTCTTGAAGATGCTGTTGACCTAGAAGTAGTTGGAACTGACACTGAAAAGCGTGCACAGCTTTATGCTGACTGGCAGAAGATTTTCAACGAAGAAGTACCATCACTTCCAATCCTTGAGCTAGAAGAAGTTATGGCTGTTGCTAAGCGCGTTCAAGGTGTGAAATACGACGTTTCTGGTTCTAACTCACCTCATGAATGGTGGATCAAGCAATAATCAATAAGTACCACCTATTCAGTTAAGGAGAATGCATATGCTTAAATACAGTTTACGACGCATACTCGGCATGATTCCTATGCTTTTCCTTATCTCTATTGTAGTGTTTTCCCTGGCGAAACTTATGCCAGGGGACTCACTCAGTGGGGAGATTGATCCGAACAATACGGATCCGGCATACATAGAGGAGATGCGCGAGAAGCTCGGTTATAATGACCCAGTCCACATTCAATATTTCACATGGATCACAAATTTCATGCAGGGAGACTTCGGGAAATCAACCCGTTATAAAATCCCGGCAAGTGAAATTATCGGAGAACGTCTGCCCAATACGATATTCTTAGGTTTTTCAAGTATTCTAATCACTTATGTTCTAGCATTTATCATGGGTATTTATGCCGGAAGGAAGCCATATACACTTGGCGATAATGTCATAGGTACCGCAAACTATATTGGATTGGCGCTGCCTTCATTTGTTGCAGGGGTGTTCGCAATCTATTTCTTCTCATTCACTTTGGGATGGTTCCCATCCAATGGATCCGTGGATATTTCAACAACAGAAGGTACAGCTGCATATTGGTTAAGCAGGGTACACCATGTGTTCTTACCTGCAATGGTTTTAGGATTACTGAGTACTGCAAGCTATACGCAATTCCTGCGTAATGACATTATAGAAAACAGCCGTAAGGATTTTGTAAGAACGGCACGAGCAAAAGGAACACCTGAAAAGAAAATTTACAATCAGCATATTTTGCGCAATTCAATCATCCCGCTGATTACATTCCTTGGATTTGATATCGTAGCGTTGGTCGGTGGAGCGATCATCACAGAAACGATTTTCACTTATCCGGGAATCGGTCAATTATTCTTGAACTCTGTCAGCCAGAGAGACTATCCAGTCTTAATGACCCTGACAATGATGTTCTCATTCTTGACACTGTTTGGTAACCTGGTTGCAGATATTCTATACGGAATTGTTGATCCAAGGATCAGGCTTGATTAAGGAGGATGGCTATGGAAGTTTCTACAGCAAAAAATACACAGATAAACCTGAAGCCGGAAAAAGGCATGTCTCCTTGGGCCATCGCTAGAAGAAAATTTGTGAAAAACAAGTTAGCGATGACAAGCTTGGTCTTCTTGTTATTGGTAATGATTGTCTCTTTCCTGGCTCCATACATTACAACAACAGATATCACAAAAATCAACATTGGCTCAATGTCCCTAAAGCCATCTGCAGAACACTGGCTTGGAACGGACAAAAACGGCCGTGACGTTTTTACCAGATTGTTATACGGCGGAAGGGTATCACTCTTAGTCGGAATTAGCTGTACACTATTCGTAATCTTTTTCGGAACAATTGTAGGGTCGATCGCAGGATACTTCGGCGGAATCGTTGACAGCATGCTCATGCGTTTTACGGACTTCGTCTTGAACTTCCCATTCCTGGTTTTCGTTATCGTATTGGCTACAATTTTCCATGGTAAAGTCAATGGTCTTGTTATCCTGATCATGGTAATCAGCTTGCTGAGCTGGGGCGGGGTAGCCAGGATTGTCCGAAGCAAGATTTTAGCAGAGAAGGAGAATGAATACATTCTAGCTTCCATCTCAATCGGATGTTCACCATTCAAAGTAATTACAAAGCATTTACTGCCGAACGTCCTTTCAACAATCATCGTACAGGCAACAATCCTGTTCGCTTCCATGATTGTCGCAGAAACAGGACTAAGCTTCTTAGGATTCGGTGTACCTTCCGAGATTCCATCTTGGGGTAACATGCTAGCATTCGCGAATGAACCAGACGTATTACAAGGAAAGCCGTGGATCTGGATTCCACCAGCACTTGCCATCACACTCACGATCTTGTCAATCAACTTCGTAGGTGAAGGCCTAAAAGATGCATTGAATCCAAGATCACGCCGTTAAAAAATCTACCATACTAAGGTAGATTTTTTATTTTGTCTATTTTTCTATTTGAGGGATGAGGGACAACTTATAATATTCGTGGAACAATCAAGTTGGTTATATTAATAACTGGATTTTTTGGAATGTCCGAAACCACTCCATGTTCAGACAAAACAGCGTTAGGAACAGTAAGAAATGTTCGAAGAGACCCCCAGTTCGGCCAAAACAGCGGTTTGAAATGCACAAAATGTCCGAAGAGACCCCATGTTCAGCCAAAACAGCGGTTGGAATAGCATGAAATGTTCGAAGTGCCCCCATGTTCAGACAAAGCAGCGGTTGGAACAGCATGAAATGTCCGAAGTCACCCCATGTTCAGACAAAGCAGAGATTGGAACAGCATGAAATGTCCGAAGAGACCCCATGTTCAGACAAAACAGCGGTTGAAATCGCATGAAATGTCCGAAATCACCCCATCTTCAGACAAAACAGAGATTGGAACAGCATGAAATGTCCGAAGTCACCCCATGTTCAGCCAAAGCAGAGATTGGAACAGCATGAAATGTCCGAAGAGACCCCAAGTTCAGACAAAACAGAGATTGGAACAGCATGAAATGTCCGAAGTCACCCCATGTTCAGACAAAACAGCGTTTGGAACAGCATGAAATGTCCGAAGAGCCCCCAAGTTCGACCAAAACAGCGGTTTGAAATGCATGAAATGTTCGAAGAGCCCCCATGTTCAGACAAAGCAGCGGTTGGAACAGCATGAAATGTACGAAGTCACCCCATTTACGGCAAAACATTAGAGTAGTTAGACCGAAATACATGCTCAAAATAATTCCTATAAGACACAGCAGCATTTTTCAATTATTGGGCGTTTGTCTTCAGGTACATTTAAATCAGCTTTCAGTACTTTCCTGCCAACTCCTTTCATATATATGTTAAAAATGGACAGGCCGGGGTGAGGGAAGTGAGTGGTATGAATTTCTGTTATGAAGAGAGTCAATCTGATGATTTTTAGATTGTTTGTTTTGACGATTGGTTTTGGACTGGCTGTATCAGGAGGGATCAGTTCAATCGCTTATTTGAATTTGATTGTAGCTGGGCACGGTCTGGATGAGTATTTGGCTTTTATATCGCGGAGAGTGGAGTGCTACTTTCTGCCGGCTGGAGTCGGAATCATATGGTTAAGCATTTATTGGCCTCATAATAATGATATAAATTGATCTTCCTTTTAAGGAATATTTTTACTTAGTGATGCCCATACTGATGGACAAACAGTTTCTTGAAGTGAGGGGTTATAAAATCATGTTGTATCTTCATGATGTCTGGGTAAACTGGTTCGAAGGGGAAGAGAACGGCTATAATGTCTGCCATTTCCACGAATGGAGGAAGGACGATGGGGTTGAGCTGCTTGACCAGGTGCCGCTCCTTAAAATTGACCATCTGTTATTTAATTACATTGAGAATGATTTATCAGAGTTGCCTCAACAGCTTCTGGATGACATTTACCGTAAGGCATATTTGAGGAAAAACCATGAACGAACACAGCTTGATTACTGTTTCGTTGTTTCAGATGGAACTGGCATACTGGCTGTTGACACCATCGGATATAATATCCCAATCCGAAAGAGCAGGCTTATCCCGCGCCAGGAGCAGCTGGTGTACGAAATGATTGAGAATCAGGATACGATCCAGTATGGATTCAATGACCAAAGTGCCTTAAAGGACTTCCATATCTTATCACCTGCTCCGGATTTAATGAGAGGGCTGACGCGTAAGGAAAGGCAGCTGAAGCAATTATTGTTCATGGCCATGGATCAGTTGAGTTCCTCTAAAAATGTGGCTGAAGTCCGTTACTGGTTCACTGAATGGAAGCCTGAATTATATGAAGAGATTCAACGCCTTGGATTTGAAGAAGTATGGGAACGCTTATTTGAAGAGACTAAATTTGGCTGGTCACATAAACACGAGAAGTTTTGTGAAAACATCATCAAGGGGCAATCCTTTTTCGAAAAGCTTTGGGAAATGGAGCACGGCCCTAAAGTAAATTGATAACTATTAAAAAAAAAGGAGCTGACATCGTGTCAGCTCCTTTTTGTCTTATCTGCGCTTGCGTCCAAGACCCATCGCATTCTCCATTTTCTTCAGCATTTTGTTCGCGACAAAGTTTGCTTTATCAGCACCACGGTCAAGAATTTCATCTAACTCTGGTGAATCGATAAGCTCGTAATATTTCTTCTGAATTGGTTCAATAACATCGACAACTACCTTCGCAAGGTCTCCCTTGAAGTCTCCGTAACCTTTACCTTCATATTCCTTTTCAATATCAACAATTGCTTTGCCGGTCAGGATAGAATAGATGGATAAGAGATTTGAGATGCCAGGCTTGTTCTCTTTATCATATTTTACGATACCCTCTGAGTCAGTTACAGCACTCTTGATTTTCTTTTCGATTTGCTTAGGGTCGTCAAGCATAGAGATGAAAGCCTTGTTGTTAGGATCTGATTTGCTCATTTTCTTCAATGGATCCTGTAAAGACATAACTCTTGCTCCGACTTTAGCGATTCGAACTTCTGGAATCGTAAAAATGTCATTGTATTTCTTATTGAATCGTTCAGCTAAATCCCTTGTCAACTCTAAATGCTGCTTTTGGTCCTCGCCGACTGGCACGAGATTTGTATTATATAGAAGAATGTCGGCTGCCATTAACGGGGGATACGTTAAAAGACCAGCTGAGACAGCTTCTTTCCCAGTGGATTTATCCTTGAATTGGGTCATCCTTTCAAGCTCACCTATATAGGCGACGCATTGCATCATCCATCCAGCCTGAGCATGTGCAGGTACTTCCGATTGGATGAATAATGTTACTTTTTCAGGATCGATCCCTGAAGCGATGTACAACGCTGCAAGACTCTTGATATTTTTGCGAAGCTGCAAGCGGTCCTGCGGGACAGTAATTGCGTGCTGGTCAACAATACAGAAATAGCAGTTATATTCTTCCTGCAGTTCTGTGAATTGCTTCATTGCGCCGATATAGTTGCCAAGTGTGATGGTACCGCTCGGCTGGATGCCAGAAAAAATAGTCTCCATGATAAATTCCTCCTACAAGTATATATCTTGTTCTCATTCTGTCTGAATTTATTTACAGTAACTAAAAATACAGAAGAAAAAAGAACACAAAAAAGACCATTCGCCCTAAATTCTAGGGACGAATGGTCCGTGTTGCCACCCTAATTACTCACGAATGAGTCACTCTGCCCATGCCTCATTTAAGCATGGATTCCTTTAACGCAGGAATACGCCTGGATTTACTTAAGTTCAAACCAGAAGCTTAAAAGTCCATTCCAATTGCCAGGCTGTTTGTTTTCACCAACCACAAACTCTCTGAAAGCCTTGAACAAGTGTACTACTCTTCATCATCGCTTTTAATCCTTTATTAAAAATGATTATAATAAAATCAATCATGATAAGCAAGAGTACCAGTAGGATTTTTAAAGATAATAAATGTAGAGGGCGGCAATCATTAAGAAAAAGTCTAACAATCCAACCATTAAAAGTGGATTCGCATTAATGGTAACCAGTTCGGATAAAGGAGTCATCTCATCAAAAGATTTCTTTTTTCCACCTTCTTCTTTTCCGGCGAAAACAGTTCTGAATGAATAGGAGATGGCATCAAAAAAACCAGAGTTAACTGTAAATACTATTAATGATGATAAAAGCAGGATGCTTGCAATGTAAAAAGAAATATTTATATAACTTAGCAAAGATATTCTTTGCTGATAGACAAGTGAAAGAATAAAAACCAGCACTTGAGAACCAAAAAATCCATAAAAAATTTTCCCAAATCTATTACGCATTTTTCTAAATCTCCCTTATATTGTTATTTTATAAAAGTAATTTTGAGAATAAATCTTCAAAAATAATCAAATATTACAATAAGTAACACCGTGATTTTGCCCGCAAAAGGCTTATAAGTCACTATTATAACACAAATCAAGGAGGAAATTTATTACTATTGTTTCAAAGTTGTAAATTTTTCGCGCAAAAATATTGAACATTTAATTTAATCTATGTATAATAGGGAATGTAAAAAGTTTTCAGAAAACAATAATAAAGAGGGGGCATAACTTTGAAAAAGTCAAAATTTTCATTGCTTTTAGTTTTGACTCTAGTATTCTCGTTAATCCTGTCTGCTTGTAGCGGCGGAGATAAGGATACTGGAAAAGACGAGCCTGGTGACGAAGGAACAACAGGCGAAGAAACTGCTAATGTACCACAAGAATTAAGAATGTTGGATTCTTCTGCGATTCCAACAATGGACACAGTCCTTGCTGAAGGTTCTACAAGTTTCACTTACATAAACAACGTAGGTGAAGGTCTTTACCGCCTTGACCAGAACCACAAGCCAGTTCCTGCACTTGCAGATGGCGAGCCTGAAATCAGTGATGACAACCTTGTCTACACTTTCAAGCTAATTGACTCAAAATGGTCTAATGGCGAGCCTGTAACAGCTCACGATTTCGTATTTGCTTGGCAGCGCGCTATCGACCCTGCAACTGCTTCTCCTTATGGTCCTTACATGATGGGTGGCAAGATCAAGGGTGCTGAAGCAATCACAGAAGCTGGTTCTAAGAAACAGCCTTATGATGTAACTACACTTGGCGTTAAAGCACTTGACGACAAGACTTTGGAAGTAACTCTTGAAAAGCCGATTGCTTACTGGCAAGACCTTTTCGCTTTCCCAACATTCTACCCGCAAAACCAAAAGTTTGTTGAAGAGAAAGGCGAAGCTTATGCAAGCAATGCTGAAAACTTACTTTACAACGGTCCATTCGTAATGGAAACTTGGGAAAGTACTGACGCTGAAGAGTGGGTACTAACTAAGAACCCTAACTACCACAATGCTGATCAAGTTAAACTTGAAAAGATCACTGTAAACGTTGTTAAAGATTCTAACTCTGCTGTAAACGCTTTTGAAGCAGGCGAAACAGATATGACAGGATTGCTTTCTTCGGATTTAGTTCCTTCATACGAAGGTGACGAGCGCATGCTTAGCTGGATGGAAGCAACTGTTTTCTGGATCAAGATGAACCAGAAGAACGAAGCGCTAGCTAACGTGAACATCCGTAAAGCAATCGCGATGGGCTTCAATAAGGAAGACCTTGCTGCTAGCATCCTGAACAATGGTTCAGTTGCTGCGAACTACTTTGTACCAAAAGATTTCGTAACTCTTGATGGTGAAGATTTCCGTGAAAAGAACGGCGACCTGATTGTTTTCAATGCTGAAGAAGCTAAGAAATATTGGGAAACTGGTCTTAAGGAACTTGGTGTTGATAAGTTAGAACTTCGCTACCTTGGTGGAGACACTGAAGCAGCTAAGAAGACTGATGCTTACATCAAGAACCAGTTGGAAACAAACCTTCCTGGTTTGACAATCAATCTTGAAAGTGTTCCTTTCGCAATTCGTCTAGAGCGTGACAACGCTATGGATTATGATCTTCAATTCGCTGGATGGGGTCCTGACTATGGTAACGCATTATCGTTCACTGACCTTTGGATCACTGATGGCGGAAGCAACAGAATGGGTTACTCAAATGAGAAATACGATCAGTTGATCAAGGATGCTCAAGGCAAACTTGCTACTGACGAAAAAGCTCAATGGGAAGCACAGCAGGAAGCTGAAAGAATCATGCTTGAAGAAGATGCTGGTCTAGCACCTGTTTACCAGCGTGCAGCTAACATCCTTCTTAACCCTAAAGTAAAAGGGCTTGTACAATACAACTACGGTCCTGACTACTCATTCCAGTGGATAACAATTGAAGGCGAAGAATAATAACTGAAGAAATTTCTTATTTCAGAGTGTAATAATTCTGAGGATAGAAAGAGAGTATATCTAGATATACTCTCTTTTTCCCTGTATAGCAATTGTCGAATAATAGGGAAAATTGAAATATTACAGGAGGTGCACCCATATGGCAAAATACCTGTTAAAAAGGGTACTTTACATGTTTTTGACTCTTTTCATCATTGCGTCCCTAACATTTTTCTTAATGAAAATCATCCCAGGTACGCCTTTTGCTAGTGCCAACAAGTTAAGCCCAGCACAAATGGAAATCATGAAAGCGAAATATGGTCTTGACCAGCCGGTACCTGTGCAGTATGCCAAGTATCTTGGAAACCTGCTGCAAGGGGATTTAGGGGTTTCCTTTCAGTTCAATAACAGGTCTGTTACAGATATGATCATCGGTCGTCTTGGCCCATCCATGCAGCTAGGTGGTCAAGCAATGGTTTTAGGAACAATTATCGGTATTTTACTCGGTATATTTGCGGCACTAAGACAAAATACTTGGGTCGACTATAGCTCAACATTTATAGCAGTATTAGGTAAATCCATTCCAAACTTTGTGTTCGCTGGATTACTACAATATTATGTTGCGGTAAAACTAGGCTGGTTCCCGGTACTTTTCTGGCGAGGATTTGAGTACACAATCCTTCCAACCATAGCTCTGTCCATGCTGCCGATCGCTATCGCTGCCCGATTCATGAGAACAGAAATGATTGAGGTTTTAGGTTCTGACTATATCATGCTGGCAAAAGCTAAAGGTGCGAGTTTCTTTGAGATTGCGTTTAAGCATGCTTTAAGAAACGCGTTAATTCCGTTGGTTACGGTTTTAGGACCTTTGGCAATCTCATTGATGACGGGTTCACTAGTAATTGAAAAGATTTTCGCGATTCCTGGTCTTGGTGAGCAGTTCGTATCATCTATTACACTTAATGATTACCCTGTTATTATGGGAACAACCATTTTATTTGCTGCATTATTTGTAGTTATCATCCTTGTTGTGGATATTCTTTATGGAATTATCGATCCACGCATCAGGCTGTCTGGAGGTAATAAGTAATGGCTGACTTTGAAACGAAAATTCCAAAAGATCGTTTTAGGCCGGCGGAAATCGATTCGGCCAAGAGCGAGGAAATTAATAAGCCAAGCTTAACTTTCTGGCAAGATGCTTGGATGCGTGTCCGCAAGAATAAGGGTGCGCTTGTAAGTTTGATAGTTATGGCGATATTGATTATTATGGCATTCCTTGGACCTGTGATCAGCGGCAAGGAATTCGACACACAAAATGTAAGGCATAACAATTTGCCGCCTAAAATCCAGGGACTCGAAAATATCAGCTGGCTTCCGTTTGACGGTATAAAGGTAAATAAAGCCGGAAAAGAAATCGATATGTATGAAGTCAAAAAAGTAGACGAATATTATTGGTTTGGTACTGATACTTTAGGACGCGATTTATTCACACGTGTCTGGAAGGGTACGCAAATCTCCTTGTACATTGCGCTTTTGGCTGCAGTCATTGATATGATAATTGGTGTTGCTTATGGCGCCATATCTGGTTATTACGGCGGAAGATTGGATAACGTGATGCAGAGGATTACCGAAATCCTAGTAGGTATTCCGACGATGATTGTTGTTATATTGATGATTCTTGTGTTGAAGCCTGGTATTATATCCATTACTGTTGCCTTGACGATTACAGGATGGGTAGGAATGGCCCGTGTGGTACGTGCCCAGACGCTGAAGCTTAAGGAGCAGGAATATGTACTCGCTTCTAAAACCCTCGGAAACAGCGATGGCAAAATTATTTCTAAACACTTATTGCCAAACCTTGCTGGTGTCATTATTATCAATACAATGTTCACGATTCCAAATGCGGTATTCTTTGAAGCGTTCTTAAGCTTTATCGGACTTGGTCTTCAAGATCCATATGCGTCACTTGGGACATTGATTGATGAAGGTTTTAAAGTGCTAAGATTGCACCCACATGAGATGATAATTCCAGCTATTATCATCAGTGTCATCATGATTACGTTCAATATGCTGGCAGACGGATTGCGCGATGCGCTTGATCCGAAAATGCGCGATTAAGGGGCAGGTGAATGTATTATGGAAAATATTTTAGAAGTTAAGGATTTAAATATATCCTTCCATACATTCGCGGGCGAAGTTAAGGCGATCCGCGGTGTGAACTTTGAACTGAAAAAGGGAGAAACCCTTGCAATAGTCGGTGAGTCAGGATCTGGAAAATCAGTAACAACTAAAGCAATCATGAGGTTGCTCCCTCCTGGCAATTCAGAAATCAAGCAGGGAGAGATATTGTTTGAAGGTAAAGATTTAACTCAACTGACCGACAAGCAAATGCAGAAAATTCGTGGACAGGATATCTCGATGATATTCCAGGACCCGATGACATCCCTAAATCCAACAATGACTGTTGGTAAACAGATTATGGAACCACTGATCAAGCATCAGAATATGAGTAAATCAGCGGCAAGCGAACGTGCTCTACAACTCTTAAAGCTAGTAGGTATTCCGAAACCAGAATTGCGTATCAAACAATACCCGCACCAATTTTCAGGCGGTATGAGACAAAGGGTTGTAATCGCAATTGCTTTGGCATGTAACCCAAAAGTCCTGATTGCTGATGAGCCTACAACAGCTTTGGATGTTACGATCCAGGCACAGATTTTGGAACTTATGAAAGATTTGCAGAAAAAAATTGATACTTCAATTATTTTCATCACTCATGACCTTGGAGTTGTAGCTAACGTAGCTGACCGTGTAGCAGTCATGTATGGTGGTAAAATTGTCGAAATTGGTACTGTGGATGAAGTATTCTACAACCCGCAGCATCCTTATACTTGGGGATTGATCAGTTCAATGCCAAGCCTGGATGCTAAAGAAGAGGAACTTTATGCAATTCCTGGTACGCCGCCAAACTTGTTGCATCCGCCAAAAGGTGATGCATTTGCGCCTCGTAATGAATACGCTATGCAAATCGACTTAGAGGAACAGCCTCCAATGTTTAAAGTGTCTGATACACATTATGCTGCTACATGGCTGTTGCATCCAGATGCTCCTAAGGTAGAACCGCCGGAAGCTGTGAAAAGCAGAATGCGTAAATTCATGGGCACGAAATAACTGTAGGAGGAGGACTGGCTGATGGAAAATAGAGAAAAGCTTCTTGAAATAAAGAATCTGAAGCAATACTTCAATATGGGTCAACCTAATGAAGTAAAGGCGATTGACGGAATTACTTTTGATATCTTTAAAGGAGAAACTCTTGGATTGGTTGGAGAATCAGGCTGTGGCAAGTCCACAACTGGCCGAACAATCATCAGGCTTTATGAAGCAACAGATGGAGAGGTCCTTTACAAAGGAGAAAACGTACACGGCAAGAAAAACAAAAAAGATTTGAAGAAATTTAACAGAAGTATGCAAATGATTTTCCAGGATCCTTATGCTTCCTTGAACCCAAGGATGAAGGTTTCTGATGTTATTGCTGAAGGCATTGACATTCATGGTCTTGCAAAAAGCAATAAAGAAAGAATGGAAATGGTATATGAACTGCTTGAAACAGTTGGATTAAATAGAGAACACGCCAACCGTTATCCTCATGAGTTTTCAGGTGGACAGAGGCAGCGTATCGGAATTGCACGTGCTCTTGCTGTGCAGCCTGAATTTATTATCGCAGACGAACCAATTTCCGCTCTAGACGTTTCCATCCAGGCTCAGGTTGTCAACCTGATGAGGAAATTGCAGCGTGAAAAAGGTTTAACATACTTGTTTATAGCACATGATCTTTCAATGGTAAAATATATCAGCGATCGAATTGGTGTAATGTACTTTGGTAAGCTGGTTGAGTTAACAACAGCTGAAGAACTATACAAGAACCCGCTTCATCCCTACACTCAATCTTTATTATCAGCTATACCGCTTCCAGATCCAGAATCTGAGCGAACGCGACGACGCAAAACCTATGATCCAAATGTACATCAGTATGCAGATGGAGAAGAAGTGAAAATGCGCGAAGTTGTTCCTGGTCACTATGTTTATTGCTCAGAAAAAGAACTGAAACAATACCAGCAGCAACATGTCAAATAAACTTAACGATCTCTTATTTTGAGATCGTTTTTTTTTTAATTGATTGTTTTGGTGTTCAGGGAATAAATTCCATGTAAAAAATTTAATCTATAATATCTAATTCTGTCGAAAGTGGGTAAAATAGAATTATAGATTCATATTATAGAGAAAGATATTTTTAGAGTAGGCGTACGTTTTGAAAGGAGAGGTGTTTGTGCAGTTTAAAAAAATCGCAGCAGCAGCGTTATTGGCTGCCTCTTTTTCACAAGCAGGAGGTATAGTCTTTGCAGAGTCAAACGCACATGAAACAGAAAAACTTCCGGTCAGGGAACATCAGTCATTGGTTAGGGAAGTTCCAAAGCAGATGCCAAGGTTCAAATTCGATTCAGGGTACACATTTGAATATCCTGACGCGGTAAGGGGAATCTATGTAACTGGCAACTCAGCAGGAGGAGAGAGGTTTAATAGTCTTACCAAACTTGTTGATGAGACTGATTTAAATGCAATGGTAATTGATATAAAAGAAGACCACGGCTATCTTACATACCAACCAGACGAGGATTCTCCTTTCAAAGAGATTGGGAAGCCTTATATTAAAGATCCGAAGAAACTATTGAAAACTTTGGAGGAAAAACAGATATATCCTATTGCAAGGGTAGTAGTTTTCAAAGATACCGCCCTGGCAAACCAGAAGCCGGAATGGTCATATAAAGATGGAAACCAGGTTTGGAAAAATGGCAGAGGAGAATCGTTCGTAAATCCTTTTGTTAAGGAAGTTTGGGATTACAACGTTCAAATTGCAATCGAAGCAGCGAAAATGGGTTTCCAGGAAATCCAATTTGATTATGTGCGGTTTCCTGAGGGATTTGAAAAGAGAGATGCTGAGCTTCAATATTCAATGGGTGATTATAAGGATGTAGAAATGGATAATGTGCAAAAAAGGGTTAAAGCAGTGACTGATTTCGTAGCATACGCTCGAGAAGAGCTAAAGCCTTACGATGTAAAAGTTTCTGTTGATATCTTTGGCTATACGGCGACACTCCCTGAAGCACCAGGAATCGGACAGAACTTTTCAAAAATATCAGAGAATGTGGATGTCATCTCTTCGATGATTTATCCAAGCCATTGGACATCTTATTTTGGGATTGCCAAGCCTGACAAAGAGCCATACCGTCTCGTTGAGGAATACGCGAAAATGGAAACACAGAAACTTGCTGAATTAAAAACACCGCCTGTATCACGTCCTTGGCTTCAGGACTTCACAGCCTCCTGGTTAGGCAGTGGAAATTACCTTGTCTATGGGAAAAAGGAAGTCGAAGACCAAATCAGGGCCTTGAAGGATCAGGGAATCAACGAATATTTATTATGGAACGCTAGCAACAGATACTCACCAAATGTTGATTACACACCATAACCTGGATGGAGAATAGCGGCCCCGATTAGAGATGGAGCTGGACTATTCTCAAGGTGGAAAATTAATACTTCATGAAACTATACAAAAAGCCTGGAATGGTTAAAATCGTTCCGGGCTTTTCATATCATTAGATTATCGATATCAAAATAAGTTATAATAACAGTTGGGATGTGGATTACTTCTTGCTGCCGCCGACATTTTTCCAACCAGTTTGCAAACTAGTTGATTGATCGACGAATTCATTTCTTTTATTTCCACTAAAGAATCTGGTTCCTATTCCATTGGTAATCACACCAATTGTCGCGGTAATGCCCACAATCAGTAAAGCAACGATAGTTAAATCCATTATGTAACCGCCCATGATAAACCTCCACCTTTTTTTTCACTAAGTCTTGAATAGTGATTTTGTGATAAATATAATTCATGATCCCCGTACATCTTTATTTTAAAAGAATTGCCGGTGTATTAAAAGAACTTTATAAAGAAAAAATAATACAAGTATTATGATCATGATTATATAAGAAAAGCTGGGTGCTTATCAGGAAGGAATAAAAATAAAAAGGAGATAAGCAATGCATTGGTATGAGAAGTTAAATCAGTATTTCCCGATTGAGGAAATGAAATCAAAAGAACATATGGAAACACTTTTAAAGGAAAGACCAGAGATTTACCATAAGGATGAAGGTCCAGGACATGTCCTCATGTATGTTGAAACGGATGATTTTGTTTTCATCGATTACCTTTTTGTCTCTAAGACGACGCGAGGTCAGGGACTAGGCCATAAGCTGATCGAGAAGCTGAAGGAAAAGGGTAAACCGATTATTCTTGAGGTTGAACCAGTTAATTATGAGGATACAGATACGGAAAAACGTCTTCGTTTTTACAAACGGGAAGGCTTTGAACATGCAAGGACGATTGGTTACAGACGGAGGTCTCTAGCAACGAAGGAAATCAATGAAATGGAAATCCTTTACTGGTCTCCGGACGAGGCTGCAGAGGATTTAGTATATGAGTCGATGAAAAAGACCTACAATATGATTCATACTTATAAAGATAAAAAGTTTTACGGAGAATCCTACCAGCCAGTTGAGGAAGTCTTAACTGTGGAAGACAAAAGGGATGATTTGCTCCAGGATATCTAAGTCAAGAGCGCAACCATTGTTTCTAACATGGTTGCGTTTTCATTATGGTTGAATTAAATGAGAATAAATTTTTTTGAATTCAAGGGGTTTAAGTCTTATACAATCGGGTAAATATAATTAAATTATGAAAATGAGACCCTAACGGACATAAACAAGTTGAATTGTACGAATATTTATATAGATTTAGATCAGAAGGTGATAAAAAATATAAATTATAATGAAACTTTTTTCAATTTCGTTCGTTATATATAGAGAAGGGCAAAAATATCCTTACATAAATACCCGGAATAAATTATGAAAAGGGATACCTTTTATTAAATCCATAGTGTATAATAAACAATATGAATTATAAAATTAAACTTATTATTATTTAAGAAATGACAGCTCATTATTGCAAATAATATAAGTAAATCTAAGGGAGTGTGAATTACCAATGGTCACTTTATACACTTCACCAAGTTGTACCTCTTGCAGAAAGGCAAAGTCATGGCTTGAAGAACATGAGATTCCATATTCTGAAAGAAACATATTCTCAGAGCCATTATCTATCGATGAAATAAAGGAAATTCTCCGAATGACCGAAGATGGAACGGATGAGATTATTTCTACCCGCTCGAAGACTTTCCAAAAGCTTGATGTGAATTTGGAAACCATGCCTCTACAAGAACTGTTTGAGGTTATCAAAGAAAATCCTGGCTTGCTTCGCCGCCCGATCATCATTGATGAAAAGCGCCTGCAGGTTGGCTACAATGAAGACGAAATCAGACGATTCCTGCCGCGTAAGGTGCGTACTTTCCAATTGCGCGAAGCTCAGCGTTTAGTCAATTAAATATAGCAAAGCTAAGCTCCCTTTTGGGGGCTTTTTATTTTAGTTTGGGAAATTATAAAATTATTTAGGTGTGGATAACTGCATGTAGTTTTCTTAATCCAGCTTCAGCGTCTAGCCCCTCGAGTCGCTTGTCTAGCTGCGGCTCCTAACTCCTCGAGACGTTTCGGTCCTGCCAATGAAGTCAAAGAGCGACTTCACTGTCAGGTCCTCCAACGCTTGTCGGAGTTGGGCAGTCGCCTCCGCTTTTCGAATTGTCTAGTGTCGCCTCCTAGAAACTCCGAAACTTCAACTCCGCCGGCAGAAGCAAAAAGCGCTTCTTTGTCGAAGTCTCCAGTTTCTGCGTTTCTGGAC
>NZ_JAGGQU010000030.1 GCF_018613155.1 Bacillus sp. ISL-55 | reverse complement strand
CATTAATCCCTTTTATGTGACGTTAAGCTCGAGGATTACCGTTTTAAGGGAACATTAATCCCTTTTATGTGACATTAAGCCCGAGGATTATCCTTGCATGGGCACATTTATAAGGATTGTTGGTTGAAAATATAGATGAATTCTGTTTAAAAGATAAATAAAAAAGGAAAAGACGAAGCCCGCGGGCTTCGTTTTAGTGTACTTTTTTCTTGGACCTATAAAGGAAGGCCTTTATCATAAAATAGCTAACCTCATCAGGGAGCAACTCTTTGATTGGCTTAAGCCTGTCGCGGCCGGCTTCTTCAACGGCTCGTTCGAGGTCTTCAATATGCTCAGCTGGGATCAGCAAGTCATAGTCGACTTCCATTCCCTGCTGGATGCATTGGATCAGGTGATTTTCAACCGTACTGTCCACCAGCTCGCGCTTTGCAGAGATTTCAGCAACTGTCTTTCCCGCCTGATGCAGCTTGTACGTTTCGAGATGGGAATCCCCGACTGTTTTTTTCGGCTGCTTTCTAGCCGGCTCCGCAACGGCATTCATCACAGGCTCACGCTCCGGATGCGCCTCGCAGAACTCGATAATCCGCTGAATGAATGGCGCACCATACTTCTGCAGCTTGTGCTCTCCCACTCCAGCCACATTGAGAAACTCTGCATCGGTCTGCGGCAGCTTCAGGCACATATCCTTCAATGAGGAATCGGAGAAAATCATAAATGGCGGCACCTTTTCCGCAGCGGCAACGTCCCTCCGCAACTCGCGCAGCTCTTCAAATAACGGATCATCGTTTGAAACCTGCTTAACCCGGACGGCTTCCTTCCTGAACACCTTCGTCTTGCCAAGCAAAACATCCTTCCCCTTTTCCGGGACATAAATCGTCGGGTAGGTGCCGTGCTCGACGCCAATCAGCTCCTGTGAAATCAGAAACTCGATCAGGTCATTGATTTGCTTGGCATTACGGTCCTTCATCAATCCATAAGTCGGCAATTTATCCAGGCGGAATTCTAGCACCTTTTTATTACGGGAGCCGGTCAATACATTGGCCGTCATCGCCTTGCCGTATTTCTGTCCCATCCGGATGATGCATGATAGGACCATCTGCGCATCCTTCGTGACATCCTGCGTCTCACGAGAGTCCGTACAATTGCCGCAGCGTCCGCATCGCACAGTCTCTGTTTCGCCAAAATAGTGAAGGATATAGGATTGCAGGCACTCTTCGGTATGGCAGTAGCCAACCATTTGCTGCAATTTTTCGAGCTCAGGCGCGATTCGCTCTCGGTCAGCTGACTGGTCGATCAAAAAGCGCTGAACCTGGACATCCTGCGACGAATATAACACGATACATTCACTGTCCAAGCCGTCACGCCCGGCACGGCCTGCCTCCTGATAGTAACTCTCCATATTCTTCGGCATCTGGAAATGCAGTACATAGCGGATGTTACTTTTATCGATGCCCATTCCGAATGCTGAAGTTGCAACCATCACAGAAGCTTCATCCTGTAAAAAGCGCTCCTGTTCGCGGTTCCGGTCTTCATCGTTCATGCCTGCGTGATAGCGGGCCGAATTGAAGCCTTCCTTCTGCAGCCATTCATACAGCTGGTCGACGATTTTCCTTGTCGCCGCATAAATGATGCCAGCTTCCTTTTCGTTCTTTTTGATAAAATCCTTTAAGTACGCCTGGCGATCCTGACCTTTGACAACAGAAAAACTTAAGTTGCTGCGCTCAAACCCGGTAATCACCGTATTCTCAGGGTTTATTTTTAACGAAGCGCAAATGTCTTCACGTACTTTAGGTGTTGCTGTTGCCGTCAAGGCAAGCACAATCGGCTTTCGCGGCAGGCGGTCAGCAAGGCCGGAAATCTGCAGATAGCTTGGACGGAAATCATGTCCCCATTGGGAAATACAGTGCGCTTCATCGACGGCGATCAGAGGGATATCCATGTCCTGCAGGTCATCGATGAACTCCCAGGATCCCAGCCGCTCTGGAGCGATGTACAACAGCTTGTACTTTCCGTTCCTGGCATCATCCATGCGGGCCGCAGCTTCACCGGCAGTCAGCGAGCTATTGATGTATGTTGCCGGAATGCCCAGCTGGGTGAGCGTATCGACCTGGTCCTTCATCAGGGAGATCAGCGGAGAAATGACAATGGTTGTCCCAGGCAGCACGAGCGCAGGGATTTGATAGACAATCGATTTTCCGCCTCCAGTCGGCATGACGCAGACGGTATTTTTCCCTTCGAGCACAGATAAAATCGCCTGCTCCTGCCCCAGTCGGAACGAGGAATATCCAAAATGACTTTGCAATAATTCTTGGGCTTTTTGCAGCATAGTGAGGTGGCTCCTTTCAGTGAGAAAATGTTGAGGATTTTAGAGGATTGCTCTTTCATTTTAACAGATAAGCCCCGTAGAACGACAATAAAAAAAATGCCATGCTCCAAAAAGAACCATGACACTTTCTATTCTGCGATCAACAATGTCTCTACATTTTTATGCCGAGGCAGCACGATACCTATGGTTGTGCCTTCCCCAGGCTGGCTGTCGATATCAATGCTTCCTTGATGAAGATCGATAATCCGTTTGCAAGTGAGCAAACCCAGGCCTGTCCCTTTTTCCTTCGTGGAGTAGAAAGGCTCAAACAGGCGATTCAACCTTGACTCCGGTATTCCGCAGCCTTTATCCATAACCGTGACCATGACCGATTCCTTACCCACTTCATCAAGCCTGACGCTGATAAGTTGGCCATTGTCCTCTGTCGCCTCAATCGCATTCTGGAACAGGTTAATCAGCACCTGCTTCATCTGGTTCCGGTCACAATTCAAAATGATTTCTCTATCAATTTCATAATCCATTTTTATACTTTTAAGGTTAGCCTGTGGTTCCATTAAGATGATGCAATCCCTGATCAGCTTGCTAAAATTTGTATCTTGAAAATTAACATTCTCATTAGGTTTGGCTATGAACATGAATTCATTGACAATTTGATTGATCCGATCCATTTCATCCAGCATGATATCAAGGTACGGAATCAACTTTTGATCCGTAACGCTTTCTTTGACAATTTTAGCAAAGCCTTTCATGGATGTAAGTGGATTCCTGATTTCGTGGGCAATCCCTGCTGCAAGTTCTCCCACTACAGAAAGTTTCTCCATTTGCTGAACTTGCTTCTCCCTGTTTTTTTCGCTGGTAATATCGATTGCTGTCCCAATTACCTCAATAGTATGACGGTTTTGGATGACAGGATTCAAAATTGCCAAATAGTGCACATCGCCAATACTTCCTTCATAGTTTACCTGCTCCCCATTCCATGCCTTTTCGTAAAAAAACTCTTTGCGCATCGCCTGGTCAGGCGGCAAAAATTCACATAGTGATTTCCCGGTTACTTTGTCAGGGCAAAGACCGACCTTTTCTATGAGCTTGCCTTCGATAAAAGTATGGATGAATTGGTTGTCTTTTTTAATAAATTTGAATATGAAGCCTGTTTCCCTAGGTATGAACTGTTCATAATCTACGAAGATCCTCTGGTCATTCAAACGGCAACATCCTTAGAAAAGATTCTTTCCTAATAATTCTTTTACACATAGGGGAAATCCTTTAGAAAAAATATGAAATTAGTTGAAGTACCAAAATAATTTAAGTACTTTTTAAAAGCGGGCTGCTAAAGCCCATAAAAAAGGCTGCTTTCTGATTAAAGAAAGCAGCACATTGTGAATTATTATTCTCCGGTCATCCCTTTGACCTTCTCTTTTACTTCTTTTATATTCTGCATTTTGTTGTCCCAGCACTTCTGGCTGAGGTCGACGGGATATTCCTCTGGATTAAGCATCCGTGTGTATTCTTCCCAAAGAACGCCGAGGCAGTATTTTGAATGCTTGCGGACTTCATCTAGGCTTGGCTGCTCGTATACTAATTTTCCATCTTTGAAGATTTCGTGATGTAAATCCCGAGCGTCAAAATTAGTGATGAACTTACTGACGAAAGTGTGAACCGGGTGGAACATCTTCAAGCGCTTTTCCTGCTGCGGATTTTCACTCTCAAGCGTGATATAGTCACCCTCTGAGCGATTAGTTGCTTTATTGATGATTCTGTATACATTTTTAATGCCAGGGGTCGTTACTTTTTCCGGATTGGAGGAGATCTTGATCGTGTCCTCCATTGTTCCGTCCTCCCTCTCAACCGAAACGATTTTATAAACTGCACCAAGAGCTGCCTGTTCGTAAGCGGTGATCAGCTTGGTTCCTACTCCCCAAATATCGATTCTCGCACCCTGTGCTTTCAGGTTCATGATCGTATACTCGTCCAGGTCGCTTGAGGCTACGATTTTCGCATCCTTAAAGCCAGCATCATCCAGCATTTTACGAGCTTCCTTTGATAGGTATGCAAGGTCGCCGCTATCGAGACGGATGCCAATAAAATTAATCTTATCGCCAAATTCCTTTGCCACTTTAATCGCGTTCGGCACACCAGATTTCAGCGTATCATACGTATCGACGAGGAACACGCAATCCCTGTGCGTTTCCGCGTATTTTTTAAAAGCGGTGTAGTCATCCCTGTAAGCCTGAACCATTGAGTGAGCATGCGTTCCTGAGATTGGGATGCCGAACAATTTACCTGCGCGCACATTGCTGGTGGAGTCGAATCCTCCAACATAAGCGGCGCGCGTGCCCCAGAGAGCCGCATCCATTTCGTGCGCACGGCGGGTACCAAACTCCATCGCGATTTCATCTTTCACGACCTGCTTGATTCGTGAAGCCTTCGTCGCAATCAATGTCTGGTAATTGACGATGTTCAGGAGCGCCGTTTCAATCAACTGCGCTTCAGCAAGTGGCGCATCGACCCTGACCAGCGGCTCATTAGCAAAAACAATCTCACCCTCCTGCATCGCACGGATGGTGCCTGTAAAACGCATTTCTTTTAAAAATGCAAGAAAATCCTCATCAAAACTTCCTTCTTCCCGCAGGTATTGAATATCACCTTCTGTAAAACCGAAGTTTTCGATATAATTGATGATTTTTTCAAGACCGGCAAAAACGGCATAGCCATTGCCGAAAGGAAGCTTGCGGAAAAATAAATCAAACACCGCTCGGCGATTATGAACGCCATCACGCCAGTACGTTTCCATCATATTTAATTGGTATAAGTCCGTGTGTAGCATTAAGCTATCGTCTGTGAATTTTGTGCTCATCAAAAAACCTCCAAATATACTGCCATGAACCGCTTGACTTGTCTGCGGATCAAATGAAAGCCAACATCCGCATCACTAAGTCTTGCGAAATTGCTGCTACTTTACCTCCGCGCCAATCGAGCTCTCAAAATGGCGGAGCGACCATTCATGGCCCACCTGATCAAAAGAAGCAACCGCATCTCTATACACAATAACCTTAAATCCCTTATTATAAGCATCAACCGCCGTATGAAGGACGCAAATATCGGTGCATACACCGACGAGATGCACTTCTGTGATGCCCCGCTCGCGCAGTTTGATCTCAAGATCCGTCCCGGCGAATGCCGAATACCTCGTTTTGTCGATAAAATGCACATGGTCGAGATGCTTATTTTTTTCATAAACTCCCTGCAGGCTACCGAACAAATCCCTGCCTTTCGTACCGCGGATATTATGAGGCGGATACAGCTTCGTCTCCGGATGGAACTTATCGCCCTCATCATGGACATCAATCGCGAAAACAACATAGTCACCATTTTTTATAAAATCCCTGGTGATGCCGACGAGCTTCTCTTCAATCGCCTGTCCCGGCTCGCCGCAAGTCAGCCGGCCATCATCCGCCACGAAATCATACGTATAGTCGATATTGATCAACGCCTTGTTCCCCACTATGTATCCACATCCTTTTATCTTATTATCTTTTATTTTCTTCCAAATATGATTTGCAGGCAAATTTTTCATATCGACTGGGAATTAAAGTTGATTGTTTTTCGGAAACTACCTCCAAAACGGACACCAGAGAAACCTGCTTCTTCGTTACATCCGAAGTCATGTCAGGTTCAGACAAAACCCCAGTCTGTCCTCGTGGTTTTGTCCGAAGTCACACCATGTTCGGACAAAATCTCAGCCTGCCCCCCTGGTTTTGTCCGAAGTCACACCAACTTCAGACAAATTCTCAGATTCTTCTCTCCCTTTTGTCCGAAGTCACACCACCTTCAGACAAAATCACAGCTGCTCCTCACCGTTTTGTCCGAAGTCACACCATGTTCGGACAAAATCTCAGCTTCTCCTCCTGGTTTTGTCCGAAGTCACACCAGCTTCAGACAAAGTCACAGCTTCTTCTCTCCGTTTTGTCCGAAGTTACACCACCTTCAGACAAAATCTCAGCTTCTCCCCCCTGGTTTTGTCCGAAGTCACACCAACTTCAGACAAAATCTCAGCTGCTCCTCTCCGTTTTGTCCGAAGTCACACCACCTTCAGACAAAGTCACAGATTCTCCTCTCCGTTTTGTCCGAAGTCACACCATCTTCAGACAAAATCTCAGCTTCTCCTCTCCGTTTTGTCCGAAGTCACACCAACTTCTGACAAAATCCCGGCCTGTCCTCGTAGTTTTGTCCGAAGTCACACCAGATTCAGACAAAACCCCGGCCTGTCCTCGTGGTTTTCCCCAAAGCAACACCATCTGTAATATCCTCCTATACCCTATCTCAAATCACAAAAAAACCACCCCAATTTGGAGTGGTTCATTCATCATTCTGCTTTAAAATTCAATTCAAGATTCTCCGGCCGGTCTTCTGGACGGATTTCATCCAACGGCACGTAGACTTCAATGTGCCTGAACAGGTTTTCGAATTCAGCTGGCAGATTTCCGCCGTATTCGCCGTCAAGGTTCAATTGAACAGTTTCCTTAGAATGCACTTTGATGCGGTTTGCTTGCGTATAAATGACGCCCGGGTCATTGATATGCTCACCGCGGACAGCGAGCGAAGCGATCCTGATAAAATCCGCCAGGTTCGTCTTTTTCAAAATCAATAAAGAAAACAATCCATCATTGATCGAAGAGTTTGGAGCCAGGCGTTCAAAGCCGCCAACAGAATTCGTCAGCCCGACAAGGAACATCATGACCTCGCCCTCGTATAGCTTTCCATCATATTCAATGCTTACTTCTGATGCCCGAATGGACGGCACCATTTCGATTCCTTTTAGATAATAAGCGAGCTGGCCCAGCATTGTCTTGAGTTTGCTCGGCACCTCATATGTCAGCTCCGTCAGCCTGCCGCCGCCAGCAATATTTATGAAATATCTATCGTTAATTCGGCCTACGTCAACCGGAATCGTTTCGCCTTTAACAATGATGTCGACCGCAGCATCGATATCCCTTGGGATATGAAGCGCGCGCGCAAAGTCATTTGTTGTGCCGACTGGTATGACGCCGATTCTCGGGCGGTACTCCTGTTCGGCGATCCCATTGACCACTTCATTGATCGTGCCATCTCCGCCAGCTGCAATCACCAGGTCATAGCGCCGCTCAACCGCAATTCTAGCAGCCTGCGTCGCGTCCCCCTCACCTGTCGTTGCATGGCATGATGTCTCATAGCCGGCATTCTCCAGCTTTACCAAGACCTCCGCAAGATGCTTTTTAAAAACCTCACGACCTGAAGTTGGATTGTAAATAATTCTTGCTCTTTTCATACCCATCATCCTACTTAATATGGTTTTTTATTCCATCCATTTACATCATAGCTCATTACTTCTATCCAGGCAATTACCTCAATATCCATTCTACCGGATATATCATAAACTAAATTCTGTCCATTTGCCAAACAGAAACCCACTAATAAATCAAAGTGTTAACTATCTTATTTTTCGAATAACTCTTCCATTCCTACTCGTTCTTTTTTACAATACAAAGAGAATGGTTACATAAATTGGAAACCCCTACCTGTTATCAAAATTGCGGGATGCAGCCTATAGAGACCTTATTACCCGGTTACAACCTGTACAAAAATAGCCATGATTCATGCCGCAATATTGTTCTGCTCAACTGGATTTCTAGACTTCACATCCAAACACTGGAGATACGCCACGGATAAGAATCAGCAGTGCAGAAGGATCCATCTATATGATACAACAGACGTAAAAAACGGCATAATAGTTCCCGATGTTTTGGCCTGTCTTTTCACTGTTTACAGAGCACACGTTTTCAGCAGTGGCCATACTTATCAAGAAATGATTGGCTCGGCAAAATAAACATTCTGACAAGGACTATTTCAGAATAAAATTCTCTAACTATATTAAAAGGGTGACGTTATATGACTTGGATTTGTCTTTTGGCAGCTTATTTAGTCGGTTCCATTCCAACAGCTTTATTGATTGGCAAATATTTTTTCCATGTTGATATCAGGGACCACGGCAGCAAAAACCCGGGCGCGACGAATACATTGCGGGTCATGGGAAAGCGAGCGGCCATTGTCGTTCTGCTTGTGGATGTCGCAAAAGGGATGCTTGCCGCCTCTCTTCCGTTGATCTTCGATACTCCAGTTGAACCGTTGTATGCCGGGCTGATTGGGGTCATCGGCCACTGTTTCCCGATCTTTGCAGGCTTCCGCGGGGGCAAGGCGATTGCCACGACGGCAGGGGCACTGCTGGTTGTTGATATCGGAATGTTCCTGGCTGTGTATGTGACCTTTTTCGCGGTCATTTTCTTGACCAAATACGTGTTCATGGGTTCGATATCGGTGGGAATCGCGATGCTCATTTTTTCTTTCTTCTCTCCGGAAGTTCATGAGCCATTAATCTTTACTGCTTTTATTTTATTTTTAATCTTTCTCCATCGTTCTAATTTGCAGAACTTTTTTAACGGCAAGGAACCGAAAATCAATGATAAAAAAGTGAAAGGCGACCGCTTGCCTCCAAAAGATCTTAAGACGTGAACATGAACCATGGCTTTCCCGAGCCATGGTTTTTCTTTTGCACTATAAATATATTAGAAAAACAAATTACTATTAATGGAATAGTAATTTTGACGAAAAAATAGATTGTTAATCATTAATTTGAAATGATAGAATATTAATTGTATTAGCAATATTTTTTTAATAATTTTTCACAATAACAAAGGGGGAAAGATTATGTCCAATGAAATGTATCAAATCATTGCCATCGGGATATACATGGCCGCGATGCTTTATATCGGCTGGTATTCCTACAAAAAGACAAGCAATCTGACCGACTACATGCTTGGCGGCAGATCGCTTGGTCCAGCAGTCACAGCGCTTAGCGCCGGTGCAGCTGATATGAGCGGCTGGCTGCTGATGGGTCTTCCAGGGGGGATTTATGTAAGCGGTTTAGCGAATGCATGGATTGCCATCGGCTTGACCGTCGGCGCGTATCTCAACTGGCTTTATGTAGCACCTCGACTTCGTTCTTACACACATGTGGCGAATGACTCCATCACGATTCCCAGCTTCCTTGAAAACCGTTTTAAAGATGATACAAAGCTTTTAAGAATTGTATCCGGAATTGTTATCCTACTCTTTTTTACCTTCTACGTATCTTCCGGAATGGTCGCCGGAGCTGTTTTCTTCCAAAGTTCATTCGACCTAGATTACCATACCGGCTTGTTGCTTGTTTCCGCTGTAGTTGTGGCGTACACACTATTCGGCGGTTTCCTTGCGGTAAGTTACACAGATTTTATACAGGGCATGATGATGCTTCTCGCCTTGCTGCTCGTGCCGATTATCGGCTTCGCGAAAACAGGAGGACCTGCAGAAACGTTCGATACCATCCGTTCGATCGACCCTGCATTGCTTGATTTATTCAAAGGTACAACTGTGCTCGGCATTATATCAACCGCAGCATGGGGCCTTGGCTACTTCGGTCAGCCACATATTATCACCCGTTTCATGGCCATTACATCAATAAAAGAAACAAAGAGTGCAAGAAGAATCGGCATGGGCTGGATGATCTTCTCCTTAATTGGGGCAATACTGACTGCTTTGATCGGTCTAGCTTATTTTACACAAAACCCGGATGTTAAGCTGGATAACCCAGAGGCAGTCTTCATCGTGCTCGGGCAAATCTTCTTCCATCCGTTATTTGCCGGTCTTATGCTCGCAGCCGTTCTCGCAGCGATCATGAGCACCATCTCGTCCCAGCTGATCGTTACATCCAGCGCACTGACTGAGGACTTGTACAAAATCATATTCAAAAAAGAAAAATCAGATAAGCAGTACGTATTTTTCGGGCGTTTGGCAGTTCTCGCAGTAGCAATTATTGCCGCAGCACTTGCATGGGTGCAAAACGATACGATCCTTGGCCTGGTTGCATATGCATGGGCAGGCTTTGGTGCAGCGTTCGGACCTATCATCATCCTGAGCCTTTATTGGAAGAAAATGACCAACTGGGGCGCGATTCTCGGTATGATTGCCGGTGCAGCTACCGTTGTCATCTGGAGCAATGTCGGCTTGAGCGATGTCATGTACGAAATCGTCCCGGGTTTTATTATCAACCTGATTATTTCTGTTGTTGTCAGCTTGGTAACTTATAAACCAAACCCTGAGATTGAAAAAGAATTCGATATGAGTGTTGAGAACTTAAAACCCTAACAATCGATGCCACAGAGTTTTTTCTGTGGCATTTTTCTTTTCATATCGTCGAAAATATGACAGGAAATTACAATTAAAATGTAGAATTCTTTAAACAAAACTTAAGTCTGAGGGGAAAAGGATGAAAATTAAGCTATTAATCTACGGAACAGCTGCAGTCTTGATTTTAAGCGTGTTAATCGCCTTGGATCGCTACAAACTTTATAAAGAGGAAAAGCCCCCTGTAGCAATCATCACTGTAGATGGACAGGAGATTCCCTCCATCCTCGGCGAGTACAATTGGCATGGAACAAAAACCAAGAAAATAGACCCTATTAAATCCATGGCAGGCATGAACCCTTCTACGGTGAAGGAAAAAGAAACACTAGAAGTCTCGTTTCCTCCAGGGATTGAGTCTGCAAATATTACAATAAGCCAGGTTAACGCAGCTCCCGGCATGGAAAAGAAGAGAGTTGAAGGGGATAACATGTCCATCCCCAAAAGCCTCACTCAAGAAAGAATATACTTTAAGATACAAGCACAGTGGAAAAAAGATTACAGCACATATTATGTTAAAACCGATATAGAGGATCTGCCACCTTTTTATGACTTCCTTTCAAAGAATCCTGAGAAACTTTCCGTCCTGGCAATTGTTCCACGTGGAGAGTCAGAAAAGTATGACATTCCCGATGAAGTAAAGGAGAAGCTTGATTCCTTCCATATATCCGATGATATGGAAAGTCTGAAGAAGCAGTATCCTGAGCTGTTAACCAATGTAACTCCAGTTTACATGGTCTTTACTAGCGAGTTACACTCCCAGTCACTCCAAGATAAGGAAGCTTTGATCAACCGTGTGATGGATGATGGTTTGGACTGATAGATATAGCACTATATTATAGGTTATTATCCTACCTGATATATCGATTCCCTTCTCCCTTTCCCGGGAAATATCGACAAAAAAGCTGGCGATGTAATCGCCAGCTTTCGCTATTATCTCTTATTTAATTCTTCAACAAGCAATTTGTTTACCAGCGGCGGGTTCGCCTGGCCTTTTGTCGCTTTCATGATTTGTCCAACCAGGAAGCCTTTTGCCTTGTCCTTGCCGCCTTTGAAATCTTCTACTGATTGCGGGTTGGCGTCAATGATTTCGGTGATGATCTTAAGTAGTTCGCCTTCGTCAGATATTTGGACGAGTCCCTTCTCCTTGACGATTTTCTCTGGGTCGCCGCCGGTTTCGACCAATTCCTTGAAGACCTGTTTTGCGATTTTCGAGGAAATCGTGCCGTTCTCAATCAGCTGAATCAATCCGCCAAGACCTTCTGGAGTCAACGCTGTTTCGTGAAGCTCTTTCGATTCAGCCTTCAGATAGGCAGAGAACTCGCCCATCAGCCAGTTGGATGCCTGCTTAGGGTCGGCTCCTGCCTTTACAGCTGATTCAAAGAAATCAGCCATTTCTTTTGATACCGTTAGCACCTCTGCATCGTAAGCGGGCAGTCCCATTTCCTCGACATATCGCTTTTTGCGCTCGTCGGGAAGCTCAGGAATCTCGGCACGAACCCTCGCTTTCCACTCTTCATCGATAAAAAGATCAGGCAGATCGGGTTCAGGGAAATAACGATAGTCATCGGAGCCTTCTTTTACGCGCATCAGGATTGTCGTGTTATTCGCATCATCGTAACGGCGTGTTTCCTGCTGAATTTCACGGCCAGCGAGGATTTCCTGTTCCTGGCGTTTTTCCTCATATTCAAGTCCTTTGCGCACAAAGTTGAATGAGTTCAAGTTCTTCAGCTCAGTCTTTGTGCCAAATTCCTCCTGGCCAACAGGCCGGATCGAGATGTTCGCGTCGCAGCGGAGCGACCCCTCTTCCATCTTACAATCCGATACGCCCGTATACTGGATGATCGACTTCAGTTTCTCCAGATAAGCATACGCTTCATCCGGCGTGCGTATATCGGGCTCCGATACGATCTCAACAAGCGGCGTTCCCTGGCGATTGTAGTCAACGAGGGAATATCCATTGCCATGCGTTAGCTTTCCGGCATCCTCTTCCATATGGATGCGCGTGATGCCGATTTTCTTTTTATAACCATTAACCTCGATTTCGATCCAACCGTTCTCACCGATCGGCTTGTCGAATTGGGAAATCTGGTAAGCCTTCGGGTTGTCCGGGTAAAAGTAGTTCTTGCGGTCAAATTTCGTATGCTCCGCAATTTCGCAGTTCAAAGCCATAGCGGCTTTCATAGCGTAATCAACCGCTTTTTTATTCACAACCGGCAATACTCCCGGATAGCCAAGATCGATCACGCTTGTATTTGTATTCGGCTCAGCACCAAAATGGTTCGGACTCGCCGAAAAGATTTTTGATTCTGTTTTTAATTCAACATGGACCTCAAGCCCAATTACCGTTTCAAACTTCATCAATTTCACCCCTTTACAGCTCAGGTTGTTGTTTATGGAATTCAGTTGCCTGTTCGAATGCATGGGCAACCTTGTATACAGTGCTCTCGTCAAAATGACGTCCGATGATCTGCAAGCCAAGCGGCAGCCCTTTATCAAACCCGCACGGAACCGAGATTGCCGGCACGCCCGCAAGGTTCACCGGTATCGTCAGAATATCATTTACGTACATCGTCATTGGGTCTTTTGTGTTCTCGCCAATTTTGAATGCTGGCGTAGGCGCAGTCGGCCCAATGATGACATCATATTGCTCAAACACTTTTTCAAAGTCCTGCTTGATCAGCGTGCGGACCTTCTGTGCTTTTTTATAATAAGCATCATAATAACCGGAGCTAAGCGCAAACGTACCAAGCATGATTCGGCGCTTGACTTCCTCACCAAAGCCTTCCTCACGGGTCATCTTGTACATTTCAAGCAGATTCTCCGCATTTGGTGAACGGTAACCATAGCGAACACCGTCAAAGCGTGCAAGGTTCGCTGACGCTTCAGATGAAGACAGCAAGTAATAGGTCGCCAAAGCATACTTGGAGTGCGGCAGGGAAACCTCTTCCCAAGTCGCCCCCAGGCGCTCAAGAATGACAAGTGCGTCCATTACTGATTTACGGACTTCTTCATTCACACCCTCACCGAGGTATTCCTTCGGCACAGCAATTCTTAATCCCTTGATATCACCAGTCAAGGAACCAACATAATCAGGGATGTCCACGTTTGCGGAGGTTGAGTCCATTTCATCGTATCCTGCGATCGCTTTTAACAGAAAAGCATTGTCTTCTACATTTCGTGTGATTGGTCCGATCTGGTCCAAAGAAGAAGCAAATGCGATCAATCCAAAGCGTGAAACTAGCCCGTAAGTTGGCTTCATGCCTACCACTCCGCAGAAAGATGCCGGCTGGCGGATCGAACCGCCTGTATCCGAGCCAAGCGAGAACAACACTTCCCCAGCTGCAACAGATGCAGCCGAACCGCCGGATGAACCACCAGGTACCCTGTCAAGACTCCACGGGTTATAGGTCTTTTGGAAGCCAGAGTTTTCGTTGGATGAACCCATGGCGAACTCGTCCATATTCAGTTTGCCGATTGTCACCGTTTCCGCCTGTTTCAGCTTCTGGATGACTGTAGCATCGTAAATAGGATCAAAGTTTTCGAGAATCTTGCTCGCCGCCGTCGTGCGCAAACCCTTTGTGACGATATTGTCTTTGATGCCAATAGGCAAACCGTATAACTTGCTCGTTGGCTTGTTCTGGATGACCTTGTCGTCCAATGCCTTCGCCGCTGCCCTAGCATTTTCTTCATCTAATGTTAAAAATGCCTGGACCTTGCCGTCGACCGCGCCAATCCGCTTGTACGATTCATCAACCAGGTCCGTTACACTTAAATCTCTTTTATGTAAAAACTCATGAAGCTCCGAAATCTTATGTTCAAATAAACTCATCGCCGATCCTCCTACTCCATAATTCCTGGCACTTTGATCTGGCCATCCTGGTGCTCAGGCGCATTCTTCAAAACCTCTTCACGCGGCAGACCCTCTTTAGCACGGTCCTCACGCATCACATTCTTTATTTCAAGCACATGTGCAGTCGGCTCAACATTGTCCGTATTCAGCTCATTCAACTGCTCGGCATATGTAATGATTTTATCCAGCTGCTCCGTCAGCATTTGCGCTTCCTCTTCTGTAATCGCCAATCTCGCCAGGTGTGCGACATGCTTCACCTGCTCCTCAGAAATCCTTGACATAAAAGCACCTCCATCATAAATCGTCAGACAATAATAATAATGATCATAGCAAAGTTTTACACGTTAAAGCAATACAAGCCTTGCTGTTTGTACTATTTTAACATGTGGGGTTAGTGATCGCAGGAAAGAAGACTATTTTGTAGAATATTTAATGATATAAAATGAAATGTGAGATGATTTGATTGTGAAACGGATATTTATAGCCTTTTGCTTGTTGTTGACCGCATGCAGCGACCCTTCCCCGTTAAAATCGGATATCGAGGTAAAAATCAATGAACTGTTCGGTACCAAATTCGGCCTTCTCGACCAGGTCTATATTCAATCTGAAGGAAAATCACTGACAGTATTAAATCCAAGAGAGTTTTTAGGCTATCTGGAGGGAGCAGAAAAAACAGCAGGCAAGGAAATTTCCGGCCCAATTGCCATTGTGTTAAAAACTTCTTCAGGTATGAAGGAGTACAGCAAAGAACAAACCATTGAAGAGTTAAGCTTTGACCCTGATAAAAACATGATTTGCAATGAGGATATTTGCTACAAAACCTCGGTGGAACTTGCGGATCTCATCGATTCTCTTAAATAGAGAGGAGAATGGTGGATAACACCATTCTCCAGGAACGTTTACGACAGTAAAAACAATACTGTTGCCATATCTTTAATCCTTGTCACCAATCCCTAAGGCCAGCTTCAAATACTCCACGAATAATACAGACTGCTCCTTGATTTTCAACTCTTCCTTCGATAACATAGCATGCTCTACTGCCAAGCCATCGATAAACGAAATGATTGAACGGGCAATGATCTGATGATCAAACCTGATGCTAAATTCGCCACTCTTTTGGCCATGTTCAATAATCGTCGCATATATTTTCAAGCCATTGTGGTATCGTACTTTCCCATATTCTCTTCTATGGTCATCATTTCTTCCTATGATGAAAAACTCAAGTTTTGCCGGAGATAATGGATCCATATCATCATCAGGCTTCCCATCCTCGCCAAAGATGATTTGCATGAGCATATCCCAGTAAGATGTTGCATTTTCCTTTACCATATCCAATGTCTCATCTAACTCCATGGCTAATAATTCTTCCAAGATCGTTTCAAACACTGCTTCCTTACTTGAAAAATACTGATACAGCCCGCCCCTGCTGATATTTGCCGCATCCATTATGTGCTTCATTGTGGCTCGCTCAAAACCATGCTCAATGAAAACCTCCTTTGCTGCCTTCAAAATATCAGCTCGACGCTGTTCCATGTGCTCCTGACTGACCTTCGGAGACATTTTCTCTCCCCCGTTCTATTTTGCTCTTAAAGATTAAACCAACGATCGAAACTGCCACCAGCATTAAGCCAGTAATCACAAATGTCGGGATGACTCCCAGTATGGTCGCAAGCAACCCGCCAGCCAGTGGCCCAATAATCGTCGCAGTGGTGGTCACGCTATTCAAAACGCCAAATACCCTGCCTGTCATGTGTACCGGAGTATCCATCTGTACAGCAGCCTGGAAAGGAATGAATACTAATCCAGCTGCAAAGCCAGCAACCAATCCCAAAGCAGGTCCCCATAAAACGGGAAGCGTTAAGTCCATTCGTGTCAATACTGCCATCATACTAAAACTGATGCCTATCCCACAAACTCCAATAAACATCAGAATGAGAGCATTATACTCGGTTTTTTTAACCAACAGTAATCCTGTAAAAAACATTCCCAGACCTGATGCAGTTACAATATAACCAAACAGATCAGGCGAGGCATTCGATAGTTCCCTCAGTAACACGATGATCTGTGAGTCGGACAGCTGTAAAATCAACAGGCTGATCCCTAATACCGTAATCCCAACAATCAAGAAACGATTTCCCCGGATAAACTGGATTCCTTCCCTGAAATCCTCTTTAAAAGAAGCTCCTCCACGTTTATCTGATTCTATTGATATTGAAGCCGCTGCCTTTGGTAAAGCTAACAGCAGAATCGCTGAAATGACGAAGGTGCCGGAATCGATAAAGAATACCATCTTAGTCCCAAAAGCCGAGACCAGCAGGCCGCTCAATAAAGGTCCTAACACCTTCGTCCCGGAATCAATCATGGACGTAATGGACATGGCACTTTTCATATTTTCTTGTTCAATCAGTTCTTTAAGCTTACCATTCTTCGCCGGGACAAATACAGCTGAGAGCATCCCGACCATGAACAAGCAAATATAGACAATCCATAGAGAATCAGCAAATGCAAGAATTAGGATCAGCCCTGCTCTGACCACGTCTGAAAATACCATGATCGCCTTTCTGTTAAATCGGTCAGCAACCGTTCCAGTGAATGGTCCAAGCAGTGCCATTGGGACAGCCAAACATAGAATGATAAAGGAAACTTCCATTGGGGAAGCCTCCCATTTCAAGCCCACCATCGTTATGATCGCAATCACACTCAACCAGTCACCAATACTTGATATTAACTGCGCAAGCATTAACGTAATAAACCCTTTATTTTTCAAAAGACCGCCCATTATCATCCCTCCATAATAAAACGACACCGATGTCGTTTTGGTTAACTTCATTATAAACGACACCAGTGTCGTTTATCAATACTTTTATAAAATTCAGGCTTTTCAAATTCATTAAAGCCTTAGTTTTATAGAATAAGAAATCAAAGCTGGCAGCGAAAGTGACCGTAAAAAAAAGAGCTAACCTAAAAGGCTGCTCTCTCGTCTCTATTTCCCGAATAACTTCCCAAAGCCAGATAGGAAACCCTTTTTCTTCTTGGCCGGCGCCGTTTGGATCACGGGTTTCTTTTTACCAAGATAAATTTCCTCTTTATCAATCGCATGGTGATGGGCTAAAACAAGTCCAAGCTCGGAATCATATTCCTTATTGGTCACGATCGTAAACTCGATGCCCCGTTTTTCAGCCGCTTTAATGTATTCCGATAAGTAAGGATATGAAATATTTCCGTTTAAAAAGAGGTGTGCTTCTCGGTTTTCATCCATAAGCTGCTCGACCTCAGGTTCTACGCCCTTTCTCATTACCTCTCCCTGCGTAAGCGCAATGACCACCCTTTCCCTTATTGTCGTAAGGAATCTCCTTCTTTCATCAGGCTTTGTCTGCTTAGCCCCATGGATTCCCTGCTGTAAATATTCATCCACTTTACTGTTGCCCATTTTCTTCCCTCCTTGTCTCACTTTCATACTGAACTTCAACTAGAACTCTCATAAATATTATGTATGATTCCGCCCAAAGGTCTGTGCTAGTTTAAGGTTAACCTATTTTAATCAAAAAAAACCTCCTCTTCAAGTGAAGAGAAGGACAAAAATAGGAGAATGCAAGGTGAAAAATCAAAAACTACTATGGTGAATCCCCGCCTGAGTTGGAGGGCCCAGGCGGAGAGAAAACCCGTTTAGTTCGGACGGTATTTCGGTACCCGGCTGCTAAATCGGATCAAGAAGTAGTAAACTGTGCTTCTTCCGTAGATCCTTTTAGCGCTGTGGTTGAGGAAGTTCCGCCTGAAATAACCATTGAAACATCATCGAAGTAGCCTGTTCCGACTTCGCGCTGGTGTCTTGTAGCTGTGTAGCCAAATTGTTCGCTATCGAACTCGGCTTGCTGCAGCTCCGAGTATGCAGCCATGCCGCGCTCTTTGTAGCCGCGAGCCAGTTCGAACATGCTGTGGTTCAATGCGTGGAAGCCAGCAAGTGTAACGAACTGGAACTTGTAGCCCATCTTGCCAAGCTCGACCTGGAACTTCGCGATTGTCTCGTCATCCAGCTTCTTTTTCCAGTTGAAGGATGGCGAGCAGTTGTAAGCTAACAGCTTGCCAGGGAACTTCTCATGGATTGCTTCTGCGAAACGGCGAGCTTCATCCAAATCCGGCTCAGACGTTTCACACCAGACGAGGTCAGCATACGGAGCATACGCAAGACCGCGGGCAATCGCCTGGTCAAGGCCAGCCTTCACGCGGAAGAATCCTTCAGGCGTCCTGTCGCCAGTGATGAACGGTGCATCATATGGATCGACATCGCTAGTGATCAAATCTGCTGCATTCGCATCAGTACGGGCAACGATCAGTGTTGGCGTACCCATGACGTCAGCTGCAAGTCGGGCGGCAATCAAGTTGCGTACTGCTGTCTGTGTCGGAAGGAGTACTTTTCCGCCAAGGTGACCGCATTTCTTTTCAGAAGAAAGCTGGTCCTCGAAGTGCACGCCTGCTGCTCCCGCTTCGATCATGCCTTTCATCAATTCGAAAACATTCAGCTGGCCGCCAAATCCTGCCTCAGCATCCGCCACGATTGGTGCGAACCAGTCGATCGAATTGTCTCCCTCACTATGAGTGATCTGGTCAGCACGCTGCAAAGCTTGATTGATGCGCTTAACAACAGCAGGTACGCTGTTCGCCGGGTACAAGCTCTGGTCAGGATACATATTCCCGGAAAGGTTCGCGTCCGCTGCAACCTGCCATCCGCTCAGGTAAATTGCCTTCAAGCCCGTTTTTACCTGCTGGACAGCCTGGTTGCCAGTCAGAGCACCAAGAGCGTTAACGAAATCTTCCTCATGTACAAGCTTCCACAGCTTCTCCGCACCGCGGCGTGCCAGTGTATGTTCAATATCAATCGATCCGCGAAGCTTGATGACATCCTCCGCCGTATAAGTTCTTTCCACTCCAGCCCATCTGCTATCCATTTCCCAGCTTTCCTGCAACTTCTTCACACGATCTTGAGTCATTTTTCGTTCCTCCTAATGTTTGTTTTTATATGAATCTATCAATCTATTAAGCTAAAGCCTGATACCCAGGCAATGTTAAAAATTCAACAAACTCATCATTTAAAATCAACTCATCAAACAGCTCTGCTGCCTGCTCGAATTTCCCGGTTTCAAATACCTCTTCGCCGACTTCCAGCTTGATTTTCTCAAGCTCCTCTTCCTTCAGCTCATGGTACATTTCGACCGTTACTTTGCGGCCATCCTCAAGAACTCCTTTAGGATGACGAATCCATTGCCAAAGCTGAGCGCGGGAAATCTCTGCTGTTGCCGCATCCTCCATCAGATTATGGATTGGCGCTGCACCGCGACCATTCAGCCAGCTGGCCACGTACTGGATGCCGACATTGATGTTCATTCGTACACCGGCTTCTGTTATAGTGCCCTCTGGTACAGCAAGCAGGTCAGCTGCCTTAACCTCAACATCCTTTTGCTTACCGGAATCAATCTGGTTTCGTTCAGGCATTTCCCTGTTGAATGCCTCAAGTGCTACCGGTACCAGCCCTGGATGTGCAACCCATGTACCATCATGGCCGTCGCGGGCTTCGCGTTCTTTATCAGCGCGTACCTTTGCGAAGGCTTCAGCATTTGCTTCCTCGTCATTTTTGATTGGAATTTGTGCCGCCATGCCGCCCATTGCCGGTGCCTTGCGGCGGTGGCAAGTCTGGATCGTCAGCAACGAATAGGATCTCATAAATGGAACCGTCATTGTGACCTGTGAGCGATCCGGTAAAATCACATCATCCTGTGAGCGCAGTTTTTTCAGATAGCTGAAAATATAATCCCAGCGTCCGCAGTTCAAGCCAGCGGAGTGTTCCTTCAGTTCATATAGAATCTCATTCATTTCAAATGAAGCCAAAATCGTTTCAATCAAAACAGTTGCTTTAATCGTTCCCTGTGGAATGCCGAGATGGTTCTGTGCATAAACGAACACATCATTCCATAGGCGCGCTTCTAGGTGGCTTTCCATCTTGGGAAGGTAGAAGTATGGGCCTGTGCCCTGCTCCACCAGCTTTTTCGCATTATGGAAAAAGTACATCGCGAAATCGAATAATCCGCCGGATATCGGTTTGCCATCGAGCAATACATGTTTTTCTTCTAGGTGCCAGCCTCTTGGGCGAACCATTAAAACAGCTGTTTCTTCATTCAATTGATACTTTTTTCCGTTAGGATTTTCAAAAGAGATTGTCCGGTTGACAGCATCCCTCAGATTGATCTGGCCTTCTACAATCGCTTCCCATGTCGGCGAAGTGGAATCTTCGCAGTCTGCCATAAAAATCTTCGCTCCGGAATTGAGCGCATTGATGACCATCTTCCTGTCTGTCGGCCCTGTGATCTCGACTCTGCGATCCTGCAGGTCTCTCGGCAGCGGTGCAATAGTCCAATCACTTTCACGGATATGCTTCGTCTCCGGCAAAAAGTCCGGTAGCTTGCCTCCGTTGATTTCCTCCTGGCGCTTTTCCCGAGCCGCCAGCAATTCCACCCGACTCTCCCCAAAATGCCTTTCAAGCCGCTCTACAAAATCAAGAGCCTCTGGTGTCAAAATTTCTTCGTATCCTTTTTTCATGCTGCCTATAATTTCAATTCCTGTAGTTTGTGTCGACATTTACTGCCTTCACCCCTTTGTTATAGTACAGTATCGATAACTCTAATATGTATTATATAACAGACAATTTAGATTGCAACTATTTTGTTAAATTTTTCTGAAAAATTTTTAAAATAGGGCTATAGCCCTTATTCCATAAATAGGTAGACGGTGCAATTATGCTTATGAAGCGTGCCAATTATGTAGTCTGAACGTGCAATTCTTCCTCTTTTCGGTGCAATTAGAAGCTAGAACGGGGCAATTAGTGGTATCTACCGTGCAATACAAAAAATCCCCCTCTCAAACGAGAAGGGGATTCAAAGTCTGTATTAGTACATTTCAGAAGTAGTCTTAGCTTGCATGTGCAGAAGCAGATAGTCTGGTCCGCCAGCTTTTGAATCTGTTCCTGACATGTTGAAGCCGCCGAATGGCTGGTAACCAACGATTGCGCCTGTGCAGCCGCGGTTGAAGTAAAGGTTTCCGACATGGAAATCTTCACGCGCCTTCTGGATGTTTTCACGGTTGCGCGTGATAACTGCTCCAGTCAAACCATATTCAGTGTTGTTCGCGATTTCAAGCGCATGGTCGAAGTCCTTCGCTTTTGCGAATGCGACAACTGGCCCGAAGATTTCTTCCTGCATGATGCGAGCTTTTGGATCCACATCAGCAAATATTGTTGGCTTGATGAAGTAGCCTTTTGAGCTGTCTCCTTCGCCGCCAGTCATCAAACGGCCTTCTTCCTTGCCGATTTCGATGTAGCTCATGATCTTATCAAATGCACCCTGGTCATTCACTGGACCCATGAACGTGCTTTGATCTGTTGGATCGTCAAGCTTAAGTTCGTTTGTAAGCTCAACTACACGGTTAAGAACCTGGTCATAAACATCTTCTACGATAACCGCACGTGAACATGCAGAGCACTTCTGGCCTGAAAAGCCGAAAGCAGAAGCAGTAATTGCTTGAGCAGCCAATTCAAGATCAGCGTCTTTGTCGACAACCATTGTGTCTTTTCCGCCCATTTCAGCTACTACGCGCTTAAGCCAGATTTGGCCTTCGTTCAGCTTGGATGCGCGCTCGTTAATGCGCAGACCAACGTCACGTGAACCTGTGAAGCTGATGAAGCGAGTGTCTTTGTGGTCAACAAGATAGTCGCCCACTTCTGCGCCGCTTCCCGGTACGAAGTTAAGGACACCCGCAGGCAGACCTGCTTCTTCCATAACTTCAACGAACTTAGCTGCAACAACTGGAGTAGTTGAAGCTGGCTTCAAAAGAACTGTGTTTCCTGTAACAATCGCTGCCACAGTTGTACCAGCCATGATTGCCAACGGGAAGTTCCATGGAGAAATGATGACTCCCACTCCTAGAGGGATGTAATCATAACGGTTATATTCATTTGGACGGCTTTCTACTTTCACGCCCTCTTTGATTCTTAGCATTTGGCGAGCATAGTACTCAAGGAAATCGATTGCTTCTGCTGTATCAGCATCTGCTTCGTTCCATGGCTTACCAGCTTCTTTTGTTAAAAGCGCTGAGAATTCATGCTTGCGGCGGCGAATGATCGCAGCAGACTTGAATAATACATCTGCACGTGTTTCAGGCTTTACTTTTTTCCAAGTCTTGAACGCTTCGACAGCAGCCTGCATCGCTTTTTCAGCTAGATCGCGGTTTGCTTTTGATACGCGTCCAATAACTTCTTCTTTATTGGATGGGTTGTAAGATACAATCTTGTCTTCTGTAGAAATTCTCTCTCCGCCAATCACCAAGTCATAATCCTGGCCAAGATAGCCTTCTACAGTTTTCAATCCTGTAAGATATCCTTCACGGTGTTCCTCATCTTTAAAATTCGTGAAAGGCTCGTGTTTGTATGGCTGAACCATTCTATCCCCTCCTATGTATTAAAACGTTTTCATTCCTTTCCCATTCTATCATGAGAATCTCATAGTGTTCAATGACAACGTATTAGCAAGTCTTGGATTGCGAATTTTCTTGATTTTTATTATGCCAATATTATAATTAGGCCGACTTTTGGGGCTTGTTACAGAGTTGGTCGATATATTGGTGAATCTGGTCGATATAATCGAAAAAGTGGTCGATATATTCAGAAATGTGGTCGATATATTCAGATTTTCGCCAATAAAAGTATCATAGTAATAAATTCACTCTAATTAACAGCAGGTGAATCCCCTTAATCTAGCGAATATTACCCTATCATTCAAAAAAGGAGTCTATTTATAGATGAAAAAGCGGCATGAAGTGTTGTTTAATCAACTGGAAACCTATCGCAGCTATATTTTAGGTGTGGCGGATACGGTTTCTGACGAGGATATGGAGAAAATTCCTGCTGGATTCAATAATAATATCCGCTGGAACCTTGGGCACATTTATCTTGATCAATATTTATGGATCCAGGCGGTGACAAAGGAGCCGGCAGATGTCCCGGAAGGGTTTAAATCATGGTTTGGCTACGGCACCTCTCCGGCCAATTTTACCGAGGAAACACCTAATGTCAGTGAGTTAAAAGAGTTGCTGAAAACCCAGACAGCCAGAATAAAAGACTCATATGGCGAGCGCCTGGAAGAGGTATTCGCACCAACCGAAATGGGCATGCATACAATCGAGCAAGTCTTGGTGAGGACGATTTTCCATGAAGGCATGCATTTGCAGACAATCCTTGATATAAAAAAATGCATTTAAAAAGCAAAGAACCCCGGCTCTTTGCTTTTTCCATTCCTCTACTTCAACTTTTCGGCGACCTCGGATTCTACTTCTTTACTCAATTTTTTGAAATGAATGGATGGGTAATCCAGGGCTTTCATCTCTGCAAAATAAGGAAACATTGCTTTAACGTCATCGGCGTAAAAGCTCCCATCTCTCGGTAGGGTATGGCCGGTTACTTTGAATGTCCCCTCGCTTCGGTCTACCTTTAACACCATTGGCACTGACATTCCCGAACCATGCTCAACTTCGGCACCTTCTTTGTAATACTCCTCAATCAATGCCCATAAGTAAATCTCACCCTTCTCTTCATTGGTGGCAAGTATTTCATACGCATTGAATATTTCGCCGCCAAAATTCGGGTCCATCACTTCTTGACTTATGTATCTTTCAATTTCCTGTTCATCTTCTTCAGACACTGCCATGTTTGAACATCCTGCCAGCAACAAAAACATTACTATTAAACTCAGAACTTGTTTCTTCACTACTTTCCACCTCCTTGAAAATAGGACGATGAAACAGTTAAATTCGATACACCTTTCCATAAAAAAAGCAAAGAGCACCTCGGCTCTTTGCTTCTCCTTACTGATAAATATGCACAAATGGTTCATCCTGATCCGGTTTCTTGACGATTAAGGCTTCTTGTCCCAGCACAGAGGATACGCTGACCTGTACGGACATATAGTTAGGGAAATGCTCCATCACCAGTCCCGTTACATACTGGGTGAATCCAATCGCTTCAGCTTCTCCGTAAAACTGGATAGGTATTTCGATATTCAATTCCTGCAGCTGGCCATCCAGGTAAAAGCCTTTGCCGATGACGCCGTTAAAGTTAGGGAAATATTCCTCAACATCCTGCTTGAAGTTCTGGAAGAATGTCAGGTCATCCCTGTGATCCTTCTCCGCCTCGGCGGATGGGAAAAGAATGTACTTTTCTTTTACATCTTTCCAGCTGCCGATATTATTGCTTCCCTGTGAAACTTCTGCATATGTGAAAAAGTTACCCGGGACAACAGAAGATCGGCTTTCCTGTTCGAACAATCCGATTGTAATCGGTACATTTTTCAACTCATCGATCCCTCTTAGCCTGTTTACGACTTCCTGGGCGATTTTCTTCCCTTCCGCTTCAAGAACTTTGCGCGAAATGTTTTTTTCAAAAACTGCTCCATAAGCTTCCTCACGGTAATAATGGACGGAATTCAGCGCCAGCCCGATTGCAATTCCGCCAAGCTGGTACGTATCTTTTTCCCCAGATTGGACGAGATAATTATGCTCGAGGATATGGGCAAGGTAAATGGGATTCTTTTCATTCCGTTCGTGGGCATCTCCCTTGCCAGGATCCGCAGGGTTCAGGCCCAGGTTATTCACTACGACCTTCTTATTAATTTTTTCTTTTTTATACTTAGCCTCTAATTCTTTTTTCTTAGCCTCTACCTGAGCCGGGGTCATTTCACGTTCCAGCCAGGACGCAACGGAGCTGCCATCTAGATACTGGCCTTCCTTGAAAACGTACTTATCTGTGGAAAACGTATTTTGCGCAATCCGCATCAGACCTGTCTCAAATTCGGTAATGTCATAGCGGGTATTCAGATTGTTGACGACCATACCTCGAGCTTCCCCTGGCTCGAACGGCATGATGGTACGGTAATATTTGTCCGAAATCTTGTATTTCGGGATAATCGCTTTTTCCTTTGTATCATCATCCTTCTCCTGGACGACCTCTTCCTGCTTTTGAAAATTAGGGGCACAGGCCGTCAGCAAAAGGACAAGAGATAGAGCGACCATTGAGAGCTTCCTCATGGCGTGTACACCTCTTATCTATTAGCTTTTTTCGCAGTCATTGCAGCTTTACGATCACATATTAATAACCGCATTCCATAAGGTATCGGGCGCTTTTCAAGGAGACTTCCAAACCGGAGATGCAGAAATATAAGTAAAAACCCAAAAGCTGGTTTTTACTCTGGATGTGAAAGCAACAAAGCTTACGAAAATAGCTTATTTATTTAATTCTTCAAGCATTCTCTCCTCATTCCACACTTCAATCCCAAGGCTTTCTGCTTTTGTCAGTTTCGAACCTGCGTCTTCACCTGCAATGACTAAATCGGTTTTCTTGCTGACGCTGCCGGCAATATTGCCGCCGAGCGCCTCGATTTTTTCTTTTGCCTCGTTTCGGCCCATTTGCTCGAGCTTCCCGGTTAACACGATTGTTTTACCGGCAAAAAATGAATCTGATTCTTCTGCTGTAACCTTCTTTGGACCTTTGTATTCCATATTGACGCCAACAGCCTTCAGTTCGGAAACCAGTTCCTTGACTTCATCGTTGTCAAAATAAGTGACGATGGAGTCGGCCATTTTATCGCCGATTTCGTTGATAGCTGTCAATTCTTCCTTCGTTGCCTGCATCAATCTATCCATCGTGTCGAATTCCTGCGCCAATGTCTTCGCGGCTTTTGCGCCAACAAGGCGGATTCCGAGACCAAACAAAAGCTTCTCCAATGAATTATCCTTCGTCGCTTCAATCGCTGAAAGCAAATTGTTGACGGACTTCTCGCCCATTCGCTCAAGAGCCAGCAGCTGCTCGCGAGTCAGCTTATAAATATCAGCAACATCCTTGATCAACTCTTCTGCAAACAGTTGGCTGACCACTCTTTCTCCGAGACCGTCGATGTTCATCGCATCACGGGAAACGAAGTGGATCAGGCCTTCCCTGATTTGTGCCGGGCATTTCGGGTTGATACAGCGAAGTGCTACTTCCCCTTCAATCCTGACAAGCTCGCTGCCGCATTCAGGGCACTCTGTAGGCATATGGAATTCAACTTCATCGCCCGTCCGCTGCTCGGCAAGGACATTGACGACTTCCGGAATAATATCTCCGGCTTTTTTGATGACGACTTTGTCACCGATTTTAATATCTTTTTCACGGATCAAATCTTCATTATGCAAGGATGCACGTCCAACAGTTGTACCTGCAACCTGTACAGGTTCAAGGATGGCCGTTGGCGTTACGACTCCAGTCCGGCCAACACTTAACTCGATATCCTTCAATGTCGTTACGACTTCCTCGGCAGGAAACTTATATGCGATAGCCCAGCGAGGACTTTTTGCCGTCGTTCCAAGCTCAGCCTGCTGATCAAGTGAATCGACCTTGATGACGATCCCGTCAATATCATACGGAAGATCTGGGCGCTTTTCGACCCAGCTGTTCACATACTCAATGACCCCTTCAATGCTGTCAACTTTCCGTCGTTCTTTATTCGCTTTGAATCCCAGCTTTTCCAGATAATCAAGTCCCTCGCTATGCGCGCGGATGCCGGTATCACCGACATTTGCAATTCCATACAGGAACACATCAAGATTTCTTGATGCGGCTATCTTTGGATCAAGCTGGCGAAGGGAGCCGGCAGCCGCATTGCGCGGGTTCGCAAATGGCTCTTCTTCTTTTTCTTTTCTCGCTTTATTCAATGCTTCAAAGGATTTCTTCGGCATGAACGCCTCTCCGCGTACTTCAAGCGAAACCTGCTCTTTCAGTTTGATAGGCAAAGAACGGACCGTCTTAAGGTTAGACGTAATATCCTCACCAGTCGTTCCATCACCGCGAGTCGCACCTCGTACGAGCAGCCCGTCTTCATAAATAAGCGAAACTGCCAGACCGTCAATCTTCAGCTCGCAAACATAAGAAACATTGTCGCCGACACCCTGGCGGACACGGCGGTCAAAATCGCGAAGGTCCTGCTCATCGAAGGCATTGCCAAGACTCAGCATTGGAATAGCATGCTGGACCTTGTTGAACATCGTCAAGATCTCGCCGCCAACCCGCTGTGTAGGAGAGTCAGGAGTCTGCAGTTCAGGGAATTGCTCCTCGATTTCAATCAATTCCCTCAGAAGCCGGTCATATTCCGCATCCGGAACCGACGGCTGATCAAGAACATAGTACTCATAAGCATATTGATTCAGCAGATTTTGCAAATCCTTGGCTTTTTTCTCAGCACTCTGAAAATCCATAAATCCAGCCCTTTCATAACCGAAAAGCTCAGGGCGCCTTGGTCAGCCCCCGACAAGCGCTGACCGCCTATAGCGCCACATCGCGTGGCTGGCGGTTCTCGCATGTCCTGTGCTTCAGAGTATCTGGCAGTCAAGTCGTTCTTTGACTTCATTGGCAGGGCCGAAGCGAATCGAGGGGCTGGGCACTTGAACTATACAGTAATTTAATTGTATGAATGATCTACTTTAAGCCTTCGTAATCGGTGCGAACTTGGCAAGCAATCGCTTGATGCCTGTTGGGCTTGGGAATGCGATATCGAGCTCCATTCCTTCTCCTGCCCCTTTTACGCTGACAACGGTTCCTGTTCCCCATTTGCCATGCTGAGCTTTGTCGCCAACCTTCCATTCGATCCCTTCACCGCCGCTGGCTGCAGCAACCGGTCGAGATACAGCACCGCGTGCAGGGATTGACGGTCTTGCTGAAGTGCCTGGTCTGCCGCCGCTTGTTGGAGTTGGTCTGCCACCGCTTGTTGGTGCAGGCCTTCTTACTTTTGGCACGGCGTCTTCAACCAAATCAGCCGGGATTTCCTTAATGAACCGTGATTCGGGGTTCATATTCGTACGTCCGAAAAGGGTGCGCATCTGTGCATTCGTGATAAACAATTCTTCTTCAGCACGGGTGATTCCCACGTAGGCAAGACGGCGTTCTTCCTCCATCTCATCCTCTTCCATCAAGGAGCGGCTGTGCGGGAATACTCCCTCTTCCATTCCAATGAGGAAGACGACCGGGAACTCAAGACCCTTTGCTGAGTGCAATGTCATCAATGTGACGAAATCTGTTTTTTTCTCGCCGTCATCATCCAGGCGGTCTATATCTGCAACTAGTGCCAAATCCGTCAGGAATGCGACCAGGCTCTTATCTTCGCTGCTTTCTTCAAAGCTTTTTGTTACGGTTAAAAATTCATCTATGTTTTCAAGTCGGCTCTGTGACTCAATTGATTTTTCCGCCTTCAGCATGTCACGGTAGCCTGTTTTATCAAGGACTTCCTCCACCAGCTCAGTCACCGAAAGGTATTCCTGCTGGTGAGTGTAATTGCTGACCAGGTTGCGGAATTCTGCCGCAGCTTTTTCCGCCTTTGGGCTCAGTCCGATCATTTCAATTGTCTCCAAGGCCTGGAACATCGACAGGTCATGCATTGTTGCAAAGTTAGCGATTTTATCGATAGATGTCGATCCAATCGCGCGCTTCGGAACATTGATGATCCTCTGCAAACTGATATCATCGTCCGGGTTCGAAATCAGACGCAGATAAGCAAGGATGTCCTTGATTTCTTTTCTGTCATAGAACTTGATTCCGCCGACGATTGAGTAATCGATGTTCGACTTTAGGAAAGATTCCTCAATCACACGGGACTGGGCGTTCGTACGATAGAGAATCGCGATATCAGACAGCTTGCGGCCATTGTGGATCTGTTCCTGGATTTTGCCGATAACGAACTGCGCTTCACCCTTTTCGCTGTCCGCACGGTAGTACATGATTTTGTTGCCCTCCGGATTTTCTGTCCACAGGTTTTTCGGCTTTCGGTTCATATTGTTCTGGATGACCATATTCGCCGCCAGCAAAATCTTCTTCGTCGAGCGGTAATTCTGCTCAAGCAAGATCACGCTTGCCCTTGGGTAGTCCTTTTCAAATGAAAGGATGTTCGCAATGTCGGCACCGCGCCAGCGATAGATCGACTGGTCGGAGTCACCGACGACACAAAGGTTCTGGAATCTTTGCGCAAGCAATTTTACCAGCATGTATTGGGCCCTGTTCGTATCCTGATACTCATCGACATGGATGTATTGGAACTTGCGCTGGTAATATTCCAGCACTTCCGGCACGCGGATGAACAGCGTGATCGTCGTCATGATCAGATCATCAAAATCGAGCGCATTATTTTTGCGCAGCCTGCGCTGATACTCCGTATACACATCGCTGACCTTCTGGGAAAAGTAATCCCCCGCCGTCTTCGCATATTCCTCCGGCGTGATCAATTCGTTCTTCGCCGAGCTGATTGTTCCAAGGATCGCACGTGGATCATACTTTTTAGGATCCATATTCTTGTCCTTCAAAATCGACTTGATGACAGATTGCTGGTCAGTCGAATCAAGAATCGTGAAGTTTCGGTTGTAGCCGAGACGGTCGATGTCCCTGCGCAAAATCCTTACACACATCGAGTGGAAAGTTGAAATCCAGATATCATCTGCCGCTCCGCCCATCATCTTCTGGATCCTCTCGCGCATCTCGCGCGCTGCTTTATTCGTAAACGTAATCGCAAGGATGTTATAAGGGTTTACCCCTTTTTCCACCATTAAATACGCAATCCTGTGTGTTAAAACTCTTGTTTTACCAGAGCCAGCGCCAGCCATTAAGAGCAGCGGTCCATCCACTGTCCTGACAGCCTTCTGCTGCTCCGGGTTCAAGCCATTCAATAATTTATCCGTTAAAAATTGCACACTCTTCACCACCATACAAACATTTGTTCTTATTTTATCTCATAAAATCCTTATATACAACTTCGTTATTTCTTTATTGCAGCAACTGTCTTCAATGCCTCATCAAGGTTGCTGTAAACAACATTCCCGACCACGATGACATCGGCATGCTTGGCCATTTCTTCAGCCTGCTGTGCTGTTTCGATCCCGCCGCCGTAAAATAGGACAGTTTTCTCGAGAACGCCCTTAGCTGCTTCGACATATTCAGGATTGCCGTATGTTCCGCTGTATTCCAAATAGAAAATCGGCAGGTTGAACATTTTTTCCGCCATCATCGCATATGCCCGTACATCATCAATTGAAAGATCTGTCTTCGCATCAGTCAGCTTTGCCGCCTTGCAATCCGGATTGAGGATGCAATAGCCTTCCATTTTTAGCTCGTCCCAATCCATCAGGTCGCCATACTCCTTGACCGCTTCATGGTGCAATCCAGTAATCCACTGCGGATTGCCGCTGTTCAATACCGTTGGGATAAAATAAAAATCAAATCCCGGCGTGATCGAATCGATCGTCGAAACCTCGAGAATGCATGGAACTGTATAGCGGCGGACGCGGGACATCAAATCCAGGACGCCTTCAAGAGTGACACCATCCGTGCCTCCGACCATGATCCCGTCGGTTCCAGACTCGCAAATTCTATCTAATTCTTCATCAGTTATCTCTTTATTTGGATCGAGTTTGAACACATGTCTCCACTCGCGAACATCGTACATCCCAGAATTGCCCCCATTCTATATATCCATTCCATCATTATAGCATTTGTTGTCTGTATATAAAAAAGGAAACATGTGAGAAAAGCGTCCCTAATGTTGGAACGCTTTTTGAGAAAAGTTATAAATCTCGATGCTCGTATTGTTCGGTGAATAATCGTGAAATTTCATTGGAGAAAATGAAAATTTAGTAGCGAACTGGAAATCCACCAATATTTTCAGCAGTTTTTTGTTGAGTTGGGTAATCTTTTACGATCAGAGTAGGCTGATGTAATGAAGAATTCATTTTTTATAGCGAAAAATTCCTTTTTATAGCGAAAATCTAATTATTATAGCGAAATTTTCTTTTTTATAGCGAAAAAAAATTTTTTATAGCGGAATTTTCTTTTTTATAGCGAACTGGAAATTATCTGCGATTTTTTCCAATTACTCAGCGCATAAAAAAGAACGGAACCATACCTGGTTCCGCCCTCATTAAAAACTATTTAGCTTTTTCAGCGTTTTCCTCTTCTTTCAAACGTTCCAGCGCCATTTCGTACGCGTCGTTTCCGTAATTCAGGCATCGTTTGACACGGGAAATTGTTGCCGTGCTCGCGCCTGTTTCGGTCTCGATTTTATGATAGGTCTTGCCCTCACGCAGCATGCGGGCAACTTCAAGGCGCTGTGCCAGCGACTGGATTTCGTTCACTGTCGCCAGGTCGTCGAAGAAGCGATATGCTTCGTCGAGATCTTTCAGCGATAAAATCGCCTTGAATAATTGATCGAGTTCTTTTCCTCTTAATTTATCAATTTGCATATAGTCTACCCCTTAATTCACTCAAATTTTATTGTTGAGAGTCGAATGAGACATCGCTGATTGATGGGACAATGTTGATCCATGTTTTCCCGGGAACGAAACCAGCTTTAGCCCCATCCTTGTAGGGGATGATCCTGCCAGCTTCATTTTTCCATTGTATCTCATTCACTTTTCCCTTTTGGAACAGGTATCCCTTGCCACCGGATTCCATATCGATGACTCTGCGGCCTGCACTATCAATTACCTGATGGTCCATTTGTACGACAAGGATATTGTCGAGCAGAACAGGATCCTTCGTTTCAAGGTCAACGGTTTCTTCACTGCCATTAAAACGGTGGTATTTCTGCTCATCAGCGTCGTATTCATAGATCGCATCGAACGACGGAGAACCGTACTTTACCATGAATTCCCCAGCCGGAGTGCCTTCGAGGACATCAGCTTCCTCACTGCTCAAGAATACTGCAGCAGCCGGTGCTTCATCAAGTGCGTAGCCTCTCGTTTCCGCTCCCTTCACAATATTCTTATAGGTGATATAAGAATTATGAGGTGCCTTCCGAAAATCGGCCCTTTTGAACAGTGTTCCATCGTATTGCATTCCGTTGATGTTATCGATCGCTCCGCTTTCGAGCATTTCTTTCGCTTCAGGGCTATAGCCATGGGCGATGAAAAAACTGTCAAAACCGGATGCCAGGTCAATGAAGTATTCCCTCGCACTGCGGACCGGTCCTATTTTTTCAGGATGTTCGCTTTGAAAAATCGCCACGAACCTTGTAACATCTCCTTCTGCAAGGACCTCGTGAACGACGTCAGCTTTGTGAAGACCGGATTGCGGACGCGCCTTTGGATGGTTATTGACCACCACGGCCACCGCCCGGTCAGAGCTCTCCTCGGCAGTCCCGACTCCAGTGAGCGGGAATTGATACGGCAGTTCCTCCGGAGCGACAACCTCGTCTACTTTAATCTCTTTTTCTTTATGTTCTGTTGCTTCTTTTTTCTCTGTCTCTTTACTGCTGCATCCGGCGGTAAGCACCATCGCGGCCGCCAGCACAGCGATCCATTTTTTTCTCATTTTCGCCACCCCTTGATCTCCAAGTTCGATCATGGCTGTCTATCTCTAGATGCACTGTTATATTTTAACGCATTATCGTTGGAAAGAGTACCGTTTTTTTCATCACATCATAGATGCCCTCTTGTGTGATCCGGATATATGGCAAATGCGTTGAACTGAAGAATAATAATGAATAAATCGGATCGGCGAATTTATAGCCTGCTTCCTTTAAATATTCAAACAGCTTCTTCTCCTCCGCCATCAGCTCTGTCACTGGATGGCTGGACATGATACCCTGCAGCCTCAATTGAATCTCCTTGACCGGCACACCATTTTCACAGGCAACAATCCCCCCGCCGAGTTCCTTCATCCTGTTGAAAGCAGCCACCATATCCTGCTTACTTTTACCAATCAGAATAATATCGCCGGTATTGGAAAACGAGCTTGCCAGCCCCTGCAGATTCGTCGCAAAGCCCTTCAGCATTGTATTTATGCGCCATTTACCATGACGGTCGATCAGCATGAAAAAGCACTCATCATGCTTTGATGATAATTCCTCGGCAGACACATCAATAGAAATCGAATAAGGCTTCGTAATGACCGAATTCTCCATCTTGATCCCGAATGGCATCGAGAACTGCATATCATCCATCGTCAGATCCCAGTCCAATTTAAGCGGCTCAAAGCCCATTTCGGACCAGTCCATTTCTTTCGCTGCATCTATTGCTTCACCATCACGCTTCACCCACTGGCCTTTTGCGAGCACAGACACAGGTGTCGGGTTCATGTCATCACTTAAAATATTGATGTTCGCTACCCGTCCTGTTGCGATATTGCCGTGCAAATGCTCGAAATTATAATAACGCGCGACGTTGATTGTTGCCATATTATAAGCATCGATGACGGGAACGCCTTTTTCAATTGCAATCCTAATCAGCTCATCCATCACGCCATTTTCATAAAAAGCGGTCGATGATCCATCTGTCGTCATCATGAAACGGTCGTACACCGCAATATCCAGTTCGTGGATTTCATCCAGCAGCTTCGGCAAATCCGGTCGGATCGATGAATGCCTCAATGACACCATATATCCCTGCATCAGCCTTCTGCGGACTTCCTCACCTGTCATTGCCTCATGGTCACAGTCCGCGCCGAAAAGCATCATTTTCGCGAGCGTCTTTTCCGATGCACCAGGGAAGTGCCCCTCGATTTTCTTGTGATGGCGCTTCGTTTCCTGCATCCAATGAAGAATCATGTCGTCGCCATTCATCAGCTTCGGCCAGCATGTCAGCTCCCCGCCCTGGACGACATTCTCATGCTCAAGCCAGGCCCTGACATTGCTGTTGGAGAATACCTCTTCCTCATGCTGGATTTCAGTCTGCGCATCAAAACGGCACCACCAGTACATCGTGACCGGATTGTCATTCAGCTCATTGATAAAAGAAAACGCTTTCTTTTTTCCTAATTGTAAAGCCAGCACCATATTGTCATTAATCAGCGTCGTCGTCCCCGTCTGCGATGCATAGGCAGCGAAAGAATGGGGATTATAAAGTTGAAATGGGTGGGCATGAGGTTCAATATAGCCCGGCACCAGCTTCATCCCGGTGCAATCCACCATTTCACATTGCTTTGTATTTTCAGGCAGGTTTTCACCAACATACACAATCCTGTCATTGTAAATCCAAATGTTCGCAGTCATCCACTTGCGGAATGTCTGGTTCAAATATGTCGCATTCTTCAATAAGACCGTCGGTGAAAGGGTGCCGTCCAAAACAGCAGCATGGTCGCGCAATTGTTTGTTTTTCCATCGATAACGTTGTTCCATACCATGTTCCCCTTTTCTCTATGTTAAAACGAAAAGCGCAAGCGCCTTGATCAGCCCCGACAAGCGCTGCCCGCCGATAACGCCACGTCCTGTGGCTGGCGGGTCTAGCACATAGTGTGCCTCGGAGGGCCGACCAGTGAAGTCGTTCTTTGACTTCATTGGGCGGACCGAAATAGAAAAGTATAGCCGACTGTCCAGAAACGCAGAAACTGGAGACTCCGACAAAGAAGCGCTTTTTGCTTCTGCCGGCGGAGTTGAAGTTTCGGAGTTTCTAGAAGGCGACACTAGACAAGCGACTCGAGGGGCTAGGCGCTGGAGCTGGACATTTCTCGAAGTGTTTAAAAAGAAAGCCCTTACATTATTGTACTATCGTAACATATTTCACTGTTTAACGCATTAAAGAATTTCAAATTAACTGTAAAAATGGAGTAAGGAGCGATGAGATATGAATGTACGACCTAATATCGGAATCATCAACGCACTCGTGAGGATTACAGCAGGACTGACAATCCTGGCTTGGTCGACATCGAAAATGGTGAAACGGCCGTGGAAGGATTCCTATATCTTCATAGCGATGTTGGGCGCAATGAAAGTCGGAGAAGGGATTGTCCGCTATTGCCCGTTGACCGCTGCCTATGAAAAAGGCCAGGATATGATGGAACAGCAGAATGCCGAAAATGGGGATTCAGAAGGCTGGATTCCTTATAACCCAAGTTAAATTTAATCAGATAAAAGCCCCCATTTAACCGGGGGCTTCAACTAAACTAAAGGAGATGATTTTATGTTCTGGGAATATATAATGGACGTTAGCTTTGTCTGGATTGCGTTGATTGGCAGCATCATCGCATTGCTGCTTGTTTATATGAAAGGCTCTAGCAAGAGACGTGCCCGTTAGCCTTGCTGCCAATATCCTTGCGGTAGAAGGTTTCCGGGCAGTCCAGCTTTTCAAGCTCAGCGTACACTTTTTGCTGTGCTTCTTTTAACGATGCCGCTTTCGCACCGACGAGCAGCACCCTGCCGCCGTTTGTCACGAACTCCCCATCGCTGTTTTTCGCCGTGCCTGCATGAAACACCTGTGAAATGGTTTCGATGCCTCTCAACACTGCACCTTTTTCGTATTCCTCAGGATAGCCTTTGGCCGCGACGACTACGCCGACCATTGCTTCCTCATGCCATTCAATCTCAGGCTTTTTGCCTTCAAGCAGTTCGAGCATGACCTCAACCAAATCTGATTTCATCCTCGGTAAAATCACCTGCGTTTCCGGATCTCCGAATCGCGCGTTGAATTCAATCACTTTTGGCCCATCACCAGTCTCAATCAGGCCGGCATACAGAATCCCTGTGAAGCTCCGCCCCTCCATCTCCATCGCAATCGCTGCCGGCTGAAGAATTTGCTCTACTGCAACCCCGACTGATTCCTCACGAATTTGCGGGACCGGTGAATAGGCGCCCATTCCGCCGGTGTTCGGACCCTTATCGCCATCAAACACCCGCTTATGGTCCTGGGCAATTTCCAATGGAATGACGGTTTCGCCGTTCACAAATGCCATCAGAGAAAACTCTTCCCCTGTTAAAAATTGTTCTATGACCACGCTTGCCGATGCCTCACCAAACTTTCCGTCGAGCATCATTTCCTGCAAAGCATTTTCCGCTTCCTGCAATGTCATTGCGACGACGACACCTTTGCCTGCCGCAAGCCCATCTGCCTTGATGACAATCGGGGCGCCGACCTTCACGAGATAATCCCTTGCCTCAGCATAATCAGTGAATGTTTCATACGCAGCAGTCGGGATGCCGTACTTTTTCATCAGGTCCTTCGCGAACGACTTGCTTCCCTCAATGATTGCCGCCGCTTTTCGCGGACCGAACACCTTAAGTCCTTCCTCAATAAAACGGTCAGCCAATCCTGCCTGCAAAGGAACCTCGGGCCCGATGATCGTCAAGCCGATCTGCTTTTCCTTTGCGAATGCAACAAGCTGTTCAGTATCACTTTCATCTATGGCAATCACATTAGCACAATCCTCGATACCGGGATTGCCAGGAGCCACAAAAACCTCTGTTACAAGCGGACTTTCGCTGACCTTCCGGCAAATTGCATGCTCCCGGCCCCCTCTGCCAACTACTAGAACCTTCATAAACTGCACCTCCGTTGTCTTCAGGACTGCTTTTAACTTAACGCTTGATTCCAACCCAAATCTGCCTCTTGCCTGCCATTAATGCTTAAAATGTCTTACGCCTGTAAACACCATCGCAATGCCATATTCATCAGCCTTCTTGATTGAATCCTCATCGCGGACGGATCCGCCTGGCTGAATGATCGCAGTGATTCCAGCCTTCGCTGCCGTTTCGACGGTGTCATCCATTGGAAAGAATGCATCAGATGCAAGCGCGGCTCCTTCCGCTTTCGCACCAGCCTGTTCCAAAGCAATTTTTGCCGCGCCAACCCGGTTCATCTGGCCGGCACCGATTCCTAAGGTCATATCTTTATTCGCCACGACAATCGCGTTGGACTTAACATGCTTAACAACCTTCCAGCCAAGCTTCAAAGCCTCCCACTCTGCCTCTGTTGGCTCACGCTTTGTCGGTACAGAGATTTCCGCATCGTCAAATCCGTATGCATCCTGTTCCTGAACAAGCAATCCGCCCTCAATAGAGGACAAAGTAGCCTCCTTCGCAGCCTCACCATCGAACGACACCTTCAATAACCGAAGATTCTTTTTCGCCGTTAAAATTTCCAGAGCTTCGTCGCTAAAAGAAGGAGCAATGATGATTTCAAGGAAGATTTCATAAAGCTTGCGCGCAGTCTCCCCATCTACCTCGCGATTTAAGGCAATGATTCCGCCAAAAATAGAAACTGGATCCGCTTCGAATGCCTTTCCGAAAGCATCAAAAATGTCCTTGCCGCTGCCAACTCCGCAAGGGTTCATATGCTTAACCGCAACCGCTGCCGGTTCAGTGAATTCTTTTACAATCTGCAATGCCGCATTGGCATCATTGATATTGTTATAGGAAAGCTCTTTCCCGTGAAGCTGTTCCGCTGCCGCCACTGAAAAGGCCGATCCAAGCGGCTTCTGGTAAAAAGCAGCCTTCTGATGCGGATTTTCACCGTAGCGCAAGCTTTGCTTCAGTTCGTAAGTCACCGTCATTTTTTCCGGCTGTTCCTCGCCAGCAAGGTTTGTCATGTACTCAGAAATCAATGAATCATACGCAGCCGTGTGGCGGAACACCTTCGCAGCAAGGCGGCGGCGGGTTTCCAGAGTAGTTCCCTTCTCGTTCTTGTACTCTTCAATCACCTGCTGATAATCTGCAGGGTCAACGAGCACTGTTATGTATTGGTGATTTTTTGCTGATGCACGCAGCATCGCCGGACCGCCGATGTCGATGTTTTCAATCGCATCTTCCGCTGTCACGCCAGGCTTTGAAATTGTTTCTTTAAAAGGATACAAGTTGACACAGACAAGCTCGATTTGCTCGATTTCATTTTCAGCCAGCTGAGCCTGATGGGAAGGATCATCATACTTCGCAAGCAAGCCGCCGTGAATTTTAGGGTGCAGCGTCTTCACTCGGCCTTCAAGGATTTCCGGAAAACCAGTCACATCGCTGATCCCGATGACAGGAACGCCACCTTCCTTGAGCGCATTTTTTGTGCCGCCAGTCGAGACGATTTCAAATCCAAGCTCGGTAAGCTCCTTCGCAAACTCAACAATTCCTTCTTTATTTGAAACACTGATTAGTGCACGCTTTTTTCCCATTGTACTGCCTCCTCTTCTCCGTTCAACAGCTCCTCCAAAACGTCTGGATACAGGCTGTGTTCAATCCGCTGTATTTTCTTCTGAATTGACTCCCTTGTTTCGCCAGCTTCGACTTTTACCGAAGCGCTCGCAATGATCGGGCCGGTATCCATTCCTTCGTCCACGAAATGGATCGTCACTCCTGTAGTCTCCACTCCGGCTGCCAGCGCCTGGCCGATCGCATCCTTCCCAGGAAACGATGGCAACAGTGACGGGTGGATGTTCACGATTTTTCCTTCATATGCTTCAAGCAATGTCGGTCCGATGAGACGCATGTATCCCGCAAGCACAATCATTTCGACATCAAGGCTGATCAGCTTTTGTAAAATCTCTGCCTCATACGCTGCCTTGGTAGGAAAGCTTTTCGGGCTGATTACCAGAGCAGGTATGCTTAACATATCAGCACGGTCGACAGCAAATGCGCCGGGCTTATCACATACAAGCAGCGAGATTTCAGCATTCAGGGTACCTGCCTGTGCCGCTACGGCAATCGCTTGAAAATTGCTCCCGCTCCCCGACGCGAATACAGCTATTTTTTTCATAGCTCTTCACCAGCCATTTTCATCTGTATTCCTTCAGTACTAGTAACTGTGCCGATTATAGCAGCCTGCTCTCCATTTTCGTTTAAAAACGCCACAACTTCATGAGCTATTTCTGCATCAACAGCCGCTACCATGCCAATCCCCATATTGAAGATATTGTACATATCCTGGCGTTCAATTTCGCCAAGGGATTCAATCATCTTGAACACCTGCGGGATTTCCCAGCTGCCCTCTTCGATTTTTGCGCCAAGTCCTTCCGGCAGCATCCGAGGAATGTTTTCAATAAAACCGCCGCCTGTAATGTGGGCCAGCCCTTTAAGCTCGAATTGCTTCATTGCGGCAAGCACCGATTTTACATAAATACGGGTTGGCTTAAGCAGTTCTTCTCCAAGTGTACAGCCAAACTCATCGACATACCGGTCAAGCTCCCAGCCAGCCTGTTCGATAAACACCTTGCGCACAAGTGAGTAGCCATTGCTGTGGATTCCGCTTGACGCAAGCCCGATCAACACATCGCCTTCCTTGATTTGCTTGCCTGTAATGATTTCCGCTTTTTCACAGGCACCGACCGAAAAACCAGCCAAATCATATTCTTCCAAAGAGTACATCCCTGGCATTTCCGCCGTTTCACCGCCGACAAGGGCGCAGCCGGCCTGCTCGCAGCCATCGGCAATGCCTTTGACAATCGCTTCGATTCTTTCCGGCACTGCTTTTCCGCAGGCAATATAGTCAAGGAAATACAAAGGCTCCGCTCCCTGGACAACGATGTCATTCACGCACATCGCGACCGCATCTATCCCGATTGTATCATGCCGGTCCATCATGAATGCCAGCATCAGCTTCGTGCCGACGCCATCCGTACCTGAAACAAGCACCGGCTCCTTCAGTCCAAGGCTGGAAAGGTTGAACATCCCGCCGAAACCGCCTAATGCACCCATCACACCAGGCCTGACCGTCCGCTGCACATGCTTTTTAATTCGCTCGACCGACTCGTACCCGGCCTCAATATCCACCCCAGCCTGCTTATACGCATTTGCCATGTTCACTACCTCCGATTTGGCTGTTTTTCCTTAGCCTCTTTTCGTAGACGCTACCTTTAAAAATTATGTGACCTTTGTTTGCGTTCCCGAATCTTTACGGGCACATTAATTGCTTTTATGTGACCTTTAACTGCAATTCTGCTTCCTTAAGGGCACATTAAACACTTTTATGTGACCTTTAACTGCAATTCCGCTTCCTTAAGGGCACATTAACCACTTTTATGTGACCTTTAACTGCAATTCCGCTTTCTTACGGGCACATTAAACACTTTAACACTTCTGCCCGGCAGGCACGGCCTGCGGATAGATTTCGGTCGGATACTTACCTGTAAAACATGCGAGGCACTGGCCGCGTGTTTCGCCAGGTTCATTGCGTCCTATTGCCTCGAGCATGCCCTCGACACTCAAAAACGTCAGCGAGTCGGCACCAATCAACTTACGAATTTCTTCCACCGAATGTTCCGAAGCAATCAGCTCCTCGCGAGTCGAGGTATCAATTCCATAAAAGCATGGATTCTGGATTGGCGGCGAACTGATGACAACATGGACTTCTGTCGCGCCCGCTTCCTTCAGCATCTTCACAATCCGGCGGCTTGTCGTGCCGCGCACGATCGAGTCGTCGACCATGATGACACGCTTGCCTTCAACGATCCCGCGCACAGGTGAAAGCTTCATTTTCACGCCCTGCTCCCTCAGTGACTGGGATGGCTGGATGAACGTCCGTCCGACGTAACGGTTTTTGATCAAGCCCATTTCGTATGGAATGCCTGATTCCTCGGCATAACCGATGGCTGCAGAAATACTTGAATCAGGTACACCTGTGACAACATCTGCCTCGATCGGCACTTCTTTTGCCAGCTGCTTGCCGAGATTTTTGCGGGCCGCATGCACGTTGATGCCGTGAATATTGCTGTCTGGCCTTGAAAAATAAATGTATTCCATCGTACAGATTGCCGTGCCAGAGCTCATTGAGTACATCTCAGAATGAAGGCCGTCAGCATCAATCACCAATAATTCTCCAGGAAGGATGTCCCTGACAAACTCCGCACCGACGATATCGAACGCGCACGTCTCTGAAGCGACCACATAAGCATCGCCAAGGCGGCCTAGTGAAAGAGGGCGTAATCCATGCGGATCGAGCGCGACCATCATTTCTGTTTCGGTCATGATTAAAAAAGCGTAAGCTCCTTTCAGCATCGGAAGTGCATTTTTCACACGGTCCTTCAGCTGGCTGAAGCCGCCGCGCCTGACCAAGTGGGCCAAGACCTCAGTGTCAGAACTCGTCTGGAATATGCTGCCCTGGGCCTCAAGCTGGTTCCTTAATGCATCGGCATTCACGAGATTGCCGTTATGGGCAAGAGCCAGGCCGCCGCTTTGCGATTGAAACAGCAGCGGCTGGACGTTCTCGTAGCCGCCGCCTCCTGCCGTCGCATAGCGAACATGCCCAATTGCGCCAACACCCTGAAGGTCTTCCATTGCGTCCGCCGTAAAAATTTCCGTCACAAGCCCTTCGCCTTTCCGGCCCTTCAACTGCTGACCATCGCTGACAACGATCCCCGTGCCTTCCTGGCCGCGATGCTGCAGGCTGTGGAGACCGTAATAAGTAATTTGTGCTGCCTCGGGATGTCCCCAGATTCCAAAAACGCCGCATTCCTCATTCAAGCCTTTTAGTTCAGCAAGCATGGGATGGCTCCTTTCCAGGCCTTTTTCAGCCCCTCTGCATCTTGATTGATCACGTTCTCACCGTTGACATCAACCTTTAAGACTGGCGCTTCGACGACTTTACCGATTTGGACCGCATCTGTTAAACTCTCAAACTCGATCTGGTTTTCTGATTTTACCGATAAAATAAAGCGGGATTGCGATTCGCTGAACAAAGCCGATACAACATTGCCTTCCAGGTTTACCTCAGCTCCCAAACCTTTGCTTCCGATCACTGACTCAGAAAGTGCCACCGCCACGCCGCCTTCAGCGACATCATGCGCAGATGCAACTAGCCCGTTTTTGATTGCTGTTAAAATTTGTGCTTGATAGCTTGCTTCCACTTCTAAATCAAGTTCAGGCGCCTTGCCAAATATTTTGCCATAAACCATTTTCTGCAGTTCACTGCCGCCGAACTCATCCTTCGTGTCACCCAGCATATAAATCAAATCGCCAGCATTTTTAAAATGCTGTGTCGTAACGTGTTTTAAATTCTCAACCAGTCCGACCATGCCGACAACCGGTGTCGGATAGACAGCTGTTCCATTCGTTTCATTATACAAACTCACATTTCCGCCGATTACTGGTGTGCTCAATATCCGGCATGCTTCACTCATGCCGTCGACCGCTTTTTCAAACTGCCAGAAGATTTCCGGCTTCTCAGGATTCCCGAAGTTCAGGCAGTCCGTGATCGCCAGCGGTTCGCCGCCAGAGCAGACGATATTGCGCGCTGCCTCTGCAACAGCAATCTTCCCGCCAGTTTCCGGGTCAAGGTAGATATAACGGGAGTTGCAGTCTGTTGTCATCGCTAATCCTTTTTCTGTGCCGCGAACTCTTACTACCGCTGCATCGGAACCTGGAGACACAACCGTGCTCGTACGCACCATATGATCATATTGGTCATAGACCCACTCTTTGCTTGCAATCGTTGGTTGCTGCAGCAGTGCCAACAACGTAGATTCATAGTCTTCAACTTCAGGAATCACATTATCCATGTTCTGAAACTCACGGAAATATGCAGGCTCACTGGAAGGCTTGTAATAGACAGGAGCCTCTTCAGCAAGTGCATCAGCCGGAACCTCAGCCACCACTTCCCCTTTATGTAAAAGACGAAGCATCTTATCGTCCGTTACCTTTCCAATCGCAACCGCTTCAAGCTCATATTTTGAAAAAAGGTCGATGATTTCCTGCTCACGCCCTTTTTCCACAACGATCAGCATGCGCTCCTGTGACTCGGAAAGCATCATTTCATATGCAGTCATGCCTGTTTCACGCTGCGGAACAAGATCAAGGTTCATCTCTATTCCGGACCCAGCCTTGCTCGCCATCTCTGCAGAAGAACTCGTCAAACCAGCCGCACCCATGTCCTGGATACCAACAAGCGCATCATTTTTCACAAGCTCCAGACAAGCTTCAAGCAGCAATTTTTCCATGAACGGATCGCCAACCTGAACGGCAGGACGCTTATCTTCTGATGACTCATTCAATTCTTCAGAAGCAAAAGTCGCACCGTGGATCCCGTCACGGCCCGTCTTCGCGCCAACGTACATAACGGTATTGCCAACTCCATGCGCCTGGCCCTTCTTGATGTCCTCATGGTTGATCAGCCCTACGCACATTGCGTTCACTAGCGGATTTCCCTCATAAGCGGCATCAAACTGGACCTCTCCTCCAACCGTCGGAATGCCGATGCAGTTGCCGTAGCCGGCAATCCCGGCCACAACCTGTTCAAACAAATATTTTACCCTTGGTGACTCCAACTCGCCAAAACGGAGGGAATTCAATAATGCCATTGGCCTTGCTCCCATCGAAAAAACGTCGCGGATGATTCCGCCGACACCCGTGGCAGCACCTTGGTATGGTTCGATCGCAGAAGGGTGGTTATGACTTTCAATTTTGAAAACGACCGCCTGGCCATCACCAATATCAACGATTCCCGCGCCTTCGCCAGGCCCTTGCAACACCCGCTCCCCGGTGACAGGGAACTTTTTCAACACAGGCTTGGAGTTCTTATAGCTGCAGTGCTCTGACCACATAACGGAGAACAAACCTGTCTCTGTATAGTTAGGAGTACGTCCAAGAATCTTTTCGGCAGAAGCGAACTCGCTATCTGACAGGCCCATTTCACGATAAATTTTTTCTTCTTTAATTTGCTCTGGACTTGGTTCAAGCATTAACCGCATTTGCTTCCCTCCATTGTTTAACGATTGATTTGAAAAGTTTCAGTCCGTCCGCGCCGCCAAGCAGCTCATCGACCACACGCTCCGGATGCGGCATCATCCCGAGGACATTTCCCTGTTCGTTGATGATTCCCGCAATATTTTCAAGGCTTCCGTTCGGATTTTCGCCATGGTATGTGAACACGATTTGATTATTTGCCTTCAAACTAGCAAGTGTTTCTTCATCGCAATAATAGTTGCCCTCACCGTGTGCAACCGGAATCGTGATGACCTCATCCTTTTCATAGCCAGCTGAAAACATTGTTTCATTATTTTCCACCTTAAGCTCGACCTGCTTGCAGATGAACTTCAGGCTGTCATTGCGGCGCATCGCCCCTGGAAGAAGTCCAGCTTCAAGCAAAATTTGAAATCCGTTGCAGACGCCAAGCACCGGCTTTCCGGCTTCAGCTGCCTTCACGACCTCTTTCATGACATTGCTGAACTGGGCAATTGCTCCAGACCTTAAATAATCTCCGTATGAAAAGCCGCCAGGCAACAGCACAGCATCATAACCTTCAAGGCTTTCCGCGTCATGCCATACATACTCCGCCTCTTCGCCGAGCTCATCCTTTGCCGCATGGTACATGTCGATGTCACAGTTCGAACCCGGAAACACGATCACCGCAAATTTCACTGTGCAACAACCTCCTCGACCTCATACCTGTAATCCTCGATCACCGTATTTGCCAGCAGCCGCTCGCACATTTCCTTCACAGCAGCATCGACATCCTTCACCGACTCATCCAAAGTCAGCTCCATGTATTTACCGATGCGAACCTCCTGGATGCCTTCATAACCATGTGTCGCAAGCGCACTTTTCACAGCCGTCCCCTGCGGATCCAAAACACTTTCCCTTAACGTGACATACACCTTTACTTTATACATGCAATTGTCCTCCCAATCTCGTTAAAATGGTTTCGTAAGCATCTGTCAGATTCCCCAGATCGCGGCGGAATACATCTTTATCAAGCTTCTGCTGTGTCTCCATGTCCCACAGGCGGCAAGTATCAGGTGAAATCTCATCTGCAAGCAAAATCTTCCCGTCTGCATCCTTGCCGAACTCAAGCTTGAAATCTATTAAAGTAACGCCAATCTCTTTGAAAAATCCACTCAGAACCCCATTGATTCTCAAAGCCGCTTTCTTCAGTTCAGCTACTTCTTCAACCGTCGCCAGGTCCAACACATCGACATGTTCATCCGTAATCAGCGGATCTCCCAAAGCATCATCCTTCAAGTAAAACTCAACGATCGAGCGTGGAAGCTTTTTTCCTTCCTCAACACCGAGACGCTTGGAAAAGCTGCCCGCAGCGAAATTCCTTACCACGACTTCAAGCGGAATGATCTCAACACGTTTCACAAGCTGCTCGTTCGCAGAGATTTTTTTTATAAAATGAGATGGAATCCCTGCTTCAGTAAGCTTCGAGAATAGAAGACTTGTAATCTCGTTATTCAAAGAGCCCTTGCCGACAATCTCAGCCTTCTTCTCGCCATTGAATGCTGTAGCGGAATCCTTATACTGTACTCTTACTACTCCAGCATCCTCAGTCGAATAAATCCGCTTCGCTTTCCCTTCGTACAACAATACCTGCTCTTCCATTTCAACGCCTCCGATTGAGATAATTAGCAATCTTCAGTCTCTTATAGATAAAAGAAGGGCAAGAAACCTTGCCCATAATTATTAAAGTCCCAGTCTTTCGAAAATCATATCCACATGCTTGATATGATAGTTGTAATCGAAGCAGTCATCGATTTCTGCTTCACTCAGCAATCCCGAAATCTTTTCATCCTGTTCGATCAGGCTGCGGAACTGTACCTGCTTTTCCCAAGCCTCCATTGCACGCGGCTGGACAGTATCATATGCTTCCTCACGCGACATACCCTTGTCAATCAAGGCAAGCAATACACGCTGGGAGTAGATCAAACCAAGGGTCCGGTCCATATTGCGCTTCATGTTCTCTGGGTACACCGTCAGGTTCTTGACGATATTGCCGAAGCGGTTCAGCATATAGTTCAACGCGATCGTTGCGTCAGGTAAAATAATTCTCTCTGCAGAGGAATGCGAGATATCGCGCTCATGCCATAGCGGCACATTTTCGTAAGCTGTCGTCATATAACCGCGGATGACCCTCGCCATCCCTGTCATGTTCTCTGAACCAATAGGATTGCGCTTATGCGGCATCGCCGATGAACCCTTCTGGCCCTTTGCAAAAAACTCTTCAACCTCACGAGTTTCGCTCTTTTGTAATCCGCGAATCTCCACCGCGAATTTTTCAATCGAAGTCGCAATCAATGCAAGCGCCCCCATATAGAACGCATGGCGGTCACGCTGCAAGGTTTGAGTGGAAATCGGTGCCGGCTGCAGCCCTAATTTTTCACAGACATATGATTCCACGAATGGATCGATATTCGCATACGTTCCAACCGCTCCGGAAATCTTACCGAATTCTACATCGCGTGAAGCCATTTTGAATCGCTCAAGATTGCGCTTCATTTCCTCAAGCCAAAGCGCCAGCTTCAAGCCAAAAGTTGTCGGCTCAGCATGGACACCATGCGTACGTCCCATCATGACTGTATATTTATGTTCTTTCGCCTTATTAGCCAGGATCTCTACAAAGTTCTCAAGGTCCTTCAGCAAAATCTCATTCGCCTGCTTAAGCACATACGATAAAGCCGTGTCTACCACATCTGTAGAAGTCAGGCCATAATGCACCCATTTGCGCTCTTCGCCAAGTGTTTCAGACACCGCTCTTGTAAAAGCGACGACATCATGGCGCGTCTCTTCCTCGATTTCCTTAATCCGGTCAATATCAAAAGAGGCATTCTCACGTAGTTTCTTCACGTCTTCCTTAGGAATGTCTCCAAGCTCTGCCCATGCCTCACATGCAAGGATCTCAACCTCAAGCCACGCTTTAAAGCGATTTTCCTCCGTCCAAATTGCTCCCATTTCCGGTCTTGTATAACGATCTATCATCTCTTTTGTCCTCCGATCATTTCTGCTGCGCCTTCCCAGATGCCACTTCTCTCAGCTTCATCAAGCGCGATTTCTACTGTATCTCGCAAAAGGGTCACATGCCCCATTTTCCGTTTATATTTAGCTTCCTTTTTTCCGTATAAGTGAATTTTCCAATCATGCAAGTCTGCAATTTTATCCAGCAATGACTGCTGGTGTTGACCAAGAATATTTACCATCACCGCAGGCTTCAGTAAGTTCATACTTCCCAATGGCCAGCCGCAGACTGCCCTGACATGCTGCTCGAACTGCGACGTCTCACACGCTTCGATCGAATAATGCCCCGAGTTATGCGGCCTCGGCGCCAGTTCATTTATGTAAAGTTCATCATTTTCAGCCAAAAACATCTCAACTGCCAGCGTTCCGACCAACCCTAATGCCGACGCGATTTGTTTCGCTGCTTCTATAGCCTGTGCTTCAGCCTTCATGCTGATTCTTGCCGGAACAATTGTCTGATGCAGAATGTTTTCCTTATGAACATTCTCAGCCACTGGGAATACACCCGTTTCACCATTTGTCCTCCGCGTGATGATCACCGAGATTTCCTTTTCAAATGGAATCCACTTTTCCAGCACACACGCACCTTGGCTGACTAATGTTTCTGCTAAATCGATATCATCAACAGACCTAAGAACCAGCTGGCCTTTGCCGTCATAGCCGCCGCGAGCAGTTTTCAAGACTGCAGGCAATCCTAATTCATCCACACCTGCCCTGACATCCTCCACCTTTGTCACAACTGCGTATGGTGCTACGCGAACGCCCGCTGTCTCAATGTTGCGCTTCTCTTCTATCCTGTCCTGAGTGACCCGCAGCAATTCCGTACCCTGGGGCACATAGGCGTTTTCATTCAACCATTCAAGGGCAATTGCATCTATATTCTCAAACTCATAAGTGATCACATCACTCTGTGCAGATAGCTGCTTTATTTTTTCAAGGTCATCGTAACCGCCGACAATCTGCTCGTCAGCCACCTGGCCGCACGGACAATCTTCGGTCGGATCAAGCACGACCACCCTGAAACCCAACGCTTTTGCCGAGAGCGCCATCATCTTGCCAAGCTGTCCTCCGCCAATAATTCCAATCGTCTCTCCTGGTAAAATCACTTTAGACAAGCTCATCACTGCTTTCCATCACTGACATTTTTGTTTCTTCCCTCAACCGCTCCAATCGCTCAGCAACTTCACTGTCAAATGTCCCAAGAATCTGTGCCGCAAGGAGACCTGCATTCGTTGCTCCTGCTTTTCCGATCGCGACCGTTGCAACCGGCACGCCGCCAGGCATCTGAACGATTGACAATAGTGAATCCAATCCATTAAGTGCTTTTGACTGAACTGGCACCCCGATCACAGGCAATGTCGTCTTCGCCGCTACCATCCCCGGCAAATGGGCCGCACCGCCCGCTCCGGCGATGATGACTTTAATTCCTTCATCCCTGGCCTTCTCGGCAAATTCAAACATCAAATCCGGAGTACGGTGGGCTGAAACTACCTTTTTTATATAAGAAACTTCTAACTGATCAAGTATGTCGCACGCATGCTTCATCGTTTCCCAATCTGACTTGCTCCCCATTATGACTGCAACCGTCATTTCTCTAACCTCCCTTTGGAGTATCACAACAAAAAACCCGGATAGACTGCTTCCTCTAACTAGAAGAGAAAGTAGTCTGTCCGGGTGCATAAGCAAAGAAATCCATAAGTGAACGCGATTTCTTTTCCCTTCACTTAAAAACTACTTTCCCTCATAGTCCGGCGATTTACGGTTGCCGGGTAGAGACTCATGGGCCATATCCCCATTATTATACGAGGGAAAACTAAATTTTCACTTTCGACATTTACATATTAACAACTAATTCGCCTTATTGTCAATCAATAATCGAACATTAGATAATTTCTATTTTATATTGTTCGTGTTTAGGACTTTAAACAACTAACGCAAGTCAGCTCTCCATTAACTTCGCTTCAAAAATGATCTGCCTGCCAGCAGGCTCATATTCAAATGTCCCATTCTTTTCTACTTCCTTGAAAATCGGCTTCTCCATCCGTCTGACCGGAGCAAAGCCATCCCTTTTCATTCTATTAAGACATTCATCGATTGATTCATGTTCACCAACTTCATACATTTGCTTCTTCTTTCCCTTGCTCATGAAAACAGCTTTCCTTTCCGTACCGATTTTACCCAGAACCCGCCATGAATCGATTTGGGTTCATATGCGATGATGAACGCCTTCGGATCCAATTCCTTAATCTTCTCATACAGCTTCAATTCATATTTTCGCGGCGTTAAAATCTGCATCGCCATCCGGTCGCCCTCAAGCCCGTGAGCAGCCCAGTCCGTCACGCCATAACCTAGTGCACGCAAGGCCTTCGGCAGATCCACATCATACTCTTTCGTAATCACATTGATCGTAATATATCCTAGTGCCAGCTTCTCTTCAATTTTCATCCCGACAATGACACCGATGCCATAACCGACAGCATAAGCAACCAGATTCTGTATCTGATTTAAATTATCAAGTACAAGGCCAAGCCCAACAACATAAATCACAACCTCAATCGTGCTAAGCCCAGCAGCCAGATACCGCTGCCCCTTCAACGTCAAGATCATCCTGATTGTAAAAAAAGACACATACACAATATTGATGATTAAGATGATGGCCACCATGACAAAACTATTCTCCAGCATTTAATACCCTCCAGACATCTCTTCTAATAATCCCTTATGTTCCCATTAATCAAACCGCTTGTAAAGCAACTTGCAAAATCCCTAACGAAAAGATTCTTATTTTAAGGTTTCCTTAACCTTATGATTTGAAACTTTTTTACATAAAAATGATGAATTATTGACTGCCCACTATTCATGCTGAATAATATGGAAGAGTATATCAATGACTAGAGGGGCTGAAAAAGATGTTCTATCGCCGCAAGTTTTACATAGTCAAAAATGAATTCATTGAACCCATCAATACATTATTTAACGACATTAACTTGCCTAATCAGCTGAAACACGGAGCACGATTAATCGGCAGATGGATGCTTCCGCAAAATGAGGAGACAACAGAAGTCTTCGCTATTTGGGAATATGATCACTACGAATCGTACCTTGATATAGAAAGCAATGTTAGAAGCGACAAAGATCATCTTAAGCGAATTCACAACTGGTACGAGGAACATGGAGGCAAGGAGTTTGTGCAAAAACAATACTTCCTGGAAGCAAGAAATGAAAAGCTAGTTTCCACTATCTCCTTAAATAAAAATACATCAAGCCATTTGTGATATGGTTTGATGTTAATACTTTAAATTTTAAAGGCTAGTGCGTATCCCTCAATGATTCTGCCATGGTTGACAGATTGTTTGCGGAGGATGCTATTTCCTCCATGGAGGCTAACTGTTCCTCAGCTGAAGCATCAACATTCTGGCTATGTAGTGGTGACCTCCAAACCTGTCCTTTTTTCTGACAGCTTTTTGTGCTTTTACTACAAACCTGTCTGAAGTTGCCTCTACTGATATGCTCCCCTTTAGGTA
>NZ_JAGGQU010000029.1 GCF_018613155.1 Bacillus sp. ISL-55 | reverse complement strand
TTCGCGCCTTCCACTACAATCTACATGGTGATAAATATCTATCAACACTAGGCTATAACAGATCATAAATTAAAAAGCACTTTAGTTTAAACAGTAAAAAAGGAGCCTGGGTTTTTAACCAGGCTCCTTTTTGGTACGTTTATGATTCGCTATTCTTTTCGTTCTCTACTTCAAATAAGACTGAATCAAACTGTGTAGTGTTTTTTTGCTTCCTGATGGGAATTGAAATGTTGATAGATATTACAGATATGATAATCAACGCAGATCCGAGCATCTGAAGAGCGCCCAGCCTGTCACCATACACCAGTATCCCCAGCATGGTGGCTATGACTGGTTCCAGGGTGGCGACGACAGCTGCTGTACTGCTTTCTGTTCTTTCCAGGCCCCAGGAGTATGCAAAATATGCAACCACAGTCGGGAAAATCCCTAACCCTATCGCATAAAGCCACACATCCCCTGTGAAAAGAACAACCGCCTTGCTGACTATACCAGTTGTCGGAACCAGGGCAGCCGAAGCCACAAGGAATGTATACAAAGTGACCGTAAAAGGATGGTACCGCCTTAACGCCACCTTGCCAAAAATACTGTATAGAGCGTAGCCGAACCCTGCCCCTAGGCCAATAAGGATACTTGAGGCAGAAAATGACGTTCCCCCATGTCCTGTAATGCCAGCGGCAAGCGTACAGCCAATGACTGTCATGACAATCGCCAACAGCTTCTTCCTGTTAATGCTTTCTTTAAGGAATAGAAAAGACAAAACCGCCACAAAAGCAGGAGATGTGTACAATAATGCCACTGCGATCGGAATATTCATCAGGTTGATTGCCGTAAAATAAGACCAATTAAAAAACACAATGCTTAAAATCCCTGTACCTACAAAAAGATACAAGTCTTTCACCCTGATTTTCAAATGACTTCGGTAAAAAGCAATTCCCACCAGCATCAATATAATGGCTGCGGTCGACACACGTATCGCCACAATCTCCATGGCACCGAACCCGGCATCATTCAAGCCTTTGACAAAAAAACCAATCAGTCCCCACATCGCTGACGCAAATGCGATCATTATATAAGGTAATTTCCCTGACAATCTTATTCACCACACAGAAAAGATGGCAGATATACTGCCATCTATTTTTCTTTTCTCTTAGACTAAATGATATACCTTATTGTATTTTTCGTATAGGTAATTTACCAGGTATTGGGCATTGAGTCCCTCTCCGGTTACATCATTCAAAATCTCAAGGGGCTTTTTCATTTTTCCATGTTTATGGACATTCTCCGTCATCCATTCTTTAACAGGCTGAAGATTTCCCTGTTCTAGCAGTTCCTCATAATTCGGTAAATCTTTCAGCATGGCATTCTTGAACTGAGCGGCATACATGTAGCCTAATGCATAAGAAGGGAAATAGCCAAAGCTGCCTCCTGCCCAATGGACATCCTGCAGGACTCCCTCCGCATCATTTTCAGGCCTGATTCCGAGATACTGCTCATACTTATCGTTCCAGATCCGCGGAAGATCCTTAACTTCTATTTCATCGTTGAACAAGCCTTTTTCAATCTCATATCGCACCATTACATGCAAAGGATACGTTAGCTCATCGGCCTCAATCCGGATTAAGCTTGGTTTAGACTCATTGACTGCACGATAGAAATCCTCAACTTCCACTCCTGAAAACTGACCGTCCGAATACTCCTGCAGCAAGCTGTAGTTGTGCTTCCAGAAAGAGTAATTGCGCCCAACAAAGTTCTCATAGAAAAGCGACTGTGATTCATGAATTCCCATCGATGTGCCAGAACTCAAAGGAGTTCCGACTAGCTCTTCAGAAATGTTCTGTTCATAAAGAGCGTGTCCGCCTTCGTGAATTGTACCGAAAACAGCTGTCCGGAAATCTGATTCATCATATTTAGTCGTAACCCTTACATCTCCAGGGTTAAGCCCCATCGCAAACGGATGGACAGTTTCATCAAGACGTCCTGCATTAAAGTCATAACCCATTTGTTTAAGGATTTCAAGACTGAATCCACGCTGCTTGTCTTTAGAAAAGTGCTTGAACAAGAATCCTGTTTCAGGTTTAGCTGTTGAACTGGAAATTTGCTGTACAAGTGGAACAATTTTTTCACGAAGATCACCGAATACCTGATCCAGAACCTCGACAGTAACACCAGGTTCATACATATCTAGCAGCGTATTGTACTTATTTACTTCATATCCCCAATAACCAATGAATTTCTTTGTTGTATTAACAAGTTTTTCAAGATAAGGTCTGAACAATTCAAAATCGGACTCAGCCTTCGCTTCTTCCCAAACTGTTTCTGCCTTTGATTGAAGAATCACATATTCCCGGTATTCAACTGCAGGGATCTTCTTGTTACGGTCATAATCCTTCCTGCATTCCTCCAGTGTTTTACGGGTAATTTCAGATAAACTTGGTTCATTTGATAGTCTTGCTATGTATGATGCCATTTCCTCTGAAGTTGACATGTTGAACAGGTCTGAAGAAAGTACCCCGATCACTTCAGAACGCTGCTCTGCCCCTTTTTTCGGAGCTCCTGTCCTTAAATCCCAATAAATCAAAGAAAGCGCCTCACCGTAGGCAGCCATTTTTTTGACATAATCCAAAAATTTCTTTTCTGTTTGCTTTACTTCACTCATCTACTTCACCCCATTTTCCTCTTTCCTGTTTATCTTATCATACTTTTCAGAAAGTTAGGTTTACGAAAAATAAAAACAACAGGCGAACCTGTTGTTTTACAAGCAGAGGATTTTATTTGTTACTTCGTTTTCCCGATTGCCACACGCCATGTTTCTGGGCCTTCTTCAAGGTACTCCCATGAAAATGCTTCCGGACGCTCCATCATGAATTGGTATTGCAGCGGTCTAGGGTCATGATCATTGACGATTTGCATGAATTCTCCCTTTTTCAAAGAATCGAAGTTTTGGAATATTGTAGGGTGTTTTTCCCGTGGTGCATAGTCAGGTACATTGATAATTACGTTGAAAGTCATTTCACTCTCTCCTTAAATTTCTGTTTTTTCTTTACATTTTCATTATAAATCTCCTATATCGCCCTTGAAGTGAGCGCGGTCACAGATTGACTATGACTTCTTTCATTCATGAAGAATAGTGATCTTATGAAAAAATAGAGGAACTCCTTTTATAAGATAGAACTTTATGATAGGGAGGGATTTTTGTGAAAGAGTTGGTCGGCAGCTGCGAAAATTGCGGGAAAGAGATTTTTTGCCTGGATGGATTTTTGAATGGCGTGCATAAAGATGGAAAAGTCCTATGCTTTGAATGTGAAAAAGAGGATGAGCAGAATTCATAATAAAAACCGCAAAGCTTCGATTGCTTTGCGGTTTTCCTATTAATCTTCATCAACAGCCAAATCTTTTACAGGCAGCTGTTCTCCTTCTTTATGTGTCACTTTACGGAGATTGAAGAGTGCTTTTACGCTAAATATTGCGAGCGCTGCAACACCAATCAAGAATATTGTATCAGGGATTGCTCTCAGTGTCAGCAGCATTTCAACTGTTTCCTGCTGTAAGAACTGAGATGAACGTGATGCTGCATAACCATTGAAATATGCCTCTTTTAACTGTAGGTATCCCACTGGCAGCAAGGACAGGAATACCATGCCTGCCAAACCTACGTTCAGCATGATGACAATGAATTTAACCCACCTGTCGCTCCATTTTTCAGGATTTACAATATTGCGCAATGAGTAGACCAGAACTGCCCCTGCGAACATACCATACACACCCATCATCGCTGCGTGGCCATGGGCCGGTGTCAGAAACTGACCGTGTTCAAGGAAGCTTACTGCAGGCAGGTTGATTAGGAAGCCCAGTACCCCTGCACCAACCAGGTTCCAGATTGCCACTGAAATCAAGAACCAGAAAGTACCTTTGTAAGGGAAATCAACCCCGCCATCTCTCATCATTTTATACTGATCATATGCTTCCAGGATGAGCAAGGTCAACGGAATGACTTCCAGGGCAGAGAATACAGAACCGAGTGCAATCCAAGCTTCTGATGAGCCATTGTAGTAATAGTGGTGCCCGATACCGATGACGCCTGCTCCCATCAGAAGGATCAACTGGAAGTATAATGCCTTTATTGTTGATTTTTTCGTAACAAGCTTCATTTGGACCATCAAGAAACCAATGACAACGACTGCGAAAACTTCGAAAATACCTTCAACCCATAGATGGATGATCCACCAGCGCCAGTAGTCAGCAAAGGTGTAGTGTGTACCTGGATTGATCATGAAAGCAAAGAAGTAAAATGCTGGTACCGCAATTGCTGAGTAGAACAATAGGTGAATCAAGCCGCCTTTGTCGGATTCCCTCTTCAAACCACTCTTGATGCCACGGAATACGATGAACAGCCAAATCAGCATTCCGGTTGCAAGAATGAACTGCCATATGCGTCCCAGCTCAAGGTATTCCCAGCCCTGGTGACCCAGCAAGAACCAATTGTTTCCAAGGTAACCGTTAGCACCAAGCCACTGGCCAATCATACTGCCCGCTACAAGGACAACTAATGCCCAGAAAAGGATGTCAACCAGTAATCCCTGGCGCTTTGGTTCATGTCCGCCCACGAGCGGAGCAATGAAGATTCCCATTCCCAGCCATGCTGTTGCAATCCAGAAGATAGCGAGCTGCAGGTGGAAGCCTTTTGTAATGTTGAAAGGCAGGATATCATGGACCCATTTCATTCCAAAGAAACTATCAGGTTCGATATAATAGTGCGCCAGCAGGGCTCCGAACATTGCCTGGACAAAGAACAGCACAGATACAACCGCGAAATATTTACCTGTCTTCAATTGTGAAGAAGTAAGCGGCAGTTTTCTCAAATCGATTTTAGGGAAGTTGCCATCTGTATAAGCCTCTTGCATTCCCAGATGATAGCGATAGAAGACAAACAGGATCAAGCCTACGAACAAGATCAATATGGTCACGCTCGCCCCGCTCCACCAGATTGCCGAGAATGACATTGTGTTTCCTGCGTCCTCATAATATGGCCAGTTATTTGTATAAGTAATATCATCATCTGGCCTTTCTGTACTTGATAGCCAAGCTGTCCAGAAAAAGAAATCAGCGATTTGTTCGATCTGGTCGCCTTTCGAAACCCAGGCGCGTTCACCGTCTGGCATATGTTTTTCCTGGATTAACCCTGCTTTCAGACCCCACTCGTCACCTTCAGTAAAAATAGTATGATAGAATTCCCTTACCTTTTCATGTCCATATATTTGCGCTTCTGTCAGTACGAGTTTATCTGTATCCAGCACATAACGGTTTTCACGCATTTCTTTCATGACATTGTCCCGGATGATTGTTTGTTCATCACCGGATAACTCTTTGAAATCTTTACTATATTTTTCTTGTGCCCTGAAGTCATGCATTCCATCAGTATAAATCTTCAGTGCCTCTGCCGTATAATCAGGCCCCATATAGGATCCATGCCCTAATACAGTTCCATAATCCATCAAACCATATTTCTGGAAGACAGCCTGCCCTCCCATGATACTCTCTTTTGTTAAGATGATCTCTCCCTTTTCGCTTGCGACTTCAAGCGGCCTTGGAGCCATATCTTTAAAGATCCAGTAACCTCCTGTCAGGAGTACTGTAAAGCTAAGCAATAATGTAATGATGAGTACGGATTTCAACAGTGAGTTTGTATTTTTCTTGACCACTGCCTTCTTGGATGTTCCATGCTGGATTTCCATCTACCATACATCCCCTTTCCTGATTGATTTACAACCTAAGCATAAAGGGAATTCGATGGGAAGTTTGTGAAGTTCCTCATTTGTTTGGTGTGATATTTCACACAGCGATGATAATTATTTTCATAAAAACGTCAATATATGATTCAGGTCACTTACCCCTTATTCATCTCTTGATAGACTTTAAGTTAGATAATGAATCCAATAGTTAGAGGAGCAGATTGATATGCATATATCTCAAATCAGACAGCAATTGAAAGAAGTTCCTATATTCAAAGAATTATCACAAGACGAGCTGAATCCTATTGTTGAAATCGCCCAGCCGCGATTCTTTAAGAATAAAATGTACGCATTCATGCAGGGAGATCCGCTTGACAGGGTTTTCTTCATCCATTCAGGGAAGGTGAAGATTTATAAAACAGATTCATCAGGCAGGGAACAAATCGTTTCCGTCCTTGAAACTGGTGAAATGTTCCCTCATGCAGGCTTCTTCAGGAAGGGCCAATATCCAGCGCATGCGGAAATAATGGAAGACACCCAGATGATCATCGTACCAATCTCAAAGTTTGAAGAAATCCTTGTCGCCTACCCCGAACTTTCTATTAAGTTATTCCGGGTCCTAGGAGAGAAAATCGTTGACCTGCAGGCCAGACTCGAGGAGCAGATCCTTCATAATACGTACGAACAGATCATCATGCTGTTGTTGCGCCTATGCAAAACTAATGGAGAAAAAAGAGAAAATGGCTTTAAATTAACGACCCATTTTACCAACAAAGAATTCGCCAACATGATCGGCACCTCCAGAGAAACCGTCAGCAGAACGATCAACCATTTAAAAAAGAAAGATTACTTAAGCATGGATTCTGACGGATTCTACTTAATAGACCATGAAAAATTGCATCAGGAATTGTTTTAAGAACCCCGAAGCGTCTCGAGGGGCCAGGCGCTGGAGCTGGATTAAGATACCCATATCGAGTGATCCACACAATAATACTTCTATAATTTCCTTTAAAACAGGAAAAAGTAATTTTTCTAGTTTAAGTGATGCGCATCACGGAAGAAAAGAGTGAAAATGATTATCATTTAATCATACCAACTAAAGTATTTAGGAGCTGATCGATATGGAACACAAAACCATTGAATTGGATGTACGGGAGGATATCAATAACAAGCTGGAGCCTTTCCAGAAAATCATGGAGGCCATTGGCGAGCTGCAATTGCATGACTGCCTGATCCTTCATGCTCCTTTCAAGCCTGTTCCGCTCTATGGAGTGTTAAAAGCTAAGGGTTTTGAACACGAAGTAGAAAAGATTGAAGCAAAACACTATAAAATCACTTTTACTAAAACGGGAGGGAAGTAAGATGATCCTGGATAATAGAGGGCTTGAACCGCCTCAGCCAATGATGAGGACACTCGCAAAGCTTGAAGAGCTTGAAGCAGGTCAGACGCTTATCATCATTAATGATCGCCGGCCGATGTTCTTGTTCGAACAGCTGGATGAACTGGGCTATATATATTTGACTGAACAGCAAGAAGATGGCAGTTATCGCGTGACGATTTCCCGAAAAGCGGGGTGATTGAAGTGTTTCAGCAAAGCAGTGGTAACGAAACAAATATAAAGCTTCCTTTTTCATTCATCGGCTTCAGCATGCTGGCATTACTCCTTTCACAGCTGCTGATCCTGCTGAACGGTGACCTGCTTGTTTCAGGCGTGTTCCGATTGCCGGCAATCTGGTCTGCTGCACATCTTTTCGTGCTCGGCTGGGCCTTGATGGTCGCTATGGGGGCGATGTACCAGCTGGTCCCTGTCGCCTTCCTGACACCGATCTGGAACGAGAAATTCGGCTTTTTGCAATTGGCGGTAACGACTGCAGGAATCATTTCTTTTGCAGTTGCTCTATACTTTCAGCCACAGGATGCCCTGATTCCAGGAATCCTGACATTGTTCGGAATTTTCATGTTCATCTTTCAAATGTTCATGACGCTAAAAAGCCAGGCAAAACCAAATATCCTAACTTTATTCGTCGGGACTGCGCTATTTTCTCTGCTTGCTACCATTTCACTTGGAATCACACTGGTTCTGAGCATGAAGACAGGATATGCATCAGAGTATTATCAAGCCATTTTTAAAACTCATATCCTGCTGGGTACAGTGGGCTGGTTCTCCCTATTGATCTTCGGTTTTTCTTATAAAATGGTTCCGATGTTCTCACTTTCGCACGGGTATTCCATGAAACCGGCACGATTTGTATTCGGTGTTTATGCTGTTGGAATCATCCTGTTGATTTCTTCCTTCTTAACGGGCAGCCATCTATTTGAAGTGTTGGGAACGCTCATGCTATTTGCCGGGTTCATCATTTTCACCTGGCATGTCAAAATCATCATCGATAAGCGTGTGAAGAAGAAGCTAGACCGTCCCTTCATGTTCGCATTATTCGCGATTGGCTGCGGGGCTTTAATCCACTTTGCCGCTTTTGCTGGAAGTGCTGTGAATCTTCTTTCAAAAATGGCAGGGCCGATTATTTTACTATATTTAGTCGCATGGATTGCATTCAGTATCATTGGTTATCTATATAAGATCGTTCCATTCCTGTGGTGGACCCATAAATACAGCAAAGAAATCGGCAAAAAGAAGGTGCCTGCGTTAAAAGACATGATGGATGAGAAGCTGGCACTGCCGCTTTTCATCATGTTCACTGCAGGCACGATACTTCTTTTACTGTCATTCATCGTCAACCTTACGCCTGTCTTTTACATCGGCCAGGGATTGATTGTGATCGGAGCTGTCCTATTCAGCTATATTATCGCCAAAGTTGTAACTATATGAGGAGGAGTTAGAAATGACTGAATTAAAGGAAAAAATCAGAGAAAACTTAAAAACTGTGATAGACCCAGAATTGAATATTAATGTTGTGGACCTGGGCTTGATTTATGCAATCGACGTTCCAGAACCGCGCACAGCAAGAATTTTAATGACACTTACGACTCCAGGCTGCCCTCTGCATGACAGCATCGCCAGCGGCATTAAATATTGCGTTCAAGGCATGGAAGAAATTGACCATGCAGACGTTCAATTGACGTGGGAGCCAGCCTGGACACCTGACCGCATGACGGAGGAAGGAAAAAGACTGCTCCAGGGGTTTTAATTTAGACGTCCACCTGCATCAAAACCTGTCAGGGTAATAATGTGAAGTTTGGTTCATATAATAGGCAAAAAAAAAGAAACGCTTGAGATTCAAGCGTTTCTTTGCATGTTTATTTAGCGTTTGAAAGGCCAAATGACAATGCCTGACGAAAGTTGTTTTCCGCTTCCTGCAATTCTGCCAGCTGGAGTTCATCAGCCTGGAATTCATTACGCAAAGCCTCTGTGCTAGTCGAAAGAGCTTTAGAGATACGTTGGAAGTCGATAAAAGAATAATTCATTGCCATCCCTCCACTTCAGAAAAAATGCAAGTATAAATGTATTTTATTCAGCAGAACGTCTATTTATTCCAGGAAAAAGACACTATTTTTTAACGATAAAAAGCCTCCTGTTCAACAGGAGGCTTAGTTTATTTCTCAACTCTGGGAGGGCGTTTGCCCCAATATTGGTAGTAATCTGTTCTGATGAATCCATTGAACAGCTTCCGTTTCTTAGTTGCCGGTTTTCCGTATACTTGTTCAAAGTCCTCATTGGATGTCAGGATATAGATGGACCAAGTGTCATGTGGAGCAAAGGCTTTGCCCATCTGGCTGTACATTTCTTCGACAGCTTTCTTTTCACCCAATCGCTCACCGTATGGAGGGTTGCCAACAATGACGCCATACTCTTTTTTTGTCGTAAAGTCCTGCACACGCATTTGTTTGAAAGAAATCAAATCGCCAAGTCCTGCTTCAAATGCATTTTCTTCAGCGATTTTCACCATGCGATGGTCGATATCCATGCCGCTGATATCTAACGGCTGGTCATAATTTGCCAGGTCCTCCGCTTCCATCCTTACCTCGTCCCAAACTGAGTCAGGAAAAATTGGCCAGGCTTCTGAAACAAATTCTCTGTTAAAACCTGGTGCGATATTTTGACCGATTAACGCGGCTTCGATTGGAATTGTTCCAGAGCCGCAGAAAGGATCAACGAATGGTTTGTCCGGATGCCAGTTTGTCAACTGGATCAGGGCAGCTGCTAGTGTCTCCTTCAATGGAGCTTCTCCCTGGCCAGACCTGTATCCGCGCTTATGCAGGCCGCTTCCGCTGGTGTCGATTGTCAAAGTTACGACATCCTTTAGCAGAGCAACCTCTATTTTAAACAATGGCCCATTCTCTTCAAACCATGTAGTCTTTTTATAAGACTTTCTCATTCGTTCAACAATAGCTTTCTTGACGATTGCCTGGCAGTCAGAAACACTGAAAAGCTTTGATTTTACTGATTTACCCGAAACAGGAAATTCAGCATTTTCCGGTAAAAACTCTTCCCATGGTAGAGCTTTCGTTTTTTCAAATAATTCGTCAAATGTATAGGCTTTGAATTCGCCAATCTTGATTTTGATCCTGTCTGCCGTACGGAGCCACATATTGCTTCTGGCTATTGCCCTGACATCACCTTTATAAGTGATCTTCCCATTTTCTACTTGGCATTCGTATCCAAGGTCGCGGACTTCCTTTGCCACGATTGCTTCAAGACCCATTGCTGAGGTCGCGATTATATCAAAATTCTTCATCGTTTCACCCTTTATATCCAATCTCTTATGTATTTCATTATTAAGTTACCCAATAACACTTAATATACATAAAAAAAGCTCTCCTGGCAAAAGGAGAGCTTTTGTAAACACTCATACAAATCCATTAATAACGTTCTGTAAGCCATGTTTTGTACCTTTGTACTGCAAACGACCAAAAGTCTCGTACTCTGGTGGTAATCATCTATCTACAGATGAGAACTCATCTGTCCTTCCCTTTGTTCAGTTCCTCCAGGAAGGTGCCCCTACCATCGTTTGGGTTTCTCGCTCGTGGGGTTTACCTCGTTCCACCCTTCCGATTTCTCGGAAGGCTCCGTCACTGTGGCACTTTTATAGGTATTCATGCCATATCGTTGCCGACTTAGGCATTTTCCCGGCCGTCAGCCGAGCGTGAGCCCGACTGCCCTGGCTTATGAATTGGCCAGGCACGAACACTACAGGCATCTCAGCCTGTGCGAGCATGGACTTTCCTCTGCAGCAAAACTGCAGCGATTACCCGAACGTTATTAACAGCTACAAGAAACATTATATGAAATATATGTTCGAAAAGCAATGGTAATACATTTCAAAAATTAGCAGATACTGGATTAATCGTAAAGCTTATCACCAAAAACATGCTTTTCAAGATTCGATAGCCTCTTTAGGATATCGAAATTCGTTGTGCCAGCTGCCTGTGTGCTTGGCCGGCGCGAAGCTTCATCAACCTGCTTTTTTAGACGCAGGTTGTCCTGTTGAAGCTCTTCAATCTCCTGCTGCATCACTTCATAATCCTTAATGATCATATCAAGGAATTTATCAACATCTTCTGGCTTGTAACCACGCATTGCTGTTTTGAATTCTTTTTCCAAAATATCTTTTGCAGTTAACTGTAATTTATCGGATAGCATTCCATTCACCTCAATATACCCCAATCGTCACATTTATTTTTTCAAAAACAAGACGATTTGTCAATTTTTCTTTTATTAAGCTTGTTTATTTAATCCCGCAAGCAACATTCTCAATTAAAAATCCTGCTGTTTCAATTGTTCCTCTTCAACCGCAATTTGTAAATCGTATAAAGTGATCATTCTTATTTCATAATCGTTTTTTTCTTGATAATTTTTTGCCGTTTCATATATGAATTTGGGACTGCCTTCTTTTTCAGGATCATAAAGCAGGATCAGCAGGTCGCTTTTCTCTATAAAGAATTGATTCTTCAATCTGAATTGCCACGGTTTTTCGTAAGGCTTTTTAGTGATGGAATCAACATGATCAGCTCCAGCAAGCACCGATTCATACCACTCCTTATTGGCTTCTTTCCAAGTTTCCTCTTGATTCAGGAAGGGCGTGAATACAGAAAGTTTAAGGTCGGGATATTCTTCCTGGAGCTCGAATACCGCCTCACCGGCCCATAATTCGACACCTAGCTGTCCGCTTATCATCACCCATTCCAGACCTTCCTCAATTAAAGGAAGCAAGCTTTTTTTTATCGCAATTTTTATGTATTCTGCGGACGGATGATTATGCTGGAACACGCCGAGTTCAAAAGGTTTATAACCAGATATCGCAGCTACTTTTACCATATAATCTCCTTTGATCCTTTTATTAAGGCTGGTTTCTTAAAGATTGTTGTTAAAATCCTATAGCCGATTTTAACGTAATATATCCCCATTTTGCAGGTCAGTTTTAAGTTTGCATACTCTTTTCTCACAAGAGGGTCAACCTTACGAAGAAATATACGTCATTAAATCCATCAAAGTTTGAGAAAAGAGCCTTTATTAATCAGAACTCCATATTGAAGGTATTCCCTATATACAGGAATTATTACACCTTTAAACCTTAAAAATGGACTGTTTTCGTAAAAATCGCTGTTAAAATCCTACAGCCGACTTTTACGTGAATAAACGCTAATTTGGAGGTCGGTATTAAGTTTGCAAGCTCTTTTCTCATAATAAGCTTGAATTTTATAGAAAAACATTGATCATACAGTCCAATTTGGTATTCAAAAGCAACAAAGTTTGAGAATAGAGCCTAAAAAAACAAGGGCTGAGGAGCCCTTGTTGCAGTCATTTTATCGGCCAAATCCTGGACCGCCGAATCCTGGTCCACCAAATCCTGGTCCACCAAATCCTGGACCGCCGAATCCCGGGCGCGGTCTCGGTCCAACTGGAGCCACTCCGCCTGGTACCGGACCAGGTCCGCCATAATGATTCTGGTGTGTCACCTGATTAACCGTAGACTGTGTCTGCGGGAAATAATGAACATGGTCATAATTGATGTGGTTTACATTTGTAGTGTGTGTTGGATGAATATGCGGAACCACATTATTTGTAAAGTTATGGTTCGTACAGCACTTAGTAGGATGAACTACTGCTGGCAATACGTGTGTCGGCTTGCAGTGCATAGTGCATAACTCCTTTCATTTAGACTTATTGTTTACATTATCAGCCTATGAAGAAGTGATGCGTCTTGTACTAATGAAAACACCTATTTTTCAAAAGAATCTGCAATAAAGACCCATTGTTCGATTCTTAAAGGAATGTGTAAAAGTTGTCCTTAAGACCGCTGAAAATAACAGCAATGAGAGTAATAACGACAAAATATAGAACTAATACCGCTTTATACATCAAACCCGCCCCGTAAAATTATATTGTTTTTTAACACCATACAATTTTACATTTTACAATGTCTAAACCTTACATACAACAGGATATTACAGGTTTTAAAAGGATAAATGTTAAAATTTTGTTACAATTCAAGTTTCTTTGACGAAACTTAGTATAAAACCAGTTTATTTTGGCGAATTTTGCGCTTGCCCGGGAAATTCTTTTCGGGAAATCCTTTGTATCCTTTTTTCGAGTTCCTGGTTAAAAATCATGTCTTTTTTTGTTGCACCTTTTTCTTCCCGGTGAAGTTCCTGAGCAAGATAACAATACTTCAGAGCCAATTCAAGCTTTTTTTCACGATGTTCAAAATGTTTGGCCAGCTCGATACATGCTTCTTTACGCTGCATTTTTGTCCCTTTTGCTGCACTTTCTTCCCACAGGACAACCGCCTTATCCCAGTCTTTATTCTTTTTATGCTCAAAAGCTAGTGCATGCTTAGCTGAAACCGCTTCTTCATTTCGACCATCCAGCAGCCCGGTGAATGCTTGCTTCGCTTTGTCTGACTCACCAAGATAGGAAAACCAGCGTCCCACTTCGTAGGTTTCCCGTGATGTTTGGGTCTTGTCCCTTCCGAGGATCTGGAAAGTTAGATGTGTGTAGAGCGTCAATAATGACAGGATATCTGTTTCATTATGCTTTATGACACCCAGCAATCCTTCTGGGTTCTTCCTCTCCAGGAAGTCAAAATAAATCATTGGTGCCAAAAAGCCAGGAATGTCATCCTTCCTTTCAAGCCCCAGGATCTCCTGTTCCACAATGCTCAATTTCATCCGCTCGATCTTATGCTTCCATAATCTTCTCGCTGCATGGTACAAATCAAAATGTCCAAAGGAAGGCAGCTTTGGGACATGGTCACGGACAAGAGTGTGCCTTGTTTTGACTTGCGGCCAATCGAAAGCCTTGCCATTGTAGGTAACCAATGTCGTGTAATCGGCATTGGTCAAAAAGCTCTGGTAAAGAGCAACTTCTGCTCCGGGATTTGGCAGGATATGCTGCTTCAACTTCACTGACTCCCCCGATATGGAGGCATGGCCAAGCAGGAAGATGGTGTTGCCAGCGCCTCCCCCAAGTCCGGTTGTTTCGGTATCAAAAAACACGAGGTCCAAAGGGGTGTGGCCAGCTGCAGACAGCGGATGCTTCGTCCCCTCCTTGTTCCAGAGCGAAACAGCCTCGAGCAAATCGCCGAATCGGTAATGCCCATGCTGGTGATCGAGCGGATAGCTCACTTCTCTGACTAGACAATATTGTCCATCAAAATAGAAGGGGGAAACCTGTTCCTGCTCCCAAACATCAAGAAACGGGATTTCTGGTGTTTGTTCAGCTATGAGCGGTTCGGCCTTTGGCTTATCAATCCCGCTTTTTATATGGGGTTTCAGCCTGTTCAGTTTATTCTTTAGACTCATATTCCCCCTCCTTTCCTAAACAGCAGCTTTAAGGAATAAATCCAGTAATTTCATGACGTCATTTTTAGAATGGATGGATGTAGTATCCGTTCCGATGCAGGACGGACACCCATCGTAACACTGGCAATTCTTGACCATTTGTTTTGTTTGGTTCAGTATTTCTTCTATTCCCGAGAATATTTTTTCGCTTAATCCAATCCCTCCTGGATAGCGATCATAAAAGAAGATGGTTGGCTTTTCATTATGTGCAGCCTTGACTTGAGGAACTACATGAACGTCTGAAGGGTCGCACATCACGAATAACGGCGCGATATGCTTGAGTGCCTGAGAAGTCCCAATCAAACCTTCCTCAAGACGATCATGGCCAAATTCGGATAACTCGTTGTTCAGTGATATCCAAGCTGAGCTTGTGTGAAGCTCCTCTTCCGGAAGATAAATCGGTCCAGAACCGATATTCTCATGAGTTTCAAACCTGATCTTCTTAAAAATGGTTGCCATGGCTCGTACGCTGACATCTCCAAAGCCGATTTCGATGTCATCATTACCCCTGGCCTTATCTTCTTCAAGAACGCTCAACTGAACAGCGAGATTGGCATCGGTAAAATAATCAACATCGACTTCACGGACATACGCCTTTTTTTCCTCCCAATCAAGCTCTTCCACCTGGAATTGGATTCCTTGATGCAGATAAATCGCTTCTTCGTGCAGCAGCGTCATCGCTGAAAATGTATCCATTTCGCCAATCACCCTGACATTGGCCACATCAGACTGGTCGATAATCACCACATTTTCCTGTGATGCTGAACGGAGGCTGATATTGTGAGCCGGGAATGCATCATTCATCCAGAACCATTTGTCTCCGTTCTGGTGAAGAACACGCTCCTCTGTTAAATATTCAAGTATCTCCTCAATTTCTGCAGCACCAAAAGTGTCGCCCTTTTTGAATGGCAATTCATAGGAAGCACACTTGATATGGTCGATCAGAATAATCAAATTATCAGGGTTGATCCTTGCCGTTTCAGGACTGCGGTTGAAAAAGTAATCAGGATTCTGGATCACGTACTGATCGAGCGGACTCGAACTTGCCACCATGATAACAACCGACTCGCCGTGGCGGCGTCCTGCCCGGCCTGCCTGCTGCCATGCACTTGCAATCGTTCCAGGATAACCGTTCATGATGCATACCTGAAGCTGGCCGATATCGACACCAAGTTCAAGTGCATTTGTGCTGACAACTCCATATATATCACCTGAACGGAGTCCCTTTTCGATTTCCCGTCTTTCTGTCGGAAGGTAACCGCCCCGGTATCCCCTGATCGCCTTTGGACCGAGCTTGTGTTTGACCAACTCCTGCAAATACGTCAGCAAGATTTCAACCCTGACCCTGCTCCTGGCAAACACGATGGTCTGGATCCTATTTTTCAAAAATTCACCTGCGAGCCTCCTGGTTTCAAGCGTTGCACTTCTGCGTACATTAAGCGGGATATTGACGACTGGCGGGTTATAAAATAAAAAGTGCTTTCTGCCTGAAGGAGCTCCATTATTATCGATCAGCACCATATCCTTTTCAGTCAGTCCCTCAGCCAGTTCCAAAGGGTTCGCAATCGTCGCTGAAGTACAGATGAAAACAGGATTGCTGCCATAATAATTGCAGATTCTCTTCAGTCTTCTGATGACATTTGCCACATGGCTGCCGAAGACTCCCCGGTAAATATGCAATTCGTCGATCACGACATACTTCAGATTCTCAAACAGGGAAACCCATTTAGTATGGTGCGGCAGGATCGCTGAATGGAGCATGTCCGGATTTGTAATAACGATATGCCCTGCCCTCCTGACCTTCTGCCGGATATTGGAAGGAGTGTCCCCGTCGTATGTATAGCTGTTGATCGCCAGCTCCGCCTCCTGGATCAGTTCGTTGATTTCACTCTTTTGGTCCTGGGCCAGTGCTTTTGTCGGGAACATATACAGCGCCCTGGCATTAGGATCATTTATTATAGATTGAAGTACTGGCAGGTTATAGCACAGTGTCTTTCCCGATGCAGTCGGTGTGACAGCTACAATGCTCTGTCCTTTCATGATTTGATCATAGGAAGACTTTTGATGAGTATACAAGCGGGATATCCCGCGTCTTTCTAATGCTTTTCTTAGAATCTCGCTTAATTCCTCTGGCATTTCTGCGGTCTGGGCTTCCTTCTCTTCAATCGTATGCCAGTGGACAATATTTTTCTTTACCGATTCACTAACCTTTAATTCTTGCAAAATCTCTTGCATGCTTTTCCGGACTTTCATAGCGTTCACCTCGTTATTCTTATTTTAGCGAATAAACGTTCGTTGCAAAAGATAAAAGTTCAATAAATCAACTTGCTATTTTTTGGCAAGCACCTTTTAAATCCGCAATTCTATCACCCTCTGAACAATCCGTTATGTCATTTAATACAACCTTTTGCTAAAATAGAGTGGACAAACAGCTAATAGAGGTGTTTCTTTTGGATAAAAATGAAATAAAAAGTGTCCTGTCCAGGTTTTCATTGTTCAGGGACCTTGATGGCCATGAACTTGAAAAGATTGTAGATATATCAATTTCACGAGAATGGAAGAAAAACAGCCATATTTTCATGCAGGGCGACCCGCTTGAAAATGTGTATTTTATTAATGAAGGAAAAGTGAAGATCTATAAAAGTGATGCCAATGGCCGGGAGCAAATAGTGGCTATTCTGAAAAAAGGAGAAATGTTCCCGCATGTAGGTTTTTTCAGAAAAGGCGGATATCCGGGTTATTCCGAAGTATTAGAGCAGGCAAGTCTTGTTGTCGTACCGATTTCGCAATTTGAGAAAGTTTTGGTTGATAACCCTCACTTAAGCATCAAAGTGTTCAAGGTACTTGGCGAAAAAATTGTTGATCTCCAGGAACGGCTTGAAGCACAAATCCTGAATAACACATATGAGCAGATCATAAAGCTTTTGATCAGGCTAGGTGAACTTCATGGGGAAAAGCAGGAAGATGGCACGATTTTGCTAAAGGCTGATTTCACAAACAAAGACCTGGCCAATATGATTGGGACGACCAGGGAAACAGTTAGCAGAACGCTGACCAAAATGAAAAAGGAAGAACTGATCACTACGGATTCCAACGGGAATATGAAATTAGACCCGGACGTGTTGATGGATGAGCTTGTTTAATTCACTAGTTTACGGTCAACTGCTTTAATACCTTTTTACTAAGAACAATCACGGAACCATATCAAATAAAACGCCCGGAGCATAATGCTTCGGGCGTTCATATTATTATTCAGTTTTGCTTAACCCCATCATTGTTTCCAAGTCTTCCTGCGCCGTAGTGATCAACTTCAGATTGAATGTTTCCTGAAGTACCTCCATCACTCCATCAGAAATGAATTCTGGCGGCTTAGGCCCAATGCGGATATCCTGGATTCCAAGGCTGAACAAACCAAGCAGGATTGCAACAGCCTTTTGCTCGAACCAAGAAAGAACGATGCTTACAGGCAGCTCATTTACATCACATTCAAACGCATCAGCTAATGCCTTAGCGATTTTTACAGTAGAGACTGAGTTATTGCACTGGCCAAGATCCAAATATCTAGGGATGTTTGTTCCAGGAACCACACCATAATCTACATCATTGAAACGGAACTTTCCGCATGAAGTTGTCAGGATAACAGCTTCTGGTGGAAGCGATGTTGCTAGCTCACGATAGTATTCTCCGCCTTTACCTGGTGCGTCGCAGCCAGCGATGACGAAGAAACGCTTGATTTTACCGGATTTTACTGCATCGATAACCTCTGGAGCCAGGCCGATCACTGTTTCGTGGTGGAAGCCTGTCACTAATGTTTCTTCAGATTCCATATTTGCTTCAGGAAGCTCCAAAGCTTTTTCAATAAGCATTGTGAAATCATCATTTTCAATTTTTCTTACATTTTCAAGGCCAGTAACCTCATAAGTGAACATACGGTCTGCATATGAACCTTTAATTGGCATTACACAGTTTGTCGTAGCAAGGATTGCTCCCGGGAACTTTTCAAACAAGCGGCGCTGGTCGAACCAGGCTTTTCCGATATTCCCCTTTAGGTGTGGGTACTTTTTCAATGCCGGATAGCCATGCGCAGGAAGCATCTCTGAGTGAGTGTAGATGTTGATGCCTTTTCCTTCTGTTTGCTTAAGCAATTCTTCAAGCGCGAACAGATTATGACCTGTTACGACGATGCATTTTCCTTCAATCTTATTTTGGCTCACTTTTACCGGCTGAGGGATACCAAGACGGCTCGTATGCGCTTCATCCAGAAGCTCCATTACGCGAACTGCTGATTTCCCAACCTTCATAGCCATATCGATATGTTCTTGTACATTAAAGTTTGAGTTGGTTAGTGTCATATATAATGCTTCGTGGGTTGTTGCGTCAACAAATGGATCAGTGAAACCAAGCTGGTTGGCATGTGTTCTATATGCTGCGATCCCTTTCAAAGCAAAAATCATAGTGTCCTGCAGACTTGCGATTGTTTCATCTTTTCCGCATACACCAACAACCTTACATCCTCCTGTTGGCGTTTGTTCACATTGGTAACAAAACATATTTGTATTCCCCTCTTCTGCGTTATTTACTGTTTCAGCATACCGAGGATAAAGATTCGGTTATGTGACCTAAATCACACTAAAGGCATTTTTCACAAAGTGTTCAAAAAGGTAAGACGATGTAAAGAAGCCTCACCAAGGTAAAAGTATTTCAATCTTGAACAGGGACATTCTTCTCTACATAACCTATTATAAGAATTTCTGCAGAGGAGGATGTGCATCGATGGCAACCAACCATCCTGATCGCCCAAAAAGACATGAAGCCCTTGAACAATGGTTTAAATCCATGAACCAGCTGATGCAGGAGAAGCCGGTTAAAGGCATACTGCAAAGCATTGATAATTTTTTCAGACACCCATTTCCACATACACCCTTCAATGTTGGTGTGCATGAAACAGAAAAGGAATATATTGTGACAGCAGAATTGCCGGGGGTTAAAAGAGATCAGATTTCCATAAATATTATTAATAACTCCCTGACAATACTGGTTAACCAGACTGACGTCACTTCGGAAATCAATGATATCGCAAAAACGGAGAGGCATATGGCTTCGGCACGGCAATTTAGCAGGACGATCCCCTTTTCAGTGCCTGTCAATGAACGAAAGACCCGCGCTTCCTATCGCAACGGCCTGCTTGAAGTCAAAATCGCAAAAAAACAAGGAAAGAAGATTGATATTTTAAGTGATCAGGATTGATGTTCAATCTGATGAGAAAGAACAAAATAAACAAGCAGGCTGCGCATACTGCCTGCTTGTTTTGTTTATCCGGATAGATTCTATTTAGTTAGACCTTAAACATTCCGCCGAGACCTTTGACGAGCGAAGACACCTGGGTCACGGCATTCATCATCTGTCCGGCAGTATCCACCATTTTGTTGACATCCAAGTTGCCATCCTGGCTTTTGAAAGAGTTCATGATGGACTGCAGGCCTGAGGGTTGTTTTGGCATGAACGCATATTGTGGATATGGATTGAAGTTCTGATAATCTGCCTGTGGGTTATAGGATCCATAAATAGGATCACCTTCAGGCTCAAGCGGGTTTTGAAAGAGCATCTTAGAATAGTCATTTTTGCTTCCAGCCATCGGATTTGGCTGATTCCAGTAAGGATTTCCTTGCTGCATATACGGATTCATCGGGTAGCCCTGCTGCACATATGGATTAACCGGGTTCTCCTGCTGCAAATATTGGTTTTGCCCATTTCCTGGCATAGTATTCCAATATGGAGTGTTATACTGTTGAGGGAGCGGTTGCTGCCGGTTCAAACCTTGGTTATTCCCATATAAATAATTCGGATCGAGATTATATTGATATTCCCACCATTGTGGATGATTGGTATTGGTCTTATTCCTTCGGCCAAACATGGCGAACATCCTCCTCCAAGTTTTCATTACGATATTATATGTTATTGCCGCCCAGTTGGTGATTAGGCTGGAAGGTACTTCCGTTTTTGTCTAACGATGAAATATGTTGTCGGAAGTTTCAATTTTTGAAAAATAGATGACCATTCCATTTTCATGATACGATTATTTCAAATGATGGAGGAGGATGAAAAATGAACGTTCACGAACTGAAAAATCTATTTGCTGAGACAAAAGAATACACTCCGGAACATGTAAATGAATTGCTCGATTTTACTAAAAAATCGTACATTCAGAATGAAATAACCATTATAGAATACCGGAACCTGGTTCGTGAGCTGGAATTGCAAGGAGCTTTCATTCCCGAGGATCAGAAAGAAATATCCATATAAAAAGATTGATGCACCAGAGCTGCGAACTGCTCTGGTGCATCTTTATTTTTCACTGCATGGTTTTCCTGACGGCAATGATCATGCTGTTTAATATGAATTCAACTGACTGAATCTGGTCAAGGAATCTTTTCTTGCTTGTTTCAGGAAAAAAAGCCTGGACTGAGATTACTTCCAAATAGTCCGCCGCTGTTTCAATTTGATTAGCATGCAGATTCTTTGGTCTATTTTCCCTAATCCATTGTCCTGCTGATTTTCTCCAAGCATCTGCTGCCAATTTCACCTCATCCGCGAATGGCTTCACTTCTGAATGGAAGTCTCCCCTGACTCCCTCTTCCTTTGAAAGATGAAATCGTTTATGAGCCGTTTCCACATCAACCAGCAGTTTTTTGGATAATGCAAGAATGTTACTTTCCATTTCCACTTTAATCACACTTTCTTTAAATCTATTTTTTTGTTGATAGCTAAATCTTTCTTAATGAGTTTATACAAAAAAGCAGCCTCCTGTTAAGAAAGCTACTTAAAGATGAATCCATTCTAATATAAATTAAAAACTCATTTCAAGTTTTAAAGAAGTTTGCTCTGACTTTGCTTGTAAATCAGATTTTATCAATTGAGGAAGCCTGCCTTCCATCCTATCTAAAAAATTGCCTGTTTCTGTTAACTGTGATGAATGTGCCAGGCACATCGTTTCCCGGACCTCCATTAAAGATTCATGCAGGTTGATATCCGTCTCTTCAAGGCTATGGGCCATATCAGTCAACATCCCTAAAATCTCTTCTTTTTCTATTCCTGATCTCATCGGTCAATCTCTCCCAACTATTGTTATTTTAAGGTCTGGCAGTATGCCCCCTGCTGAACGACAACGAATTCTCTATTAGGAACTTAACTTGTAAATTCTACTTCTTGTTGAAACCTCCTTCACCGTTGACAAAACTAGAAGCAATTCGGCAAACAAAGTGCTTTTCAGCATCAATCTTTACAGCCTTCGACATTCAATTGCCGAATGAAAAAACAGCAAATGAACAAACTAATCACGGGAGGTGTTCACATGAATAAAAAACAACAGAAAACTGCGCAGCAGGCCAATAAAACGGCTGAGAAAAAAACAGGATATGGCGACAAAAAGCTGGAAGGTCCAAACCGTCCAGCAGAGTGAACCAGCAAAGCAAAAAGCAAGGAGCTTCCTTGCTTTTTTGTTTGGATCAATTTGATGTGAATAATTCTTTCACCGAAATCATGGCATGTAACTGTTTTTGCTTTTTTTTGTACCAACCAGTCAAGTGAACAGGATGTCTGTGGTTGAGTTCCTGGCTAAACCACTTTTTGTGAAATTTCCTCTCCTTATACCAGTCACCTTGTTGATGGAAATGATGCTGAACGATTGGATAGGTACAGCGAAGGAATGGCGTATCTCTTTTTTTATCGAAAGGAAAGTACTGTTCATAATCATGTCTTGAAGCAGTATGTTCTGTTCTGACCGCGAATTCCAGAAATAATGGATAATACCTGTGATCAAATAATATTGACGCAAGCCGCTTTCCCAGATTTATTCTTTTGCTGACAGATTTAAACCCATTTACACTTGCCCCGTAGAGTTCTCCCTCACACGTTGGAAAAAGGACTGTGCTGAAATGCAGGTAATCTTCGAAGGAAAACATCATTGTGTTGAATACTCTCTTTTTATATACCGGATGATTTATAACAGGATCATGGATCACGTTCTGTTCATTAATGATCAAAGCAGTCATCAGCCGCTTCTTATCTCCGCGCTCCCAAAACACCATCCATTCCTTTTCCATGAAAGTTGATACATCCAGGAATTTTAGCAAGTGAAACATTGATGAGCTTTTTTTCGTCGAATAAGAATATAAAAGGAGCTGAGAATAAGCATCCCGAAAAATTAGCCAGTTCGCCCTTTCATATGTGAGGAACAATCGTTTTCGGATAGGAGGATCCAGAAACTTCGGGAACCAATCTCCCTCAAGGTCGCACATATTATAGCCGCCATTTCTTGAAACCATGCTGGCCAGGAATGCCCAAATCATTTCGGGATATTCCAGATAAAATTCAAGATACGCACTAGTTCTTGATATATTGTCCAAATTCTTTCTATCTGTTTCCAGCCTTATTTTTTGTATAATCTCAGCTTCATGGTCAGGCAGCTGATGAAATTGAGGATTTTGGGTTATTGACACACCTTTTCTCTTCCTTTTCTATAGGTTCTTTATAGGGTGAATTGAAATGAGGCTTTTTATTCAACCAAAAACCGTTGATATTTGGTATGATATAGAGTAGTCTGCGAGGTGGTCAGCTTGATATTCAATTATCCAAATGGGAAGAAATATACACCAAACACAAATAAAGAGCCGGACAAAAAAGCAAGGGTGCAAAAAAATGCAGCCTATAGCAATAGAGGAATGACATTGGAGGAGGATTTGAATGAAACGAACTCCTACTATGTTGACCGGGGCATAGCGGTCATCCATAAAAAACCGACACCCGTTCAAATTGTTAATGTGGATTATCCGCGCAGGAGTGCAGCTGTAATAAAAGAGGCATACTTTAAACAAGCTTCTACTACAGACTATAATGGAGTTTACAAGGGAAGGTACATTGATTTTGAAGCTAAAGAAACCAAGTTTTCAACATCGTTCCCACTGAAAAACTTCCATGAACATCAGATTGTCCATATGAAAGCTGTGCTTGACCAAGGAGGTATATGTTTTGTCATCCTCCGTTTCTCATCGGAAGAAGAGATATACATGCTGGAAGCGAGCCATTTGCTGACTTTTTGGGAAAGAATGCAAAATGGGGGCAGGAAGTCAATCACAAAGGAAGAAGTCATTCAATCCGGGCATCAGATCCCCCTTGGCCTTCACCCAAGGATTGACTATATAAAGGTTATCGATTATCTTTATAAACTTAGTTAGTGTTTTTATTGCGAGAAAGGAATGAACTATACATGGCACAAAAACCTCAAACTAGAGAGGAGCGCCGAAAACAACAGGCAGCCAAGACAAAGAAAACAAAAGGCAAGAAAGCGAATAAAGGAATGTTCAAGAAGATTTTCCTTACGCTGATTGCTCTTGGCATCATCGGCATGTTGACCGGAATCGCTACCTTCGCATTCATGATACAGGATACACCAAAACTTGATGAGTCCTTGCTCAAAGACCCTATATCTTCTAAGATCTATGATAAAGATAAAGAGCTTGTAACAGAAGTAGGCTCACAGAACCGGGATTATGTAGCTTATGAGGATATACCTAAACTAGTGGAAAACGCATTTTTAGCGACAGAGGATGTACGATTCTATAAACATAATGGTATTGACGTCATCCGTCTTGGAGGAGCCGTTATAGCAAATATCACTGACGGCTTTGGATCGGAAGGTGCTTCCACCATTACACAGCAAGTTGTCAAAAACTACTTCCTTGGCTTTGAAAAAACAATCTCAAGGAAAGCACAGGAAGCTTGGCTGGCTTACCAGCTTGAACAAAAGTATACGAAGCAGCAAATCTTTGAAATGTATGTAAATAAAATTTATATGTCAGAAAATATGCACGGTGTCCTGACTGCATCAAAGACATATTTTGGAAAAGATGATTTAAGTGAGCTTGAGCTTCATGAAGCGGCACTTCTTGCAGGTATGCCTCAAAGTCCTAATAATTACAATCCTTTTACGAACCCTGAAAAAGCGGAGAAGCGAAGGAACACTGTATTATATCTGATGCATCAGCATGGTTTCATTTCACAGGAAGAAAAAGAGAAGGCACAAAAGATCCCTGTTGAATCCAGCCTAGTTAAGGAAGAAAACAGAGTGAATAAGAATGAAGAACCATTCGATGCCTTTGTTGACATGGTAATCGAGGAAGTAACAGAAAAAACCGATTTTGATATTTTTTCCGATGGACTTGAAATTTATACAACACTAGATCAAAATGCACAAAAACATGTAGAGAACATCCTTAATACAGATGCTGCTGTGCAATTCCCTAATGATGAACTGCAGGCCGGCATCACGCTTCTTGATACGAAAACTGGGGAAATACGAGCGATAGGCGGCGGCAGAAATCAGCAGGTCAAACGCGGACTAAATTATGCGATTGATGTAAAAAGACAGCCAGGATCAACTATCAAGCCAATCCTTGACTATGGACCTGCGATCGAGCATTTGCGCTGGGGGACCTACCATATGCTTGAAGATAAGCCTATGACCTATTCAAACGGCGAACCGATTGGTAACTGGAACGACAAGTATAACGGAGTCATGACCATGAGATCGGCGCTGGCAAAATCGATCAACATCCCTGCCCTGCAGGCCTTCCAGGCTGTAGGTCTTGAAAAGGCAAGGGAGTTCGGGACGAATCTTGGTTTAACACTAGATGATCCATTTTATGAATCAGCTGCAATTGGCGCTAAAGAAATTGCTCCAATTGAAATGGCTGGTGCATATGCAGCCTTTGGTAATAATGGTTTCTTTACAGAGCCATACTCAGTCAAAAAGGTTGTATTGCGTGACAAGACAGAAATTGATCTTACTCCTGAGACTGAAGTGGTCATGAAGGATTACACAGCCTTCATGATTTCCGATATGCTGAAGACGGCGATCAAGCAAGGAACTGGGGCTACTTACGCAAACATCTCTAACTTGCATGTTGCCGGAAAAACAGGAACAACTAATTACACACAAGATGAAATAAATAAATGGGAAATCAAGAATGGCGGTGTTCCTGACTCCTGGTTCGTTGGCTATACAACTAGATATACAGCATCCGTCTGGACGGGTTATAGTGACAGAAAGACGGGACTTTATGGGAATGAACAAAAAATTTCCCAGACTCTTTTCAAGAATCTAATGACCTATGTGTCAAAAGATGTGGATACTCCAGACTTCACAGTACCAAAGAGTGTCGAAAGAGTTAAAGTCGAAAAAGGCACAATGCCTGCGAAGCTAGCCAGTGAATACACTCCTAAGGATGAAATCCTTTACGAGTGGGCTGTTAAAGGCAATGTACCTAAGGAAACGTCCAAGAAGTTTGAAAAGCTTGAAACACCTTCCAAGCTTGAAGCAAAATACGATGAATTGAAAAATGAAATCATCCTGAGCTGGGAATTCAATCAGGAGAATAAAGAGGATATCCAATTCGAGGTTACCGCTTCCCTTGATGAAGGTTCTGAGCAGCCACTGACCACAACAACAGAGATGGGTTTGATAATCGCCAATGCAGTTCCAGGCGGAATTTATTCATTCAAAGTCACAGCGATACGTGGTGAACAGCGATCAGATCCTGCAACTCTTAAAGTCGAAGTACCTGAACCACTTCTTCCAGAACCAGAAGATGGCGAGAATGAAAATGAAGATGAGAATGGAGAAGGAAATGAAGATGGCCAGGGAAATGGTACCGAAAATGGAAACGGCAATGGTAACGGAAACGGCAATGGTAACGGGAATAATGATGGCAATGATGACGGGGATGAAAATGCCCTTCCTGGAACATAGGAATCATCAGTTCCAAGAAAAGCTTAATCTACTCGTTCAGTCCCACGAGTAGATTAAGCTGGACAAATTTATACTTTCTGGTAATAAACAAACGTCCTGATTCCTAATCAGGACGTTTGTTTTTTGCTCTATTTAATGCCGCTTGTTTGGCAACCTGCTTTTCCTGTTCAGCGAATAATTCAACAAGTTGTTTATAAGAATGAAAAAGTTTTGGTCTCGATACGATAAAACCAAGCCTTTCTTCTACATTCACCGGCTTAATCTTACAATCTTTAATACAATATTTATCTGGACTCAGGTTATTTGATCTTATAAGAAATTGTTCAAATAATTCTATCGCTCTCTTCATCAATGGCAGAGCCCTATCGCTGTCCCTGTTCTTAAAGTAATCATCTAGCTCATTTTTGCACTGACCCCATTCACTGAGGACCGTAGCCACTGCTTGTAAATTATCTTGAAAGGAAATATCTGTTCTTTCCATTACGCTTTTACTCTCATTCTTTTTTTGCCCTCTCTGCATACCTCCAGTAAAGGACATGTTTCACACTTGGGATTCTGGGCTTTACAATGATATCGTCCAAAGAAAATCATCCTGTGATGAGTAATGGACCATTCTTCCTCTGGAACCTTTCTCATCAATGTCTTCTCAACCTCAAGAACTGAATCTTTCCAGCGGCAAAAAGCCAGGCGTTTACTTACCCGTTCCACATGCGTATCAACGGCAATAGCAGGTATCCCGAAAGCGACTGAAACCACGACATTGGCTGTTTTACGCCCAACGCCAGGAAGCTTTGTCAATTCATCCCTGTCCCGCGGAACCTCTCCTCCATACTCGTCAATAATCATCCTGCAAAGCTTTTGGATATTTTTCGCTTTATTGCGAAATAATCCAATCGACCGGATGTCCTGCTGAAGTTCTTCCAATGAAACGCTCAAAAAATCTTCAGGACTTTTGTATTTTTGGAATAGGTTTCTGGTCACCTTATTCACCAGGGCATCAGTGCACTGAGCAGATAGGGCGACTGCAATGACCAGTTCAAAGGGATTAGAATGAACCAATTCGCAATGCGCATTAGGAAACATCCTTCCCATTTCATCGAGGCAAAACCGAATTTGCTGTTTATTTAACATAATCTCACCACATTTCAAAATTTACGACTTTTAATCCAAATAAAGACATACAACCTCGAAAAAACCTAAAAAAAAAGAGAATAGATGAATTCTCTCTTTACAATTACTGTTCAAGCCAGTTATAAAACGGAACGGGATTCGCAGAAACCTTAGGTTCTTCCTTCCCTGTCTTTTGGGCACTCTGGTGCTGCCTGAATTTCCTTCCATAACTTTTGGCTTGTTCGATCGTCTTGATCCCATTCTTCTTCCATTCAAAAAGAATCCGGTCTATGTACCGAAAATTCAATTTGCCAGAAATGACCGCTTCTCTTAGTGCAGCTTTAATGATGATAGGGTCATGGTGATCATCATCCATCCACATTGCCAGTGACTCACATTCAAAGGGTGATAACGGCCGGCCGAATTCCCTTTCAAACGCTGTATATAAATCCGTTTCTTCCTTCTGGTTGGTCATCTCTTTTTCCTGTTTCCGTTTGAGCATAAACTGATCAAACAGCTTTTCCCACAGCGGTTCCAGGGAATATTTTTCATATCTGATTCCGTCCGTAGAATTCCCGTCACTTATCGATATAAACCCTCTTTGAATCAGTGCTCGGAGCAAATCTGTACATTCGAAAGCCGATATCGTCATGCGGGCTGCAAGTTCCGTAGGCGTAGGAAATTCATTTCCTTTTTCAGAAAAATAGAATACATGAAGTAATAATGCTAATTCTTGTTCGTTCAATCTCATTTCTTTGTACTGCGTAAGCAATACAGCAGGAATTGTAACATTCCCCTCTTTCAGCCAATCTACCATATCTGCTTTTTTCATTCCGGACACCTCTTTTCATAGTATAGCATGAACAAGCCCGGCTGGTAATAAAATAGAAAAAGATTAAAAAGGGAAATTAGTCGAAAAATAGCAATAAAGAAAGCTATGCCAGACATAATAAAACAAAATAAAACAAATTCCCCTAAAATACAACAAGGCCCGCAATGTACGGGCCTTATCCTTTGTAGTGTAATCTCCGCATAATTTCAGAGATCACTCAAACTTGGAAAACAGAGAATCGGTCTTGATTCTCCGTCTTATGATTTAAGACTTGCTTAGAACAAATTGATGAATTCTGCTGATTGCTTCCTCCAACTGGTCAAGGGATGTAGCGTAGGACAGTCGCATATAGTCTGGAGCCCCAAAACCAGAGCCAGGAACTACCGCAACATTCGCTTCTGTCAGCAATACTTCTGCAAACTCATCCACATCCTTGCAGCCCGTCATAAGAGCTGCTTCTTTTGCATTTGGGAACAGGTAAAATGCTCCCTGAGGCTTTATACAGCTTATTCCCGGTATTTCATTCAGCTTGCCGTGAATGATTTCAAGTCTCTCCTCAAAAGCCGTACGCATTGTTTCTACCGCATCCTGGGACCCTGCGTAAGCTGCAATCGTTGCATACTGGGCAGGAGTCGTTGGATTTGACGTGCTATGGCTTGCCAGGTCAGTCATTGCCTTGATGATTTTACTGTTACCTGCTGCATACCCTATTCTCCAGCCTGTCATTGAATGGGACTTGGAAACACCGTTGATGATGATTGTCTGCCTTTTAAGCTCTGCTGAGAGTTCAGCAATTGATATATGCTCAGCATTTCCATAAATTAATTTTTCATAAATCTCATCAGATATGATCAGGATTCCACTCTCAAGACATACATCACCAAGAGCCTTCAATTCCTCTCTTGAATATACCATTCCGGTAGGATTGCTCGGGGAATTGATGATGACAGCCTTGGTCTTGTCTGTGACCTTTTCCTTAAGCTGTTCAGGAGTGATTTTGAAGTTGTTCTCTTCAAGCCCTTCCACGTAGACAGGATTTCCTCCTGCAAGCTTTACCTGCTCAGGATAGCTGACCCAATAGGGAATAGGGATGATCACTTCGTCACCTTCATCAAGAAGTACTTGGAAAAGTGTATACAAGCCATGCTTAGCTCCGCTTGTTACGATGATTTCATCCAACTGATATTCAAGTCCTTGATCACTTTTTAACTTCGCTGCGATTTCCTTTTTCAACTCCGGCAGACCGCCAGATGGTGTGTACTTTGTAAACCCTTCATTCATGGACTTAACAGCAGCATCAATAATATGCTGTGGTGTATTGAAGTCAGGCTCTCCCGCTCCCAGTCCTATCACGTCTTTCCCTTGCGCCTTCAATTCTTTTGCTTTTGCGGTAATTGCCAAAGTTGATGAAGGAGTGAGTGCTCCCACTCTGCTGGCTAATTGAATCTCCATCCCTTTACCTCCTATTTTTGCATACGGCTAATATATAATATTTCATAATATTGTATTGTCCAACTTCACTTCTTGAATCAAAAATTTTCCAAATGGGTATCATAAATTATCAATGGCCCTCAGCTTTTCACCTGTATCAAAATCCACATAATAATAATTTATCGTCTCGTTGCTGTTCCGGTAAAATATTTCCCATGCCGGCCTGTCCGTCTTTTGGATTCTTGCCATGCCGAGCCTTACTTCAATTATTTCATTCGGATTTTTTTCCTGATATAGTTTATTTAAAGCTTCTTTTTTCGTGATACCATTTTTCGCATTTCTCGTGATAACTTCGCTGTTTTTTTCATTGATCCAAACATAAACATCTTCCTGCTTGGCATTTTTCCCCGTCATCACATAATAAGTCTCTTCACCACTATACAAACTGAAGTTTGTAAAATCTGAAAGGTTTGTTTCTTCTGACGCAATTTGGACAGCCTCTTTTTCTGCTGCCTTTAATGGCTCAACCGAGTTCAAGTATACATTGACCAGAATCCCCACAATTGTAACAACAATGAGGATACTGAAAAATATCCATTTCTTCACATGTATCCCCTTCTTTATGTATGCTCTATTTAGTTAACGGCTTTTGCGTGTATTACTCTCAAGACAGCAGCTTTTAATCAAGTACGATAGATAGTGAAAATCGCTTTTTCTTGATCATCCTGATCCAATGCAAGACCGAACATAAGGTCATCGCGCTTTAAAGTCCTGTTTAGTGCATCTACAATTTTATATAAATCAGGACTATTCTGTACCTTAACGGTTGAAACTACTTCAATTTTGCTTTCCATGCCGCTTTTCTCTCCTCCACACAATTTTTGTCATTTATATATGGGCGTTCAGCTGGCAACAATACAATTAACACCACTCATTATATCAGGATATGGTCCTCACTGGTAAGAGTATTGCTGAGCCACAATAAACTTTTCTAGTCTACACACAGAAAAGCGGAAGCGCCTTGCTCAGCCCCGACACAAGCGCTGCCCGCCTAAAACGCCACGTCCTGTGGCTGGCGGGTCTAGCACGTCCTGTGCCTCGGAGGGCCGACCGGTGAAGTCGTACTTTGACTTCATTGGGCGGACCGAAATCGAAATGTATAGCCGACTGTCCAGAAACGCAGAAACTGGAGACTCCGACAAAGAAGCGCTTTTTGCTTCTGTCGGCGGAGTTGAAGTTTCGGAGTTTCTAGGAGGCGACACTAGACAAGCGACTCGAGGGGCTAGGCGCTGTAGCTGGATTAAGAAAACTACATATGTATTCAATGACTAAATCTTTTTATAAAATATTTATAAAATATCTATAAAATAAAAAAAAGCAGGGATTCCTCCCTGCTAGAAATGTGGTAAATTATCAAGATTGTTTTCTTTGATTCCATCAGGTTCG